>NZ_JBFTNJ010000069.1:0-16885 GCF_056397425.1 Arthrobacter sp. 05N33_2
TGGCACACTATTGAGTTCTCAAACAACAGACACACCCGGCACCACCACAACCAACAAACAGTCAAGGATCGCTCCGGAGCAACTTTTCAAACTTACCCGAGTCCGGACCGCTTTGCAAATCAGCGTTTCCGCGACCCACAAACCATCCAACCCGCCCCACCCGAACCCAGAGCGCACAAAACGCCGACCAGATCCGGTCTTGAAATTTAGGGGATTGGCCGCCTCCGGTTCCCAGCATTTSCGCTGGTCTCCCTCGCGGCGACTTAGAAAACAATACACCCACCACGCCCCCACCGCAACTCCACCCCCCACACCCACCCCACCACCCAAAAACCCCGCCACCACAACCCAAAACCACCCAACCAGGCCCGCCGGCGTCGTAAGCCAGCAGTGTGTGGTGCGTCACCGCCGAAGGGAACAGTGGGGGGCGTGAAACCGCCAAGTCCTTAAACGCGAGAAGGGCCGGCAACCAAATGGTTGCCGGCCCTTCTTCAAGCCACTGGCTTCAGGAGTACTGAATTACCAGGAAGACTTCGTGATGCCCGGGAGCTCACCGCGGTGAGCCATGTCGCGGAAGCGAACACGGGAGATGCCGAACTTCTGGAAGGTACCGCGCGGACGGCCATCGATGATGTCGCGGTTACGCAGACGTACCGGCGAGGCGTTGCGGGGCAGCTTCTGCAGGCCGAGGCGAGCGGCTTCGCGTACTTCGTCGGTTGAGTTGGGATCAACCAGAGCCTTCTTCAGTTCGAGGCGCTTTGCAGCGTAACGCTCGACGATGACTTTACGCTGTTCGTTCTTAGCGATCATTGACTTCTTAGCCATGTGTTTAGCGCTCCTCTCGGAATTCGACGTGCTGGCGGATTTTGGGGTCGTACTTCTTCAGGACCAGACGGTCCGGGTCGTTACGACGGTTCTTGCGCGTCACGTAGGTGTAGCCCGTGCCCGCGGTCGACTTCAGCTTGATGATCGGACGTACGTCCTTATCCTTTGCCATTAGAGCTTCACTCCTCGTGCCAGGATGGCGGCGACGACTACGTCAATGCCGCGTACGTCGATGGTCTTGATGCCACGAGCAGAAACCTGCAGCGTGACATTACGGCGCAGGGACGGAACCCAGTAGCGCTTCTTCTGGATGTTCGGGTCGAACCGGCGCTTGTTGCGACGGTGCGAGTGCGAAATGCTGTGTCCAAAGCCCGGCTCGGCTCCGGTCACCTGGCAGTGTGCTGCCATGACGACTCTCCTCAAAAAATAAATGAAACGGCTAACGGAGTTCCCGTTGACCGTGCGTTGGGCGGCGTCCGCATCCGGCCCCCTCCCCCAACCGTCGTTGTCCGCGGGATTCAGACGGCACAAACCGTCTGCTTCCTCACTGCGGCGAAGATTGTGGGCCACGGGCACCTGGCGCCGGCGATCTGTTGGACCGTCATTGCGAAGTGCCGGGATGCTGGGCGAATACAGGAATGCGCGCAACTTGAGCCCCTAACTACCGGCCGCCAGGACCGTCGATTTTTCAGACGGGTCCTGCCAACCGGAGCAATTGCGCACGCTCCGCGCCACCTAGCGCCTACCAAGTCTACGAGTTCGGCGATTTAAAGACCAATCCGGCGCTGAATGGTGTATAGGGCAGTGCCCCACAGCCAGTGCAGGCGTCGGGCCGGTGCCCTCCCGAGTCATATGCCCGACGAAGGCTTTTCACAGCGAAATGATAGGCAGGGGGGCAATTCTGGATCCATGAACACACAACTTCTGACGAACCGTCCCGGGATTCGCCGCAGCTCCGGCGGCGCTGCGAACCCCTTCAGGGCGCAGTACCGCCGGCGGTTGCTAAGAGCGGATCTGCTGACGGTCCTTTTCTGGACGTCGCTGGCCGGCGCGGTCGCCTTGTGGCTGGCCGACGGCGGAATGGCCGGCTTCTCGACTCCAGCCGGTTCCTTCACCGCGCTGGGGATTGTAGCCGGCCTCGCCGGCATGGACCTGGTGCTTCTCATGCTGCTGCTGGCGGCCCGAATCCCACTCATCGACCAGACAGTCGGCCACGACCGCGCCCTTGAGTTTCACCGCAAGCTGGGCAAACCGGCCCTGTACCTGCTGCTGGCCCACGGAGTCCTCATTGCGATCGGCTACGGCATGGCGGAAGGGCTGGACCCCGTCAGCGAGTCGGTTGCCCTCTGGGACCTTGTGCCTGACATGTGGCTGGCCTACATTTCCATGCTCCTGTTCATCGCCGTCGTCGTCACCTCCCTGGTAGCCGTCCGACGTCGGTTCCCTTACGAATTCTGGTACGCCGTCCACCTCCTGACATACGCGGCCGTCCTGACCTCACTCCCCCACCAGTTCAGCGTGGGCGCTCTCTTTGCCGAGGGAACCTGGCAGCGCTGGTACTGGCTGGCCCTCTGCATCGCGACCGGCGCCGCACTCCTCTACTACCGGGTGGTCCAGCCTGTGGTGGCAACACTCAGGCACCAGTTGACCGTCAAGCGCGTGGTGCGGGTGGCCCCCGGGGTGGTCAGCATTGAAATGTCCGGCCTTCGACTGGACGAGCTGACAGGCAGTGGCGGCCGGTTCTTTATCTGGCGGTTCCTGGCTCCGGGCCTGTGGTGGCATCCGCATCCGTTCAGCCTGTCCGCCGAACCCGTCCACTTCGACGCCGCCGGCCAGGGCACGCTGAGGATCACTGTCCGCAACCTGGGCAAGGGGTCATCCCAGCTGGCGTCGCTGAAGCCCGGCACCAAGGTGGCAGTGGAGGGACCGTACGGGCTGTTCAGCACGTCCGCGCGGAGCCGCACCCATGTGGTCATGGTGGGAGCCGGAATTGGCATCACGCCGGTTCGTGCCCTGCTGGAGAGCACGCCATTCCAGCCCGGCAACGCCACTGTCATCCTCCGCGGCCACAGTGAATCCGAGCTCTACCTGGGCGAGGAGATCCTCGACCTCTGCCGGCGCCGCGGCGCCACGCTCTTCCACTTGACCGGCTCCCGCCCGGCCGGCATCCAGACCTGGCTTCCGGAGCACGCCGCCCGTGCCGGCCACCGGCTTGCCAGTTATGACCCGAAGATCGCCGACGCCGACGTGTACGTCTGCGGCCCCTCCGCCTGGGCAGACAACGTGCTTGAAGACGCCCGCGCAGCCGGCGTCCGGGAAGACCAAATCCACTACGAAAGGTTCGACTGGTGAGAACCCGCGCAGCAGTTTCAGCCGCCCTGGCCTCCGCCGGCATCCTCATCGCCGGCTGGCAGTCCGGCGTCCATGTAGCCAATACCGGCAGCTCCGTCGCAAGCGCGGCCGCCGGGACCACCGGGTCCACGGGTTCGTCCGGCTCAAGCGGAACGTCCGGCTCAAGCGGAACGTCCGGCTCCACGGGTTCGTCCGGCGCGTCGGGTGCGGGCACCACAGGGGCCTCGGCCAAGGCCGTAGGGACGTACCCTGGCTCGGTCGTCCAGACCCGGTTCGGCTCCGTGCAGGTGCAAATCACGGTTCAAGCCGGAAAGATCACCGACGTCACGGCGCTGCAGCTGACCGATGCTGAACGAAAGTCCGTGCAGATCAGCAACCGGGCCGCCCCGCTCCTGCGCGCCGAAGTGCTCCAATCCCAATCCGCGGATGTGCAGACCATCAGTGGTGCCACGGTGACTTCCGAGGCGTACTTGAACTCCCTGCAGGCGGCCCTCGATGCAGCCAACCTCTGAGCTGGGCGGCTCTGCCCTGCGGGCCAGGACGTTTGGCTCGATGGGCACAGTCATCAGCCTGACCGTTCCAGCGGGGGCCGTCCCGGAAACTGTGGGCGGGGAGGGCGGGCTCGACGCCGCAAGCGCCGCCGTCGAGCGCGTCTTTGCCGGGTTGGACGAAACCTTCAGCCTGTACCGCCCCGATTCGGAGGCCAGCCGGCTGGCGCGCGGCGAGCTTTCCCTGCGGGACTCATCCGCCGCGATGCGGGACCGCTACGCGGAGGCGCTCGGCTGGCGGCTCAGGACGGAGGGCGCGTTCTCCCCGGAGCGGCCCGACGGTGTGCTGGACCTTTCGGGGCTTATCAAGGGCTACGCGGTCGGGCAGGCCGGTGAGGCGTTGCGGAGCCGCGGGATCACCGACTGGTGCCTGAATGCCGGCGGCGACGTGTTGGTGATGGGCTCGCCCGTGCCGGGCAGCGGAACCGCGTGGGCGGCCGGCGTCGTTGACCCGCTGGACCGCTCGGCGCTGCTTGCCGCCTACGAGCTGGGCGGACCTGGCCCCCGGTGCGCCCTTGCGACGTCGGGCTCAGCGGAGCGGGGTGACCATATCTGGGCAGCAGGAGCCGGAAGCCGGGCCGCGGGCTCCTCCGGCGCCGGGTTCGCCCAGGTCTCCGTGGCCGCGGCAGACATTGTCACCGCCGATGTGCTCGCGACGGCGATCGTGGCCGGCGGGACCGCGATGCTGCACCGGGCCACGGACGGTTGGGAGATCGATGTCCTCGCCGTCCGCCGCAACGGGGAACTGCTCGCGACGCCGGGGTTCCGCGCCTAGGGTGCCGTTCTACAGGTGGGTCAGCTGGCCGTACTTCGGCTCCAGGCCGTCGCCGGACGACTTGCCGGTGACGCGCCGGACAACCCACGGGCCGGCGCATTCGCGGACCCACCGGGCATTCGCGCGGAGGGCGTCCACCCGGCTCAGCTCGGGAACCGGCGTCATGGGCGGGACGTCAATCGAGTGCTCGTGTGCCAGCACCGTGAGGACGCGCTTGGCCATGTTCGCGTGGCCGGCGGCAGACATGTGCATCCGGTCCGTGGCCCACATGCCCCAGTCGTAGTACTCGCTGAAACGCCAATAGTCGACCAGCAGGGCCCCGTGGTCCCCGGCGATGCCGCGAACCAGTTCGTTGTAGATGGCCGTACGGCCGCGCATGGTGCCGAAAATCTTGGAACCCCGCGCATCGAAGCCGGTGAACATCACCACGGTGGCGCCGGTGGCCGTGAGCTTGCGGATCCCGGCATCGTATTCGGCCAGCAGGTCATCGATGTCGACCTTGGGCCGGAGGATGTCGTTGGCGCCAGCGTAGATGCTGACCAGGGTGGGATTGAGGGCGACGGCGGCATCGACCTGTTCGGCCAGGATCTGGCGGAGTTTCCGTCCGCGGATGGCAAGATTCGCGTACCCGAAGCCGGGATCGGCGGCGCCAAGCCCCTCTGCCACCCGGTCCGCCCAGCCCCGGACACCGTTGGGCCGGGTAGGGTCGTCGTCGCCGACGCCTTCCGTAAAGGAGTCTCCAAGGGCTACATAGCGGGACGTGAAATCCATGGATCCAGTCTGCCAGCAGTTGCCGTGAGCAACAAAGACGGTGATGCCCGACGTCGGACTGCGGCGCCTTCGGCTGTCGCGCTTAGATGTCGCGCAGGATCCAGTGGTCGTCGTCGAGTCGGGCCACGATCTTTTCGCCGATCCGGGCCAGGTCCGCGACGTCCTCGGGGCTCAGGGCGTCGAGGAACAGTGAGCGGACCGCCTCGACATGCCCCGGGGCGAGTTTCACAATAGTCTGCATTCCGGCATCGGTCAGGTGGGCCGTGGTCACGCGGGCGTCGCCCGGGTGCGGCCTGCGCTCCAGCCAGCCGCGGTTCTGCAGCTTGGTGACCACATGCGAGAGCCGGGACAGGGAGGCGCTGGTGCGCGCGGCGAGCTCACTCATGGGCAGGAAGCGCCCTTCGGCCTCGGAAAGCATCGCCAGCACGTTGTAGTCGAACAGGGAAAGCTTGCCCGCGGCGTGGAGCTGGGTGTCCAGGGCGGCCGGCAGCATGGTGTTGATGCTGAGCTGGGCCAGCCAGGCCCGGCGTTCGTCGGCGTTGAGCCAGCGGGGTTCTGTCATGGCTACATTCTAGGAGACTGGAAGCTTGACGATTCAACTTCAGCCGGGCAATTCCGGAAAACTTCCCGCCTGTCCGTGGCCAGCTACCGGTAGGCTGGCCGCATGTACGTAGTCTCCCTGACATACAAAGTCCCCGAGGACATTGTGGAGTTCCATCTTCCGGCGCACGTGACGTGGCTGCAGGCAGCCTTCGACGACGGCGTCTTCATGGTCGCGGGGCGCAAAATCCCCCGCACCGGCGGTCTGTTGCTCTCGAACGCGGACCGGGCCAGCCTTGACGCCGCCCTGGCCAAGGACCCGTTCTACGTCAACGGTGTGGCTGAATTCGAGGTCATGGAGTTCCACGCCAACAGGGTGGCTCCGGGCTACGAAAACCTGCTGGACAGCTAAGTCCCGGCGGCTACCCGGCGCCGGGCTGGCCGCTGGCGCGCTGGTCGGGCAGCAGTTTCTTCAGGCCGCCCTTGCGCGGGACCCGCACGGGTTCGGGCCAGCGCGGCCGGAGCTGATCGCCGAGGGTTACGCCGCGGAGCTTCCGCCCGAACAACGGCAATACCCAGTCGCGGACCCAGCGGCGCTGCCGGCGTTCCCACTCCCGCAGGCCCGGTTTCACGGGCGGCTCCCATTCCCTGGGTTTGATCTTGTGCGGCACGCCGAGGTGGTCCAGGACCTGTGAGGCGAGGTATTTGTGGCCTGCCTTGGACATATGCAGCCGGTCCGAATCCCACATCCGCGGGTCATGGAAGGCGTCGAAGCACCAGTAGTCCACCAGCACCGCGCCGTAGCGGCCGGCGATCTCGCGGACGCGCCGGTTATAGAAGGCGTTGCGTTTCTTCAGCGGCTCCAGCAGCGCCGAGACCTTGACGTCGAAGCCGGTGAAGAGCACCAGGGTTGCCCCAGTGCCGGCGAGCGCAGCCACCAGGGACTCGTAGTCCCGCATGAGGGCCCCGATGTCCGTGCCGAAATCCAGGATGTCGTTGCCGCCCGCGTACAGCGTGACGAGGGTCGGCTCCATGGCCACGGCGGGACCAAGCTGTTCGCCGGCGATGTGGCGCAGCCGTTTGCTGCGGATGGCCAGATTGGCGTACTCCCACCCCGGCTGCGCCTTGGCCAGCCTCTCCGCAACCCGGTCTGCCCAGCCCCGCACGCCGTTGGGGAAGCGGGGATCGTAGTCCCCCACGCCCTCGGTGAAGGAATCCCCCAAGGCAACAAAGACCCGCCGCCCGCCTCGATCCGGAAGCAAAGGAACTGAACCCATCCGTCCAAACTAACCCCCGCAAAAAGCGGCCAGGGAAAGGGAGAGTTAACCCAAGATGACCCGGCCGAGCGAGCCGCAACCGCAACAGATGAGTCTCAACGTGACAGATGGGACGCACCCAAGGTGAGCCCCCCGACCGCTGCCGATGCTTTGCGAAGGTGAGCCGCCCCCAAGGCCGCAATCGCAGTTTTGCAAAGGAGCGCATCGCCGACCAGAGCCGAGGGAGGCCGCCCGCGGCCGAACGAGGCGGCGGGAGGAAGGGCGGACCCGAGGGCCCCGAACTGAGCTTGCGAAGTTTGGGAAGGGTCCAACCGCTAAGCGACGGCAAAGCAGCGATTGCGGGCGAAGCCGCACAGCAACCTGCACAACGGGAGCGACGGCAAAGCAGCGGTGGCGGGCGTAAGCCCGGAAGGACCTGCGGGAGCGTCGGGGCAAGAACCGCAGGACCTGCGGGAGCGTCGGTTAGAGCTCGGCTTTCCCCTGCCGCCAGTACCCCATGAACGCGACCTGTTTCCGGTCAATACCCACGTCCCGCACCAAGTACCGCCGCAACTCCTTGACGGTGCCCGCTTCGCCGGCGATCCAGGCGTAAAACGGCAGTGCCCCGGCGGGCTTGTCCGGGTTCTTGCCGGCTCCGATCATCGCGGCGTCCATCCGGGCGGGGGTCTCCCAGAGGATGTCCTGGTCCACGTTCACGTCATCGGGTTCGGGCCCTGCCCCGCCGCCGGCCGCAGAATCAGAGGGCGGCCGGAGGCCGACCCAGCCGGGTTCGGGAACAGCGGCGCGGACGGCTTCCTGCAGGAGTTCGCCGTGCGGACGTGAGCGGCCGATCGAGGCGCCGCGTGCCAGCCAGGTGATTTCGACGTCGGCGTCGGACCTCAGATCCAGGAAGTCGCCGGGCTCGGGGACCTCAAGAAACGCATGTCCGCTGATGTACGACGGGAGGCTTTCCAGGATGGCGCTGATGGCCGGGACAGCGGTCTCGTCACCGGCAAGCAGTACGCGCTGGGCCAGGCCCGGCCGCCATTCGATGCCGGAGTAGGTCTCCCCCGTGACACAGTGCGCGGCCCGGTTGTTGGGTCCAATGAGGGTGAGGGCGTCGCCGGGCCTGGCGTTCAGGGCCCAGTTCGCGGCGGGCCCGCCGTTTCCGGCGGCGTCGAAGTGCATGACAAAGTCGACGTCGATCTCCGGATACACGGAGTCGAGGCGTTCCTGCCGCACTGTGTAGGTGCGCATGGAGCCACGGATCGCGGGATCCATGGCCAGCCATTCCTGGTACCAGCCGGACTGCTCCATGTGGAACACCGGCAGCGGCAGCTGGGTGCTGTCCCCGGCAAGGGACGGGATCATCAGCTTCACGCGCAGGTCCAGGGTTTCGCCGTGGACGCCGAAGCCACGCAGGGAGTATCCGCCGAAGGTGATCCGGCGGAAGTTGGGGCTGAGCTCCTGCACCGCGGCGACCGTCACGTCGAACGCCAGGGTCATTGGTTGGCTGGGCGGCTGGCTGCTTACGCCAGAGGGAGTACGGCGTATCCGCGACTGGCTGCTGCCTGCTGCAGTGCCGCCCGTTGCACTGCCGGCTGTTGCACTGCTGTTAACTGCCCTCATGGGACCAACTCCAGGGTTGCTGTTTCTGATTTTGGGAACTCGGCGTGGTGCCGGCCGAGCGGGATGATCAACGGCGTGCCGGAAATGGGGTCGGGCAGCACCCGCGAGTCCAGGCCGAAGACGTCTCGGACCAGGTCCTCGGTGACGACGTCGGCGGAGGTGCCCTCGGCCACGATCCGTCCGCCTTTCATGGCGATGATGTGGTCCGCATACCGGGCCGCCAGGTTCAGGTCGTGCAGGACGATTGCCACGGTGGTGCCGCGGCGCCGGTTCAGGTCCGTGATCAGGTCCAGGACCTCCACCTGGTGGGCCAGATCCAGGTAGGTGGTTGGCTCGTCGAGCAGCAGAACGTCGGTTTCCTGGGCCAGCGCCATCGCGATCCAGACGCGCTGACGCTGCCCGCCCGAGAGTTCGTCGACGTTGCGTTCGGCGAGCTCCAGGGTTTCGGTGACTTCCAGCGCACGGTGCACAGCGAGATCGTCACCCGCGCTCCAGCTGCGGAAGAACCCCTGGTGCGGGTAGCGTCCGCGGCCCACGAGATCCCGGACCAGAATGCCGTCGGGGGCGGTGGGGTGCTGCGGGAGCAGGGCGAGGATGCGGGCGAGTTCCTTGGCCGGGCGGGAATGGATGTCCTTGCCGTCCAGGGTCACGGTGCCGCCGGCCGGCTTCAGCAGCCTGGACAGGCCGCGGAGGAGCGTGGATTTGCCGCAGGCGTTGGCGCCCACGATCATTGTCACCTTCCCCTCGGGAATCTCCGCCGTGAGGCCTTCCACCACCCGGCGCTGGTCGTACTGCAGCGTCAGGTCCTTGGCGTTGAGAACTGCCATGTCAGGCGTCCTTTCGGTTGGCCGTGACCAGGAGCCACAGCAGGAACGGTGCTCCCAGCGCGCCGGTGACCACACCGACGGGAAGGACGGTGCCGTCCAGCAGCAGGGGGGCGATGTTGGCGGCGAAGTAGTCGGCGGCCAGGACAATCAGGGCGCCGACGAACGCGCCGGCCGGAAGACTGGCCTTGCCCGTGAAGCGGCGCGCGATGGGGCCGGCCAGGAAGGCGACGAAGGCCACGGGCCCGGCGGCTGCAGTGGCGACGGCGGCGAGGGCGACGGCAACGGCCACCACGCCCAGCCGGGTGATGCCCACCCGGATGCCGAGCCCGGCGGCGGCGTCGTCTCCGAGTTCCAGGATCCGCAGCGGGCCGGCGAGGAGGGCGGCGGCGGGCACCAGGACCAGAAGCGCCAGGGCCAGCACTCCGGCACGGTCCCAGCTGGCGGAATTCAGGGATCCGTTCAGCCAGATCAGGGCCTCGGCCGCGGTGCGGATATCGGCCCGCGTCATGAGGAAGTTGACCACGGCGTTCAGTGCCGCGGCGATGCCGATGCCGGCCAGGATGAGCCGGCTTCCGGCTGTGTTGGAGTGATTGCCGCCGCCAGATCCGAGGGAACCGCTGCGCGAGATTGTGTAGATCAGGACGGCTACCGCCACGGCCCCGCACAGTGCCGCGCCGGACACCGCCGCTCCGGAGGCGCCGAAAACGACGATGGCGGTGACGGCGGCCGCGCTGGCCCCGTAGCTGATGCCGATCACGTCGGGACTGGCCAGTGGATTGCGCAGCATCGTCTGGAACAGGGTGCCCGAGAGCCCGAAGGCAATGCCGATCATGGTGCCGATGACTGCCCGCGGCAGCTTGGTTTCCATCACGATGAAGCTGGCGCCGGGGATCCTCTCGCCACCGGTGAGGTGGGCCGTGAGGATCCTGACGAAGTCCGGGACGGTGACGGTGTAGCTGCCCAGCAGGATGCTGACGGCGAGGAGCACAACGACGGCGAAGGCCAGCAAGGCCGTCCGGCCCATCGACACACGGCCCATCAGCACACGGCCCATCAGCGCACTGCGCAGCGGCCCCACATTGGCGCGGACCGGGCCGGCCGGTTCGGCCAGTTCGCGCTCGGCGGGTGCGTTCTCCCCCAGCTCGCGCCTGACGTTGGCGAGGTCTGCTTTGCTCACAGCCCTGCCCCCTTCCCGCGGCGGACCAGCCACACAAAGACAGGCGCACCCACCAGCGCCGTCATGATGCCCGCCGGGACTTCGCCGGGCAACAGGATGACACGGCCCACCACGTCCGACAGCAGGAGCAGCACCGGTGCCAGGACCAGCGAGAACGGCAGGATCCAGCGGTAGTCCGGGCCGGTCAGGAAGCGGACGGCGTGCGGAACCACCAGGCCGACGAATCCGATCGGCCCGGCCAGCGCCGTGGCCGAGCCGCAGAGCAGCACAATGCCCAGCGCGGTGACGGCGCGGACCAGTCCGACGCGCTGGCCCAGGCCGCGGGCGATGTCATCCCCGAGGGCCAGGCTGTTAAGGATCCGTCCGGTGAACAGCACAATCAGCGCCCCGGCGGCCAGGAACGGCAGCCCGGGCAGCACCACAGACCAGTCCCGGCCGGCGATCCCGCCCACCTGCCAGAAGCGAAACCGGTCCAGGGTGTCCTGGCTGGAGACCAGGACGAGGTTCATCAGCGAATACAGCCCCGCGCTCAGGGCCGCGCCGGCCAGTGCCAGTTTGACCGGCGTCGCGCCTTCCCTGCCAAGTGACGCGATCAGGTAGACGACGACGGCGGCTGCCGCGGAGCCGATGAACGCGAACCAGATGTAGCCGGTCAGGGACGAGACGCCGAAGACGTAGATCCCGGTGACGACGGAGAGGGCCGCGCCGGCGTTGACACCGATGATCCCCGGGTCCGCGAGCGGGTTGCGGGCCACCCCCTGCATGGCCGCGCCAGCCAGTCCGAGGGCGCCGCCGGCCAACAGACCCAGCACGGTGCGGGGGACGCGGGCGTGGATGACGGCGTGGTCGCCGTCAGCGGGATCGTACTGCGTCAGGGCCTGCCAGACGGTGCCGAGCGGGACTCCGCGGGCACCCACAGCCAGGGACGCCGCGAAGACCAGGACAAGGACGACGACGGCGGCCAGCAGCCAGGCGGCCTGCTTGGCGGCGGCTTTCCTCCCGGCGGGGGCGACAGGTGCGCCGGGCACACTGCCGGCGGGCGCCGTCGCCGTACTGATTGTCATGGAAGCGTGTTACTTCGCTGCGGCGGCGACTTTGTCCGCGGCGCCGGCCAGCTGCGGCAGGAACGTGTCCAGGGACCACGGCAGGCTCAGCGGCGAGGAAGCGGAGATGGACAGGGTCAGCGTGTTGTTCGAGTCGGCAACCAGCGCGCCGGTCTTGACGGCCGGGATCTGGCCCAGCAGCGGGTCAGCCTTGATGGAGTCGGTGGTGGCGGCATCCGGCACCCAGGTCACGAAGATGTCCGAGGTGAGTTCGTTGGCCTTTTCGGCGGACCACGGGATGAAGAATTCCTTGGAGCCCTTGGAGTTGTCCTCGACAACGGATGCGAGCTTCATGCCGATTTCGTTGAGGAAGCGGGGACGGTTGTCGTTGGCGGTGTAGACGTTGACGCCGTCGCTCTTGTCCGGTTCCAGGTTGCCGTAGATGAAGGACTTGCCGGCGATCTGGGGGTACTTGGAGACCTTGTCCTTGATCGTGGCCTCGGTGTCGGAGACCAGCTTGGCGGCTTCGACTTCCTTGCCAAGGGCCTTGCCGATGATGGCGGTGGAGTCCTGCCACGGCGTGCCGTAGGCCAGCTCCGGGTGCGCCACGACGGGGGCGATCTCGCTGAGCTTCTTGTAGTCCTCCTCCGTTAGGCCGGAGTAGGCGCCGAGGATGACGTCAGGGTTCAGCTTGGCGATCTCGGTGAAGTTGATGCCGTCAGCCTCGGAGAACTGGACGGGAGCCTTCGCGGAACCGAACCCGGCGCCGAGCTCTTCCAGTGCGGCGTCCTTCCACGGTGTGGAGCCCTTGTCGTTACCGCCCCATTCGTTCTTGGGCACGCCCACGGGAACCACGCCGAGGGCGATCGCGACGTCGTCGTTGACCCAGGAAACGGTGACTACGCGCTTGGGCTGTTCCTTGATGGTGGTCTCGCCGAAGACGTGCTTGATGGTCACCGGGAAGACGGTGCTGGCCGGCTGGGAGGGAGCGTCCGCCGCCGCCGAGCCGGCAGGTCCGGTAGAGCAGGCGGTCAGGGTCAGCGCGACGGCGGCCAGGAGGGCTGCGGCCCGCCCTGCGCTCTTGCGGAGGCGGCGGCCGGCGGGGCGGCCGCCTGAACGGGTGAAAAGGGCGGAAGGCACGGAACTCCTTAGGTAAGTGATGCAAACCTAAGTAAGGCTAGCCTATCCTTTGTAGAATTAAGAAAGGTTTGAGTAACGTAATTGTCTCAATTGCCCTTTGAAGTGCACCGGAGCATCGATGCGCCCCTCGTTGCACTACTCAAGGCCCAGCCGCCGGGGGCGGAATGCGAACTGGACACGAATCCCGGGCTTTGCAAGGATGGGCTCGCCGGATAATCGGAACCGGTGATGTGTTGGGACGGGGGAAGTGGGCATGGACATCGCGACGATGACTGTTGCCACGGTCAGCGGGGTGGCCGCTGTGGCCTGCTACGCGCCCGCGCTCCTGCCAGCCCCGCCCGCGCAGGCCCTTCCCGCGAAGTCCCGGACCAGCACGGACTAGTCCCGCGAGACGCCTTGCCCCACACCGGAGTTGCAGGCTGGCAGTCTTCTGCCCACAATCCGCCTGGCGCGCCGCGCGCCCGTCTGGCCGGAGCCATCCGATTTTCGAAAGTGTCCGTCATGCAAAAATTCACGGCGCAGCAGATCCGCTCGTCCTTCATCAACGCGAGCCGCTCGGAAGCCGCCAAACTCAATCTGCCCAAGAGCTTCGACACCCTGGACTGGGAAGCATTGGACTTCCTGGCCTGGCGGGACGCGAAGATGCCCCTCCGCGGCTATCTCGTGGTGCAGGGGCCGAAGGGTCCCACCGGCATCATGCTCCGGGCCCCTGAAGGCGGGGCCAAGAAGAACCGTTCCGTGCTCTGCGAGCTGTGCCGGGACGTGTTCTCCAAGGACGACGTCCTGCTGTGGGTGGCCAAGCGCGCCGGGCAGTCCGGCCGCAACGGCAACACGCTGGGCACCCTGATCTGCGCCGATTTCCTGTGCTGCCGCAATGTCAGGGTGGAGCCTGCGGCCAACGAGATCAACCCGGACCCGGCCGCGGTCGTGCTGCGGCAGATCGAAGGGCTGGTGGCCCGCACGGCCCAGTTCGTGGAGCGCGTCCAAGGCAATTAGCCCCGACACAAGCAACGCGGGGTCACTTACGGCCCATTCCGGAGGCGTTTATGGGCCGTAAGTGACCCCGCGTTGCTTCAAGGGAGAGGGGTGAGGTCAGCGCAGGACGATGTCCACGGGGTTCGCCTCGGAGCGCCAGGTGCCCTCCGTGCCCGGACGTGCGGCGATCACCGGAGCCGTCAGGACACCGGAACGGTTGGTGCGCTTGTCCCGGAGGATCTCCGTCACCGAGCCAAGGTGCCGGGAGAGGTCGATGACGTTCTCCGGCGCGGCCAGCAGGAGCTGGAAGCCGAACTCATGCAGCGCCTTGATGCCCGCGCCGGCGAATTCCTCCGAGGCGAGCACGAACGCCTCGTCCATCATGACCGTGCCGTACGTGGTGAAGCCCTGCTCGGCGATGCCCAGCTGGTAGCTCAGCGCCGCCGCCATGATGAATGCGGTGAAGCGCTGCCGCTCGCCACCGGACATGGAGCCGGTGTCCGCGTGCATGTAGACCTCGGTCTTCTTCGCGCCCTTCGCTGCCCCCTTGGCACCGGCGCCCTTGGAACTGGCACCCTGGACTTCGCGGTGTTCCTTGCACTGGATGAACAGGTGGCCGCGGACGTCCAGCACTTCGGCCCGCCAGCGGCGGTCCTCCGGGGTCTGCGAGCCGAGCCGCTTCACGAGCGTTTCGAGCGACTTGTAGCGGGTGGTGAGCTCGGCGTCGTCGTCCCCCTCCGCCCCGGACGCAGCAGCGGACGCTGCAGTAACCGCCTTCCCGGGCCGGGTGTGCCGGACCTTGAGCGCGTTCTGGATGGCGTCCTTGAACTGCTTCGCCGTCGCCGGCAGCGTCTGCTTGATGTCGAGTTCCAGGAAGCTGCCCTCGTGGAAGTTGACCTCGGACAGGATCCCGTTCAGCGGCAGGATGCGGCTCGTGATGGCGCGCCGCTCCTCGTCGAGCAGGTGCAGCAGGGTGGAAAAGGATTCGTGCGTCCGCTGGTTGAAGAACTGCCGGAACTCGGCCTCCTGGGCGGGCAGCCCGTCGCTGACAATCGCGTGGTAGCGGGATTCGAACTCCCCCGCGGCGCCGATCGAGGTGCCGTGGTCCGCGGATATCGCCGTGCCCCACTCCCGGACGAAGCCCTCGAAAATGCGGGTGAGGCGCTCCGAGGTGGCCTGCCCGCGGGACTCGGCGACGTGCAGTTCGGCCAAGAGCCTGGTGCGGACCTGGTTGGCGAGGTTGTCGAGTTCGTGCATCTCCAGGACGTCACCGAAGCCGGTGAAGTACGGTTCCAGCGCGGCGACGCCGGCGTCCGACGGCGGTGCCTGCGCCAGCCGGGTGCGTGCGGCATCGAGCAGCGCACCAGCGGCGGTCATGCGCGCATCGAGGGCCTTGTACTCGCTTTGCAGCACGGCCGCGGATTCGGTGCTGGACTGGTGCTTGTGCCGCGCGGCTTCGATGCTGGCGCGGAGCGGTTCGAGGTCGGCCTGTGCGGCGAGGGCGTCCTTGAGGCGCTGCTCGATCCGGGCGAGCTCCTCGCCGGCCACGGCGGCCGAGACCTGTTCCCAGGGCCGGTGGTCCTCGGCCACCCGGCGCAAGGCTTCAAGCTGCCGGGTCATGCCCTGGTGCGACTCTTCCCGGCTTTGCGCCAGCTCGGCGGCCTTGGCCAGCTCCTGCTGCAGGTCCTCAACCTGGGCCGCCACCAGTTCGAGCTTGGCGGCATTGTCGAACCCGAGGACGTAGTCCTGGCGGGACGTGAAGCGGTCATCCTTTTCCACCGTGTGGCGGTTGCGCTTGACCACACCGCCCAGGCTTAGGCCCTTGTCCAGGCCGGCGAGCTCGTCCGGGTTTTCCACACACGGGTAGGCGAAGTCGAGGGCAATCCGTTCGCGGAGCCAGGCGCTGGACTGCGCAAGCGCCTGGGCGTGTGGCCCGGCGGGCAGCCCGGCATCGGTGAGGAAACTGAGCTTGGTCAGCAGGTCGCGATCGGCCACGTCCTCCACGGCCAGCGCACCGCCGGCCAGGGGCCGGGAGACGTCCACGGCACGCAACGCTCCGCGCACGGAATGATCGTTGAGGTAACGGGTGACTGCCGCGAAGTGCTCGCCAGGGACCAGCAGCGTGGTGGCCAGGCTCCGCAGCGCGCGCTCGGCAGCCGGGCGCCACTGTTCCTGGCCCTCGGCAAGGTCGATCAACTCGCCGCCGAAAGGCATCTGCTCCTCGGGCACGCCCGTGGCAGCGGCAATGGCGCTCCGGTTTTCAATGCTCGACGGCGGCAGCAACGATTTGCGCGTCTTCAGCGAGACGAGCTCCTGCTGGGCCGCGGCGAGTTCGCGCTTCCGGGTGGCGTGGCCATCAAAGGCCTCGAAGCGCAGTTCCTTGAGCGCCTCGGAGTCGTCCTGGAGCTCAGCCGAGCGTGCCGCGGCGTGCTCGTGGGCCTGATCCCAGCCGGCGGCCGACCACTGCAGTTCCAGCCCGGCGTCGGTCAGCGCCTTGCGGGTCGATGCCTCGACTTCCTGCCGGAGCTTGAGCCCCACCCGGGCGTTCTCCAGGGACTGCTCGATCGCGGAAATCGCGTTGCCGCCCTGGTTGTTGTACTCGCCCTCCAGCTGGCGCAGTTCCTTGGCGAAGCCGTCACGGACAGCGCGTTCGGCGGCCAGGTCCGTGGCCTTCGCCTGGGCCAGCTCCTTCAGCCGCGCCAGGGTCTTCTCGTGGACAGTGACCGCGAGCTGCTGCTTGTAAGCCTCGAATTCCTCACCTGTTAGATCCCGCAGCCGGTTCGCGTCCAGGAGCGCCTGAGCGTATTCCTTGTTCAGCCCGGGGACGGGGGCCAGCTGGTCGCGCTGCTGCCGGACGTCCTCGAGGCGCTGCCGGATGGACATGAGGTTGCTGAATTCCTCGACGACGTCATCCGCCGCGGCCAGCGTGGCAGGGGCATCGAGGACCTGGTCGCGGAAGAAGGTGTTGACGCTGCCCCCGAGACCCTTGCCGGCCTGGATAACGCGCAGCAGCGGAAGGGCCTGATC
>NZ_JBFTNJ010000070.1:0-16546 GCF_056397425.1 Arthrobacter sp. 05N33_2
CATGTCGCCACCAAATGCCGGATCTTGATATCGGGGTGCATTTTGCTCATGACCCGAGCAAAACCGGTCCGAGTGTCCACGATGTCCTGAGACACACTGTCCACGATGTCTTGAGACAGAAACGTCCATTAAGTCATGAGACTCCACAGTCCTTATCGCACTGGAATAAGGACCCGAAGTGATAGCGCATCGGGGTTTGTGACGTGTTAGTTGGCCTTGCCGAGGAAGTCCTGCAGGCGGGCGACGCCCGTGGCCAGGTCGTCGTCGCCGAGTGCATAGGACAGGCGCAGGTAGCCGGACGGGCCGAACGCCTCGCCGGGAACCACGGCCACCTCGACCTCGTCAAGGATCAGCGCCGCGAGTTCGGCAGAGGTGGCCGGCCGCGCCGGGCCGTTCGCAGACGGGAACTCCTTGCCCAGCAGCGCGCGGACGTCCGCGTACACGTAGAACGCGCCCTTCGGCGTCGGGCAGTCAACGCCGTCAATCGCGTTCAGGCCCGCGACGATCGCCTTGYGGCGGCGGTCAAAGGCCACCTTCATCTCATCGACGGCGGTCAGCGGCCCGGACACGGCCGCGAGGGCGGCGACCTGGGGSATGTTGGAGACGTTCGACGTCGCGTGCGACTGCAGGTTGGTGGCGGCCTTGATGACGTCCGCGGGCCCGATCATCCAGCCCACACGCCAGCCGGTCATGGCATAGGTCTTCGCGACGCCGTTGAGGATAACCACCTTGTCGCCGAGCTCGGGCACCGCGGTGGCGATCGAGGTGAACGGCACGCCGTCGTAGGTCAGGTGTTCGTAGATCTCGTCGGTGACAACCCACAGGCCCTTGGACGCTGCCCACTGGCCGATCTCYTTGACCTGCTCCGGCGAGTACACGGCGCCGGTGGGGTTGGAAGGGGAGACGARGAGCAGGATCTTGGTGCGCTCGGTGAGGGCCGCTTCCAGCTGGTCCACGGTGACCAGGTAGCCCTGCTCCGGGCCCGCGAACACCTCTACCGGCACGCCGCCGCCCAGCCGGATGGCCTCCGGGTATGTGGTCCAAAACGGGGTAGGAACAATGACCTCGTCGCCCGGATCCAGCAGGGTGGCGAAGGTGTTGTAGACGGCCTGCTTGCCGCCGTTGGTCACCAGCACCTGGGACGCCGCCGCCTGGTAGCCGGAATCCCGGAAGGTCTTGTCCGCGATGGCCTGCTTCAGTTCGGGGAGCCCGCCGGCGGGGGAGTAGCGGTGGTATTTCGGCTGGCTGGCGGCCTCGATGGCGGCCTGCACAATGTAGCCGGGGGTCGGGAAGTCGGGTTCCCCGGCTCCGAAGCCAATAACCGGACGGCCGGCTGCCTTCAGCGCCTTCGCCTTGGCATCGACGGCCAGAGTGGCGGATTCGGCTATGGCGGAAATGCGCTGGGAAATGCGGGCGGCAGACATGGGCGGGTCCGTTCTTCGCTTGCAGCTGGAAGGCTGGATGTGGGATTCGACGAAATCTACTCTATGCTGTTCAGCGGATCCCCCGGGGTGCCTGAACCCGAATGTGACTGACGGCTGTCAGTTGGTTTTCGCAGGCACGCAGGGGTCCGAAGAGGGCCGGTTCGACGTAGACGCAGTTGTTGCGTAGACTGGTTCTCCGGTGTTGAAAACACGATGATGGCCTGCGCCTCAGGGAAGCCTGTGGGACGCATCGGCCGGAGCGGTTTTTCTCCCCGAAGGGTAGTGGCGCAATTGGTAGCGCAGCGGTCTCCAAAACCGCAGGTTGCAGGTTCGAGTCCTGTCTGCCCTGCGCATGCTGTTCCGGATTATCCGGAACCAGCGCAGCAACCATGGTTCAGTTCAGAGCCGGGTATCCGATCATTGCGAGGATGAGTGAGGACCAGGTGACCGAAACAGCTGCCAGCAGCTCCAAAGGCCGCCCCGCCAAGAATGCCGCCAAGCCCGGCTTCTTCGCTCGTATCGCGATCTTCATCCGCCAGGTCATTGGCGAACTGAAGAAGGTCGTCGCACCGACCCGTAAAGAACTGATCAACTACACACTCGTGGTACTGGTGTTCGTGACCATCATGATGGTGATCGTCACCTTGCTGGACCTGGCCTTTGGGACCGCGGTCAGCTGGGTCTTCGGCGGCAGCGGCCCCACGGACAGCTAAGGCGACCGGTCCGCAGACTGCGTGGATGCCCCGGGAAACCGGAGATTCCGCGGGGTGTGCGGAATTGAGTCATTTAAATAGGCATGTTAGGCAATGAGGAAGCAGGAGACCAAGTGTCTGAGCAGGAGCTCGAGGTAACTGAGACTGAGCTGGATAAGAGCCAGGACGCCGCGGTGGAAGCCGCGGAAGAGTCCGAGGCTGTGTCTGCTGCGCCCGAATCCGACGTCACTGACGAGGCCGTAGCCACGGAAGCAGAAGCGGCAGACGACGCAGAGGCAGCAGTTGCAGCCGACGCCGACGCTGATGAGGCTGACACCGACGCTGATGAGGCTGACGCCGACGTGCTGGCAGCGGCGGCCGCCAAGGCCGACGTCGACCCCGCGGACGAGTTCAAAGCCAAGCTGCGCCGCCAGGAGGGTGACTGGTACGTCATTCACTCCTACGCAGGCTACGAGAACCGCGTCAAGGCCAACCTTGAGACCCGCATCCAGACCCTGGACATGGAAGATTACATCTTCGAAATCCAGGTTCCGATGGAGGAAGTCGTTGAGATCAAGAACGCCCAGCGCAAGGTCATCAACCGTGTCCGCATCCCCGGTTATGTCCTGGTCCGCATGGACCTGACCGACGCTTCCTGGGGTGCCGTCCGCCACACCCCCGGTGTCACCGGCTTCGTGGGCAACGCCCACAACCCGGTCCCGCTGCGCCTCGATGAGGTCTTCTCCATGCTCGCGCCGGTCTTCGAAGAAGAGCAGGCCGAGAAGGGCAAGCCGGTCAAGCACGCCGCCGCCCAGGTCGACGTCGACTTCGAGGTTGGCGAGTCGGTCATCGTCAAGGAAGGCCCGTTCGAGACCCTCCCCGCCACGATCTCCGAGATCAAGATCGATTCCCAGACCCTCGTGGTGCTGGTATCCATCTTCGAGCGCGAGACTCCGGTCACCCTGGCGTTCAACCAGGTCAGCAAGATCTAGCTTTTCCCTAAGAATTCGCCCCGGGCTGCCCGCTTAGCAGCCACGGAGCGGCCGGCCGCCTTGCCATGGCGGCCACCAACCTGAGGCACGCTCCTGTGCCCCAGGACGTATTTGAGAGAAGGACCTACATTGGCTCCCAAGAAGAAGGTCACCGGCCTCATCAAGCTGCAGATCCAGGCAGGTGCCGCTAACCCGGCCCCGCCGATCGGTCCTGCGCTCGGCCAGCACGGTGTCAACATCATGGAATTCTGCAAGGCGTACAACGCTGCGACGGAAGCCCAGCGCGGCAACGTTATCCCCGTGGAAATCACGGTCTACGAGGACCGTTCCTTCACGTTCATCACCAAGACCCCGCCGGCTGCAGAGCTCATCAAAAAGGCTGCAGGCGTCGCCAAGGGTTCGGCTACCCCGCACACCGTCAAGGTTGCCAAGCTGACCCAGGCCCAGGTCAACGAGATCGCCACCACCAAGATGGAAGACCTCAACGCCACCAGCCTCGAAGGCGCAGCGAAGATCATCGCCGGCACCGCCCGCTCCATGGGTATCACCGTCGAGGGTTAATTCCCCACCGCTGATGCGCCGGGATCGGGAAACCGGTCACGACGCCGTCAGCACCGCCGGCCAGCCGGCACCACCTAAACAATGAAGAGCGGAATTCCGGAACGGATACACCAGCCGGAATGCCGCCTGTGGCAGGGCCCAGCGCGGTCCGCAGACCACAACTGCACAAGGAGAAATAAGCAGCATGGCAAAGCGCAGCAAAGCATATGAGGCAGCCGCGGCCAAGATCGACGCGGAGAAGTTCTACGCGCCGTTCGAGGCAGTGACGCTCGCCAAGGACACCAACCCGTCCAAGTTCGACGCCACCGTTGAGGTCGCTTTCCGCCTCGGCGTTGACCCGCGTAAGGCCGACCAGATGGTCCGCGGCACCGTCAACCTGCCGCACGGCACCGGTAAGGTCGCCCGCGTCCTCGTCTTCGCAACGGGCGACAAGGCTGAGGCCGCAATCGCGGCCGGCGCCGACTTCGTTGGTTCCGATGACCTGATCGAAAAGATCGCCGGCGGCTGGACCGACTTCGACGCCGCCGTCGCCACCCCTGACCTCATGGGCAAGGTTGGCCGCCTCGGTAAGGTCCTGGGTCCGCGTAACCTGATGCCGAACCCGAAGACCGGCACCGTGACCGCTGACGTCGCCAAGGCCGTCAACGACATCAAGGGCGGCAAGATCGACTTCCGCGTCGACAAGCACTCGAACCTGCACTTCATCATCGGCAAGGTTTCGTTCGACGCCATCAAGCTGGCCGAGAACTACGCAGCCGCACTGGAAGAGGTCCTCCGCCTCA
Organism: Arthrobacter sp. 05N33_2; assembly: GCF_056397425.1. Classification (NCBI taxonomy): domain Bacteria; kingdom Bacillati; phylum Actinomycetota; class Actinomycetes; order Micrococcales; family Micrococcaceae; genus Arthrobacter; species Arthrobacter sp. 05N33_2. The sequence continues at coordinate 4,452 of NZ_JBFTNJ010000070.1, forward strand.
AGCCGTCCGCTTCCAAGGGCCGCTACATCCAGAAGGCCACCGTGGCCACCACGTTCGGCCCGGGCATCTCGGTTGACCCCAACGTCACCAAGGTCCTGACCGAGGTCTAGTCCTCACCGGATCCACGGAACTGCGGCTTCGCTGACGTCGCCGGTTCCAGCCAAAGGCCGTCCCGCAACTGCGGGGCGGCCTTTCGCCGTCCTGCGCCGGGACCCCGTGGCGTCCGAATCGTTTGGCATCGGGACCCTTGGTGCCGCCGGACTTGCCGGTTAGGCTGTCCCGGTGACTACGCCGTCGTACCTCATCGAGGAACTCTCCCTGCCCGCCAGCCTTGATGCCGCCGACACCGATGCCGCTGACACGGCGGAGTTCCTCGAATTCATGGAACTCTGCGATGAGCTCATCCTGCAGACCTGGGGCAACCTGGACCGGGCATCGTCCGCGGCGGCCCGCGTGCAGTACTGGCGGGACACGGCGTACACCCGGCTGCGGCTCTTCTTCGTCCGCGTCGACGGGCGCATGGCCGCCAACTCCTGGGTCCGCTGTGAACTGCAGGAGAATCTGGGCAGTGCGCTGCTGCACGTGAGCGTCCTGGATGCCTTCGCCGGGCGGGGCATCGGCCGGGCACTGCTGGAGCACGCCGAGGCGCTGGCCGCCGCCGACGGGAGGACCATCCTGCAGACCTTCACCGAGCACCCGGCCGATTTCGACGTCGATGGCACCAACCTCATCAAGCCCGCCACGGGGACCGGGGCGCTGCCCGCCGGCGCGCCGGGCGTCCGTTTCGCCGGAAAAGCCGGCTACCGCCTGGAGCAGGTCGAACGGTTCAGTTCGCTCGACGTCCCGCCCGCCGCGGACCTCGACGCCCTGGAACGGGACGCCCTGGCCCGCGCGGGGGACTATCAGCTGCTGCACTGGACCGATTCCTGCCCGGAGGAACATGCCGCCCAGCTCGCGGTGCTCATGTCCCGCATGAGCACCGATGCCCCCTCCGGTGCGCTGAGTTACGAGCCGGAAATCTGGGACGTCGCCCGGGTCCGCCACGTCGAGGACACCTGGCGGCGCGCCGGCCAGTCCTCCCTCGTGGTGGCGGCACGGCACCGGGCCAGCGGCGAACTGGCCGCCTATACCGTCCTGCAGACAACAGCCGACAAGCCCTGGCTGGCCAACCAGGACGATACCCTCGTCGCTGTGGGCCACCGCGGCCACCGGCTTGGCATGCTCATCAAGATCCGCAACCTGCGCCTGCTGCGGGAGTCCTACCCAGCGGTCCGGCGCGTCCTGACGTACAACGCCGCCGAAAACGACCATATGCTCGGCATCAACATCGCGTTGGGCTTCAAGCCGGCAGGCTACGACGGCGAATGGCAGCGGACCGCTGCCGCCGCGGACGCAGCCACCGGCAATGAGATCCGGAACTGACCAGGCGCCGGCTGGGCAGAAGCTGCCGGGCGCAGACTGGAGCGGAAACTGCCCGGCGTCACCAATGGAACAGCGGCCCAAACCAGCATATGCTGACGGTTGAAAGCCCGGTTTGAGCCGGGCCGTACCGATGGTGGGTGGCACAACGGCTGGGAAGATGCCCTCTATGGCAAACGATGTACGGATTGAGCAGCTGTGGATCCCCGATTCCCTTGACGCGCCCGATGCCGCCGACTTTCTCGCCGCCATCGAGGTGGGGCGCAGGGTCCGGATGCAGACCTGGGGCACCGACGACCTCGCCTACGCGCCGCAGGAAAAGCTGCTTGAGATGGCGGACCCCTACGAACGACAGGTGATCCTCGTCGCCAAGATCGACGGTGTGATTGTCGGGACTGCGGACATCGCCCTGCCGCTGGTGGACAACCTCGATCTCGCCGAATTCACGCTCGACATCCTGCCGGAATTCCGGCGCCAGGGCGTGGGGAGGCAGCTGCTGGCGGCCGCCGAACATTTCGCCCGGGACGAGGGCCGCCACACGATCCTGATCGACACCAACCACCCGGGATCAACCCTGACGGACCCGGAGACCGAACAGCTCGTGCCCGGCAGCGGCGTCGGGTTCGTCCCGCTGGGCAGCCGTGACGTGGAATTTGCCCGCCACACCGGCTACACCCTGCAGCACATCGAGCAGTTCAGCTCCTGTGCGTTGCCGCTGGACACCAAGCTCGTCGCCGACCTGGAGGCCGAGGCCGAGGAAGCCAATGCCGGCCGCTACCGTCTGCACCACTGGACGGACCGGTGTCCTGACCAGTGGCTCGAGGCCGTCGCCGCGCTGGAAAACCAGGCAGGCGAGGACGAAGTGCCGGGGCCGGATGCCCAGGAAATGGTGTTCGACGGCGGCATCCTCCGGGAAGCGGAGGAAGTCACCATAGCCCAGGGCCGCCGGACGGTGGTCACCGCCGTCGAGCACATCGCCAGCGGAACGCTCGTGGGCCTGACCACCATCAGTGTCCTGGCCCTGCGCCCGGACGTCGTCTTCCAGGACGACACGGTGGTGCTGCAGGAACACCGCGGCAACAAGCTCGGGCTGCTGATCAAGGTCGCCAACATGGAACGGCTCAGCGAACAGTTCCCGGACGCCCGGGTCCTGTACACGTGGAACGCCCCGGAGAACCGCTACCTCCTGAAGGTCAACCAGCAGCTCGGCTTCACGACAGCGGGCGTGACGGGTCTCTGGCAAAAAGAACTCCCCAACTTCGGACCGGCTGTCAGCTGAGGGCTGTTCACCCAGCACTGCCCGCCGGGCCCGATTTGGAACACGCGCGCCGTGTCCCGTAAGCTTGGAGGACCAAAGACCGTCGGTTGTTGGAAATCCACTCTCCCAAGCAAGACTCACTTCTGCAGTCGCGCCGGGAGAGCGCAGTGGATTTCCGGACGAAGGACCCTGAACATAGGGCGGCCGGCGCAGGTGAACGAAGCAAAGCTCCGCGGTCATGGACCGCGTCGAGACAAGCCCCGTGCATCTGCGCGGGGCGTTTTTTAGTTTTTAGCTCTTTTGAGCGGGGACCCGGACATACCGGCACTATCCCCGGAAGGAGGGTTATGGCAACGCCTAGCAAGGTTTCAGCAGTAGCTGAGATCACTAACGATTTCAAGGAATCGAACGCCGCTGTCCTGACCGAATACCGCGGGCTCACCGTTGCACAGCTCAAGCAGCTGCGTGTCTCTCTCGGCCAGGAAACCAAGTTCTCGGTCGTCAAGAACACCCTGACCGCCATTGCAGCCAAGGAAGCTGGTGTCGAAGCATTCGACGGTCAGCTCGCCGGCCCCACTGCAATCGCGTTCATCAAGGGTGACGCAGTTGCAGCTGCCAAGAGCCTGACGGATTTTGCCAAGRCCAACAAGCAGCTGGTCATCAAGACCGGTTACTTCGAGGGCAAGGCACTGAACGCCAGCGAAGTTGCTGCCCTGGCAGCACTCGAGTCCCGTGAGCTGCAGCTCGCCAAGGTTGCAGGGATCCTCAAGGCTCCTGCTGCCGCCGCTGTACGCATCATCGACGCACTGCGCCTCAAGCTTGAAGAAGAGAACGGTGCACCGGCAGCAGCCGAAGCACCCGCCGCTGAAGAAGCTCCCGCAGCAGATGCAGCAGCCGAGGCCGAAGCACCGGCCGAAGCCGCAGCCCCCGAAGAGAACTAGTCCTCTTCTCCATAAGACTCCGGTGCGACAGCGAGCCTCAGGGCCGCAGCGCACCACTATAGGAAGGACGCCACACCATGGCGAAGCTCACCAACGAAGAGCTCATTGAAGCTTTCAAGGAACTGACCATCATCGAGCTCTCCGAGTTCGTCAAGCTCTTCGAAGAGACCTTCGAAGTTACTGCTGCTGCCGTTGCCGTTGCCGGCCCCGCCGCTGCTGCAGAAGAAGCTGAAGAGAAGACTGACTTCGACGTCATCCTCGAAGCTGCTGGCGACAAGAAGATCGCAGTGATCAAGGAAGTTCGCGCCATCACCTCCCTGGGCCTCAAGGAAGCCAAGGACCTGGTTGACAGCGCACCCAAGGCTGTTCTCGAAGGCGCCACCAAGGAAGCTGCCGAGAAGGCAAAGGCTCAGCTCGAAGAAGCTGGCGCCCGCGTTACCCTCAAGTAACACCCGCCGTCCGGATCCATCGCGGTCCGCACTGCTCAAAGGAAACCCCGTCCACTCAGTGGGCGGGGTTTCCTGCGTTCCCGGACCGGAATCCACGCTGGCTGGAGCGCTCCCGTCGCCCGGGATGAACGGCGTCCAAGGATTTGGCAAAGTTTTTCTGATACCCCTGTCGCAGTTTTAAAGCCGCCCCTAGACTGTGGATTTGTGCCCACCGGCCCCTACGTTCAGGAGTTCACCCACCATGCCGAACCCACACGATGCACCCTCCCGCCGCGCGATGCTCACAGCCGCCCTCGTCGGCGGCAGCGCTGCCGCAGCCGCACTGGCGGGAGCCCCCGCAGCCCAGGCCGCTGGCGAACGGGCGGCCACGGGCGGGCCGGACGGCAAGGAGCACTTCACGCTTACAGTGCTCGGCACCACAGATCTGCACAACAACGTCTTCAACTGGGACTACTTCAAGAACGTGCCCTATGCCGACGCCGTCGGGAACAAGATCGGGATTGCCCAGGCTGCCACCCTGATCAACGCAATGCGGGCCGAGCGCGGAGCGGCGAACACCTTGACCATCGACGCCGGGGACACCATCCAGGGCACGCCCCTGGCCTACTACTTCGCCAAAATCCAGCCCATCTCGGCCACCGTGAAACACCCCATGGCGCTGGCCATGAACGCGATCGGCTATGACGCCGCGGGGCTGGGAAACCACGAGTTCAACTACGGCATTCCACTGCTGCGCACCTGGGAGAAGCAGCTGGACTTTCCGCTCCTGGGCGCCAACGTGCACGACGCCGTCTCGGGCCAGCGCGCCTTCACGCCGTACGTCCTGAAGCGGGTCAAGACGGACAACGGCTGGGTGACGGTGGGCCTGGTCGGGTTCGTGACGCCCGGCTGCGCCCTCTGGGACCGCGACAACGTCCAAGGCAGGCTCGATTTCAACGGCATCGTCGAAGAGGCCAAAGCTGTCATTCCGCAGGTGAAGGCCGCCGGCGCGGACATCGTCATTGTCACGAGCCATTCCGGGGCGACTCCGGGGTCTTCCTACGGCGACGCCCTGCCGTTCCCGGAGAACGCCTCCACCCAGCTGGCGGAGGAAGTGCCCGGCATTGACGCCATCCTGGTCGGGCACGCCCACCTGGAGATCCCYGAGCGTTTCGTCACCAACAAGGCCACCGGCAAGCAGGTGCTCCTGACCGAGCCGCTCAAGTGGGGCATGCGGGTATCTGTCATGGACCTCGAGCTCGCCAAGGTGCAGGGGCGGTGGGCCGTCACGTCGGCGCATTCGCACTTGCTGGACGCCAAGACTGTGAACCCGGATCCCGCCGTCGTCCGGGCCGTGCAGGCCGGGCATGAGGCCACGGTGAACTACGTCAATGAGGTCATCGGAACCTCCACGGCACCGCTCAGCACGGCCACCGCCTGCTGGGAGGACTCCGCAGCGATCGACGCCATCAACTACGTCCAGGCGAGCACCATCAAGGCTGAGCTGGCCAACGGTCCTGCGGCCGGGCTGCCCGTGCTGTCCATTGCCGCGGCCTTCTCCCGCGCCGTTGATGTCAAGGCCGGGGCGCTCACCATCCGCGACGTCGCAGGGCTGTACATCTTCGACAACACGCTGCTCTCCGTCAAGGTCACTGGCGCGCAGGTCAAGGCATACCTGGAGTGGTCCGCCCAGTACTTCAAACCGGTGACCGCTACCACAGCCAGGGCCCAGGACGTCACCAATGCCGTGACCGCCACGGCACCGAACGGCACGCCGGACTACAACTACGACGTTGTCTACGGCCTGGACGCGCCGCTGAACTACGAGATCGACCTCGCCCGGCCGGCAGGGGACCGGATCGTCAAGCTGACCTACGGTGGCGAGCCGCTGCGGCTCGAGCAGGAATTCGCGCTGGCCATCAACAACTACCGGCAGAGCGGGGGCGGCAACTTCCCGGCCGTGAAGAGCGCGCCCGTGCTGTCCAACAGCCAGCAGGAGATCCGGCAGCGCATCATCGACTACGTCGTGGACCGCGGGACCTTGGACGTCGCCGTGTTCAGCCAGGCCAACTGGCGCCTCACCGTCAACGGGACGCCATTGACGGTCACCGCCTAACTCCAACTCCAACAACAACGCGGGGTCACTTCCGGCCCATCCCGACCGTCCGGATGGGCCCGAACTGACCCCGCGTTGTTGTTAACCCGGGCGCGCTGGTTGGGTTCAGTGATGTCGGCGACGACGGCGCCCAGCGCCGCCGTCAGGGCATCCGCGTCCACGAACGCGCTGTAGCCATGTTCCCCTGCGCCCATGGAGATCCGCCGGCCCGTGATGGTCTGGTCGGCGTAGACGGGCCAGGGGCGGATGCTGCCGAGCGGCGTGATGGTCCCGCGCTCGTACCCGGTGGCCTCGAAAGCCGTATCCGCCGCCGGCAGCGAGAGCTTGTTGACGCCCAGCAGCGCCCGCAACTTGGGCCAGGAAATCTGCCGGTCGCCGGGGACCAGCGCGAACAGGAAACTGCCGTCCTTGTGCTTGACCACGAGCGACTTCACGATATCCGCGGGCCGGATCCCGAGGATACCGGCCGCCTCCTCAAGGCTGCGGGCGGCGAGGCGTTCAACGATCTCGACGTCCAGCCCCCGCGCCGCGGCGTCGGCGAGGAACCGTTCGCGGCCGCTGGTTGTTTTCTGCTCTGGCATCGCGTCAAATCTTCCTGACTCCTGGCGGCTGTTTCCGGTCCGCCCGGCCGCCCTGTGGTCCGGGCCCGCCCGGCCCGCCGGTTACCGGTCTTAGTCGCGGTACAGCAGCAGCGCTTCGCCCTGGCCGCCGCCGCCGCACAGGGACACGGCTGCCTTGCCGGTACCCCGGCGCTTGAGTTCGTGGGCCGCGTGCAGGGCCAGCCGGGCCCCGGAGGCCCCGATCGGGTGGCCCAGGGCGATGGCCCCGCCATGGATGTTGCACTGCTCCAGCGGATAGTTGAGGTCCTTCAGGGACTGCACCGCGACGGAACCGAAAGCCTCGTTGATTTCGATGAAGTCGAGGTCCGCGGCGGACCAGCCGGCCTTGTCCAGGGCGTTCTTGATGGCGTTCGACGGCTGGGAATGCAACGAGTTGTCCGGACCGGCGACCTGGCCCGGCTTGCCGACCACCGCGAGATACTCGAGGCCGTTGTCCTCGGCGAACTTCCGGCTGCTCAGCACCAGGGCGGCAGCGCCGTCGGACAGGGGAGAGGAGTTGCCGGCGGTGATGGTTCCGTCCGTGACGAACGCCGCGCGCAGGCCGGCCAGCGACTCGACGGTCGTGTCCGGCCGGATGCCCTCGTCGGAGGTGACGGCGATCGGATCGCCCTTGCGCTGCTTGACGCTCATCGGGGCGATCTCGCCGTCGAAGACGCCGTCCTTCGCGGCCCGGGCGGCACGCTGGTGCGACTGGGCCGCCACCTCGTCCTGGGAGGCCCGGTCAATGCCGAGGGTCAGGTTCTTGCTCTCGGTCGACAGTCCCATGGACTGCCCGTCGAAGGCGTCGGTCAGGCCGTCGTGCGCGGCCACGTCCAGGGCCTGGACCGTGCCGTACGCCCAGCCCTGCCGGGAACCGGGCAGCACGTGAGGTGCGCGGGTCATGGACTCCTGGCCGCCGGCGACCACCACCGTGGCGTCCCCGCTGCGGATCATCCGGGCGGCGTCGATCACGGCGGTGAGGCCCGAGAGGCAGACCTTGTTGATGGTCACCGTCGGCACGTTCCAGCCGATGCCGGCGCCGATGGCGCTCTGGCGGGCAGGGTTCTGGCCCGCGCCGGCCTGCAGGACCTGGCCGATGATCACGCTGTCCACCTGGTCGGCCTTGACGCCGCTGGCGGCCAGGGCCGCGCGGATGGCGTGGGTGCCGAGCTCGACGGCGGTGAAGCTGGCCAGCTGCCCGTTCAGGCGCCCCTGGGGGGTGCGGGCTGCGGCGAGAATGACAACATCGTTGTTGTCTGCAGGATTGCTCATGGTGTTTTCTTCCGATCTACTTTCGACTTATGTCTACGTTATCGTGAGCCCCGTCACCTATCCATTCGGCAGGGTGGACACCGTCGCCGCGAAGAGTCGGGGAAATTCCGCCAAACTTCGTGCTTGCAATCCCGCCGGAAGTGGGGTAGACAAGTAGGTTGCTTTGCCGTATCGTAGATATTTGCGTCTTCCCTGTTTACCTTCAGCCTTCATATAGCGGTGGGCTTAGCCTGACAGCTGTTCCATCAATGTGCCGTCTACCACGTGCACCAGCTATGGACAGCGCGGGTCCCGGGTCATATAGCGGAACCGGACTGGTAGCGCTGCGGAGTCATTCTGCAGAGTGCATAACGGGGGAGATCTGACAACGCCTGAAGGTCTGTGGAAGGATCCCTCTTGGTCGCCTCGAGCACCTCTAATGTAAACAACGCTACCGCTATCAATGCCGACAGCACCGACGGTGCAACCCGCCGGCTCTCATTCGCAAAGATTCACGAACCCCTTGATGTTCCGAATCTGCTCGCCCTGCAAACCGACAGCTTTGACTGGCTGGTCGGGAACGAACGCTGGCAGGCGCGCGTTGCGAAGGCCGTCGAAGAAGGCGACCTCAGCGTCGCCACCTCCTCGGGTCTGTCCGACATCTTCGAAGAGATCTCCCCGATCGAAGACTTCCAGGGCACCATGTCCCTGAGCTTCTCCGAGCCGGAGTTCGCTGACCCCAAATACACCATGGCTGAGTGCAAGGACCGTGACGCAACGTACTCGGCTCCGCTGTACGTCAAGGCCGAGTTCATGAACAACAACACGGGCGAAATCAAGCAGCAGACCGTGTTCATGGGTGACTTCCCGCTGATGACCGAGAAGGGCACCTTCGTCGTCAACGGCACCGAGCGTGTCGTCGTCTCCCAGCTGGTCCGCTCGCCGGGCGCCTACTTTGAGCGCACCGCCGACAAGACCAGCGACAAGGACATCTTCACCGCGAAGATCATCCCCTCCCGCGGCGCCTGGTTCGAGCTCGAAATCGACAAGCGCGACCAGGTCGGCGTCCGTCTYGACCGCAAGCGCAAGCAGTCSGTCACCGTKCTGCTGAAGGCCCTYGGYTGGACCGAAGGCCAGATCCTCGAGGAATTCGGCCAGTACGACTCCATGCGCGCCACGCTGGAGAAGGACGCCACCGAGACCCGCGAAGACGCGTTGCTGGACATCTACCGGAAGCTGCGACCGGGCGAGCCGCCCACGGTTGAGGCTGCCCAGTCCCTGCTGGACAACCTGTACTTCAACTCCAAGCGCTACGATCTGGCCAAGGTCGGCCGTTACAAGATCAACCGCAAGCTTGGCATCGACCGCTCCCTTGGCGACAAGGAAGCTTCGGTCCTGCACGTTGAAGACATCGTGGCCATGATCAAGTTCCTGGTTGCGCTGCACGCCGGCGAGAAGACCCTCATGGGCAAGCGCGACGGCCAGGACCACGAGCTCCGCGTCGAGATCGATGACATCGACCACTTCGGCAACCGCCGCATCCGCGCCGTCGGCGAGCTCATCGAGAACCAGGTCCGCACCGGCCTGTCCCGCATGGAGCGCGTTGTCCGCGAACGCATGACGACCCAGGACGTCGAGGCCATCACGCCGCAGACCCTGATCAACATCCGTCCCGTCGTGGCAGCCATCAAGGAGTTCTTCGGAACKTCCCAGCTGTCSCAGTTCATGGACCAGAACAACCCGCTCTCGGGTCTGACCCACAAGCGCCGCCTGTCCGCGCTTGGCCCGGGTGGTCTGTCCCGTGACCGTGCCGGCATGGAAGTTCGTGACGTGCACCCGTCCCACTACGGACGTATGTGCCCCATCGAAACTCCTGAAGGCCCGAACATTGGTCTGATCGGTTCGCTGGCTTCCTACGGACGCATCAACCCGTTCGGTTTCATCGAAACCCCGTACCGCCTTGTCGCCGAGGGTGTCGTCTCCGATGAGGTCAAGTACCTCACGGCCGACGACGAAGCCGAGGTCCTGATCGCACAGGCCAACGCACCGCTCGACGAGAACAAGCGTTTCGCGGAAGAGACCGTCCTGGTCCGTGCCCGCGGTGGTGGAGGCGAGCCTGTGCTGGTTCCCGCCGCCGACGTCGAGTTCATGGACGTTTCCCCGCGCCAGATGGTGTCCGTGGCTACCGCCCTGATCCCGTTCCTCGAGCATGACGATGCCAACCGYGCACTCATGGGTGCCAACATGCAGCGCCAGGCCGTGCCGCTGGTCCGTTCCGAGGCACCGTTCGTCGGTACCGGCATGGAGCGCGCCGCAGCCGTCGACGCCGGTGACGTTGTCATCGCCAAGAAGGCCGGTGTGGTTACCGAGGTCTCCGCTGAGCTGGTCATCATGCTCAACGACGACGGTACGGAAACCAACTACCGCATCAACAAGTTCGCCCGTTCCAACCAGGGCAACTGCTACAACCACCGTGTCCTGGTAAGCGAAGGCCAGCGCCTGGAGGTCGGCGGCATCATCGCTGACGGCCCGGCAACGGACCAGGGCGAGCTCGCCCTCGGTAAGAACCTGCTCGTGGCATTCATGTCATGGGAAGGCCACAACTTCGAGGATGCCATCATCCTCTCCCAGCGCATCGTGGCCGAGGACGTCCTGTCCTCGATCCACATCGAGGAGCACGAGATCGATGCCCGCGACACCAAGCTTGGTGCCGAGGAAATCACCCGTGACATCCCGAACGTGTCTGAGGAAGTCCTGGCAGGCCTGGACGAGCGCGGCATCATCCACATCGGTGCMGAGGTTGARGCCGGCGACATCCTGGTCGGTAAGGTCACCCCCAAGGGCGAGACCGAGCTGACCCCGGAAGAGCGCCTGCTGCGCGCCATCTTCGGTGAGAAGTCCCGCGAAGTSCGCGACACCTCCCTGAAGGTGCCGCACGGCGAGTCCGGCACCGTGATCGGTGTCCGCGTCTTCGACCGCGACAACGACGACGAGCTGCCCCCGGGCGTCAACCAGCTGGTGCGCGTCTACGTCGCTGCCAAGCGCAAGATCACCGACGGCGACAAGCTCGCCGGCCGCCACGGCAACAAGGGTGTTATCTCCAAGATCCTTCCGATCGAGGACATGCCCTTCCTTGCCGACGGCACCCCCGTTGATATCGTCCTGAACCCGCTGGGTGTTCCGGGCCGCATGAACGTCGGCCAGGTGCTGGAAACGCACCTCGGCTGGGTTGCCAAGACCGGCTGGAAGATCGAGGGCGAGCCCGAGTGGGTCAAGCAGCTGCCGAACCTGCCGCGCGAGAGTGGCCAGACCACTGTGGCGACGCCGGTCTTCGACGGTGCGCGTGAAGAGGAAATCACGGGCCTGCTCGATTCCACCAACGTCACCCGCGACGGCGACCGCCTGATCAACTCTTCCGGCAAGACCCGTCTGTTCGACGGCCGCTCCGGCGAGCCGTTCCCGGATCCGATCTCGGTCGGCTACATGTACATCCTGAAGCTCCACCACCTGGTGGACGACAAGATCCACGCCCGCTCCACCGGCCCGTACTCCATGATCACGCAGCAGCCGCTGGGTGGTAAGGCACAGTTCGGTGGCCAGCGCTTCGGTGAAATGGAAGTGTGGGCGCTCGAAGCTTACGGCGCCGCGTACACGCTTCAGGAACTGCTGACGATCAAGTCGGATGATATCCACGGTCGTGTGAAGGTCTACGAAGCCATCGTCAAGGGCGAGAACATCCCCGAGCCGGGCGTTCCTGAGTCCTTCAAGGTCTTGATCAAGGAAATGCAGTCGCTGTGCCTGAACGTGGAAGTGCTTTCCACGGACGGAACCACAATTGAAATGCGTGACTCTGATGACGCAGTCTTCACGGCTGCGGAAGAACTGGGCATCGATCTGTCTCGTGCAGAGCCCAGTTCCGTAGAAGAGGTTTAGCAGGGGGTTTACGACGGCGGGTTCGCACTCGCCGTCGTAAGCCACCTCCCTCTTCCCGTAACCCAAGACTTCAGAATTTAGAGAACAAGAGAGAACAGGGACCATATGTCCAGCGAATCCTCCTTCGGCCTCATGCAGATCGGCCTCGCC
>NZ_JBFTNJ010000071.1:0-16540 GCF_056397425.1 Arthrobacter sp. 05N33_2
GGGCAGAGCGGTGATGGGCCGGGATTGCAGGATGAAGAACTCGCCACCGGCGCGTGCCCACTCGATGTCCTGCGGCGTCCCGAAATGCTCCGCGATCCGTGTTCCGTAGCCGGCCAGCTCAGCCGCCGCCGGGTCGTCCAATACGGCCTGCCGGCGGCGCGTCGCCGTCACCGGCTGCTCCAGGGTGCCGCGCTCCGCGTAGACGGTCATGACCTCCTTGTCAGCTGTCCGGCGCGACAGCACACGGCCCGTCCCCGCTTCCACGACGACGTCGTCCGTGGTGACCGATCCGCTGACAACGGACTCGCCCAGGCCCCACGCGGCACTGATCACCGTCTGGTCGCGGCGCCCGTTGGCCGGATTGGCGGTGAACATCACCCCGGCGGCCTCGGCGTCGACCATCTGTTGGACCACGACGGCGAGGCGCACCGTGTCCGGGTCGATGCCTTCACGGGCGCGGTAGGCCATGGCACGCGCCGTCCACAGGGAGGCCCAGCACTCGGTCACGGCCGCGGCCACAGCCTCCGTCCCCCGGACGTTGAGGTAGGTTTCCTGTTGCCCGGCGAAGCTGGCTGAGGCGAGGTCCTCGGCCGTGGCGGAGGAGCGCACCGCCACGGCTGTGCCTCCGTCGCCGAGCCTGCCGTAGGCGGCGCCGAGCTCCGCCGCGATGGCGTGCGGCATGGTGCCGCTGGTGAAAAGGGCGCGGATCCGGTTCGAGGCTTCCTCGTAGTCCTGTGGTGCCGCGTGTGGCGACAGTACGGCAAGTTCATGGATGCCGGCCTCGAGATGGTTGGCAGTCACGTAATCCGCGTAGGCTGCGGTGTTCAGCACGAACCCCGGCGGGACCGGCAGTCCTCCCTGGCTGAGGCCGCCCAGTCCGACGCCCTTGCCGCCTGCCACGGCGACGTCGCCGCGCCCCACATCGTCGAAGTTGTTGATGTAGGTCATGACCTCGAGTCCTTTCCGCCCGGAGCCGGGGCTCCGTGGTTCAGCCTGATTCCCAACATACTGGCACTGCCGCAGGCGAGAGGCCATAGCCGTACCGGTGGGCAGGGGATCCAGTTAATCCAACCGGCCGAGGGGTGTGGCCGGGGGGCCACCAATCGCTCGCACCCCCGTTCCGACAACAAAATGCCCGGGGCTATGGGTCGCAGCCCTTGCCCCGGGCATCTAAAACAATCCGCATTTTCAGCCGCGGCTGGCGTCGGTTCCCTCGGAGCCCTCTGATCCCTCGCTGTCCTCGCCGTCAAAGTGTTCCTTGTGGACCTTCTCACGGATGGTGACTTCATCTGCGACCGTTTCAGTAACGATGCGGACCCGTTCAACCGGGACGGTCTCCTTGGTCACTATGACTCGCTCTTCGTGAAGGATTACCTCGTCGTCGCTGGCCGGACGGTTCGAGACCTCGTCGCGGTCTTCCTCGGCAATCGGTTCCCGCTCGATACGAACCTCTTCGCGCTGCACTGGCACCGTCCTGGTGACGGTTTCCGTCGTGACGTATTTGCGCAGGCGCCCCCGGCCCTTGGCGTCGCGGGTTTCGGCGCGGTCCTTATCGGTGTCCTGTGGTGTGGCTGGGGTAGGGGCGGTGTCGGTGGCTGGCGTGGTGGTGCCGTATCCGGCTGTGTCGGCGGCGTCGCGGGTTTCGGCGCGGTCCGTATCGGTGGTGTCCTGTCGTGTCGTGGGTGGCGGGGCGGCGTCGGTGGTGGGTGTCGCTGTGCCGTATCCSGCTGGGCTGGTGGCGTCGCGGGTTTGGGCGCGGTCGGTTCCGGTGGTGTCCTGTCGTGTCGTGGGTGGCGTTGCGGCGTCGGTGGTGGGTGTCGTTGTGCCGTATCCGGCTGGGCTGGTGGCGTCGCGGGTCTCGGCGCGGTCCGTTCTGGAGGCGTCCTGTCGTGTGGCGGATGCTTCGTCAGCTGTATCCGCGTCGGTGTAGGCGCGTCCGCTGTCCATCCGGTAATGCTGGTAGAGCCGGTCTTCCTCGGCAGGCTCCAGAGGCCGATCGGCGTCGATCCTTGGCGCGTCTTTGACCTGATTTTTGTTGTACGGGACGACGATGTCATTGCCCTCCAGCCGAGCACCCTCGAGGGGAACAAATGATTCGGACATCCCGAACAGGCCCGTACGGACGGTTACCCAGCTGGGCTGGCCGGCTTCGTTGTCTACGAACACCTGGCCGATGGAGCCGATCTTTTCTCCGTCTCCCGACAGGACATTTGCGCCTTGGCTGAGCAGACGGTCAATTTGTTCGGTGGTGAGCATGACGTCTCCTTGGATCTCTTAGGTTGAAATAGTGGGTCCGATCGGGAGCCCTTGATGGGTCGCCCGACCGGTACCGGACAGGTCGCTTTGGTGCTGTCCGGTGCTTGGGAAGCGTACGCGGCAATGCGAACCACGGGAGGGGGCGATGATTAGTCGGCAGTGCGCTCAGCTGAGGTTTTCCGAGGCCGACCCGCAGTTCTGGCAAGGTTGGGGTCCTGCGCGAGACCTTCGCGAGCGGGGGCCTGAAGTCGAAAGGGAGCGCAGACTGGGGATGAACGTTGTCGCCACCGCCAGTCCGGCTTGGAGCCGGTGGGAAATGTCCAATGGAATGCGCCGCCATTCGATCAGGAGGCTGGGACCGGTCCCGTTGCGCAGGGAGTTCTCCTGCGCCGTTTTTCGTGTTATATCACGAGCCCGGTTAGATTAGGAAGCCCCCTTATGAATAGGTGAGCTCCCGGTGGTTGGGCTCCGCCGGAGGGCACACGGGGGAAGCCCGGGCGCCCAGGAGACGGCCCGGTGGGGACACCCGCGGCGGGCATTCCGGGCCGTACAGGTGGGGCCTTGCGCGAGGCGATGGCGGAAAGAGAATTGTGCTGGCCCAGGTCTAGTCTTGGTCCAGTTCGTCGAGTAGGGACTTCGCTGCGGCGGCGACGTCGTCGTGGTTATTCTGGGCGGCCCGGCTCTCGATGGCGAGAATCGCGCAGCGATGCAGCCGGCGGAAATCACCGAAGGGAAAGCTGTAGCGCCCCTTCGTGTCGTGCGTCTTCTCGGCGTCTTCGCCCAGATGCCACGTGCCGTACTCCTTGTACCCGTGCTTGTCGATGAATGCATTTTCTGTCTCAGCGTCGGGCGCGTGCTCGCTCCAATCGTCACGGGTATCCCGGGCAAACCTCGAGTCCTTGATGAGCTGCCGAGCATGACGCAGCGCCGCGTCGTTGATCTTGATAGTCATGAGATGGTTTCCGCTCTGTGGCAATTTTCGGAGGCGGGGGCTGCGGAGGCCGTGGCGACGCAGGGCACCGGAAAGAATACCGATGGCCCCCTACGCCATGCCAGAAGGAGCCCGTGGTCGCTGGTCGGTGCCGGGCGAGTCAAGTGCCGAAAATGCCGTTCAGGTCACGAAGTTCTCTGGTGCTTCCGGTGACTGGTTTCCACCGCGGGAGACATGGACTTTCGTGGCGGACGGTCCGGACTGCTCCGGGATCTGGGCGCGGATTTCCAAGACACCGTCGATGTAGCTGGCCTCGACGGTGTCGGGGTCCGCGCCGCGGGGCAGCGGGACGCTTCGCGAATATTCGCCGTACCGCACTTCGCTTCGGTAACCCGGTTGATCCTTGTGCGCGGGCTCGGTGCGCCGGGCAGCGATATTCAAGTTGCCCTCGGTGACGGTGATATCGATGTCCTTGTCCGGGTCGATGCCGGGGATATCGGTTCTGACCACCAAGGTGTTTCCGTCCCGGTATTCCTCGACCCTGAGCCAGGTGTCCGTCTCGCCTTGCAGGAAGCGCCGGACTGGTTCGGGCACGTCGATGCCTGTGCGGCGGAATAGGTTGTCCATGTCTATCTCCTTGCTGTTTAGCATCTCTGGTCGCATGGTGTCGGATGCGCGCGGAGCAATGACTTCTGCCGCTTTGGCGATTACTACTTACGACAGCGGAACCGGCCGCCGGGGCTGCGCTCGGAGGCTTTCGAAGCTTGTTCTCGACGAAGCGTTGCGGGCGGGCGCCCGGCATGAGGTCAACCGTCATGCATGAGGTCAACCGTCATGCCGTTGGACTCGGCGGCGCGGGCCGAGAAACGCCGGGTGGTTCCTCCCGGGGTGTTTCAGCAGCGGCCCGCCGCCGTCTAACAGAAGTCGCAGGGCGTCCTCAGTGGCAGCCCTGCATCCGGAGGATCGAGGCTGCTACGCCCTGGTCCTCCGACCGGCAAGAGCCCCATAGATCAGGAGCACAATAACGGCCCCGAGGATGGAGAGGAGCCAGGTCCGCAGGTCAAAGAAGTCAGCGAGCCCTCCGCCGAAGATCAACGAGCCGATCCAACCTCCGAGGATTGCGCCCACGACGCCAACAACGAGTGTAATCAGCCAGCCGCCTCCTTGACGGCCGGGAAGGACCGCCTTGGCGATAGCTCCAGCGATAAGGCCGAGAATGAGAAAAGCGAGAATTCCCATCTTTGTACTTCCTTTCGGTAGACCGGTCGTGGAATGCGGCCGTAACGGCGATTTAATCAGCATGCATAGTAACGCGCAATACCCGGCTCATGGGCCTTCTGTCTTGCTCGCCCCTTGCCGGTCCGAACTGCAATGGAAGCGGCGACTGCCCGTGGGCGCCGGGCGGGGGAGGCCCAGAGGCACCCAGCCGCGGGCGGCTAGTTCATTGGCGCCGGAGGCCGTCTTGGGCAAGGGAGGGCACGTCGAGCCTGGAGTTCCCGGTCGTGGAGCCTTGGGTGCCGGGCCGTGGAGCCTGGAAGAAATCCACAAACCGGGCGAGTTGCTCAGACAGGGCCTCCCACCCGTCGAAGTCGGCAGGAACGGCTGCGCGCTCAGCCTGAGAGGCTGCTTGCAGTGCGGCTGTGCCGGCGTCGGTAATCTCGACCTGAAATTGGCGCCGATCGTCCGGGTTGCGCGTCCTGGTGACGAGACCCGCGTCCTCGAGCCGGGCAAGGACGCGGCCGAGCGTTTGGCTTTGGACATGAACTCTTGCGGCGAGCTGTTCCTGGTACATGGGGCGGGGAGCCACGGCTTCCAGTGCGATGACGGCGGCACGCGTCAATCCCAGTGGCGCCAGGGCATCGTCGTGGAGGCGTTGCACTAAACGGGCCGCTGCGGTTAGAAGCCGGTAAACGTCCCGGGCGTGGGGCTCGCGGGCGAGGATCACGAAGACGACCTTCCTGATTGGGTGGCAACGAAAGTCACGCTACCTGCGACGGCGGCACAAAGCGCCGACGCTGGACCCCCACCATATGCATGCCGGACTCCTTTTTGGCAAGTATGCTTACTATTTTTCACGCGCGGCTTGCAGTGCGCGCCGCGCGTCACCAGACGGGCGGGAGGCGGCCCGTCCGATTTTCGATCGAGGCCTTGCGCGACATATAGCAAGTGTGCTTAGTATTTAGTTAGTAACCGTGCTTACTAATTTCATCCGGTAGCGCTAGTCACGATCCCAAGCGGACCATTCCTGAAAGAGAGCAACGATGACACAGAACCCATGGGCCCAGGCAGCACCCGAAGCTTCCCCGGACCGGTACGCCGGCGTTGGAGTTATGCCCCCACAAGGCACGGGACGCGCTGACTCCAAACAGGAAGCGGCCAAGGACGAAGCTGCGGACGTAACGCGGCACGCGGCAGATGCTGCCCAGAACGTCGCCGAGACGGCTAAGACGGAGGCAGTCAACGTTGCCGCCGAGGTCAAGACCAATGCCCGGGACCTGCTTCACCAGGCCAAGTCCGATCTCACCGAGCAGGCAGGAACCCAGCAGCAGAAGGTCGCCGAAGGTCTGCGGTCCGTCGCCGGCGAACTGCATTCCATGGCTGCCGCCTCCGACCAGCCCGGCGTGGCCACCGACCTTGTCCGCCAAGCCGCCGAGCGGTCCTCCGCTGTTGCGTCCTGGCTCGATGGCCGGGACCCGGGTTCGCTCCTGACCGAGGTAAAGTCCTTTGCCCGCCAGCGCCCGGGCACCTTCCTCCTGCTCGCGGCCGGAGCCGGTGTACTGGCCGGGCGCCTCAGCCGCAGCTTGAGCGCCGGCGCCCCCGAAGCGACCGCCGCTACCGCTACCGGCACGTCCACTGCCGGGCGGATCCCCGATACCGGGGTAGCGGTTCCGCCGCCGCCGGTACAGATGCCCGCTCCGCACACCACGACGGCGGGCCTCGCGGACACCTACCCGCCGAATCCGCTGGACTCCGATTTGGGAACCCCCGATCCGCTCCGCGACGCCGGGCAGGGCCGCCGGTCCTCAGGGCCCGTGGCTGGTGAGCCATTGCAGCAGGCTGATCCGCTGCGCGATGACCCCTTTGACGGTGGCCGTCGATGAGCAGCGAAATGCCTCCCACAGCCGCGCAGGCGAAGGCTGAATCGACTTCCCTGGGTGACCTTCTCGGTGAGGTCACACGGGACATGTCCACCCTGATGCGACAGGAAGTGGAACTGGCCAAGGTCGAACTCAAGCAGTCGGCCACCCGGGCAGGCAAAGGCACCGGCATGCTCGCCGGCGCCGGCGTCGCTGGCCATTTCGTGCTCCTGTTCCTGTCTTTGGCGCTCTGGTGGGCGCTGGGGATCGTGATGGGACTGGGCTGGTCCGGCGTTGTTGTCGCTGTCATCTGGGCAGTTGTCGCCGCCGTTCTGGCAGCCATGGGCCGCAAGGAACTGAACGCGATCAAGGGCATGCCGAGGACGGCTGAAACCCTCCAGGAAATCCCGCCCACCCTAAAACCCAACTCCTAGATTCAGCGAGGAAACACGATGAGTGAAAACCCGGATGTCATCCGAGCAGATATTGAAGCAACCCGTGCCCGCCTGGGCACAAACGTGGACGCCGTCGCCGACAAAGTCACGCCGTCGCATATCGTCCAACGGCAGACGGACAGAGTCAAAGAGAACGTCAAAGACGCCGTCTTCGGAGTGAAGGATAAAGTCATGGGAGCCGCAGACCACACCGCCGACCACGTCCACACCACCAGCGGAAGCGTCGGCGCGCATGTGAGCGACGCGGGCTCCGCAGTTGCGGGCGCGCCGGGCCAGCTGAAGAACAGGACACAGGGGAACCCACTGGCTGCCGGGCTGATCGCCTTCGGTGCCGGGCTGCTCGTTTCCTCCCTGATCCCGGCCAGCCAAAAGGAGCGTGAAGCCGCTGATGCCCTCAAATCGGCAGCCGAGCCGCTCACCACGGAACTGACGGACGCCGCCAAGCACGTGGCCGAAGGGCTCAAGGCGCCCGCCCAGGAAGCCATGGAGAACGTCAAGGCCACTGCCGCGGACGCAACCGATCACCTCAAGGCAGACGGGCAGGCCGCTGTGGAGGACGTCAAGGATCGGACTGCAGAAGCCAAGGACAACGTTCAGCAGGCCTGAGGCCGCGTATGAATGCGGCCGGCTGCCCTCGCTGATGCGCTGGGCGGYCGGCCATTTCCCTTAACCCCCGAAGGAATTTCCATGGCCAAGAACCCAACCAAGGCAGAAAATGAATCCATGACCGACGCCGAAACGGACGAGAGCAGCACCGCCAAGGCCCGCACGGCACCTGCCCCGGACGACTCCCGTAAACCGGACAGTCCGGCCGACGTCACTAAGCCCTCGTGGAAGTACATCGCCAAGAAGACCCTGCGTGAGTTCACCAAGGACCAGTGCCCGGATCTCGCCGCAGCCCTGACCTACTATTCGGTTCTCTCAATTTTCCCGGCGCTGTTGGCACTCGTGTCTTTGCTGGGCATCTTCGGGCAGGCAGAGAAGACCACGTCCGCGCTTCTGGAGGTCGTCCAGGGTTTCGCGCCTGCTGAAACTGTGCAGGCGATCAAACAACCAGTCGAGCAGCTCAGCAGTTCCTCCGCTGCCGGACTCACCCTGGTACTCGGCATCCTCACCGCCCTCTGGTCCGCCTCCGGCTATGTCGGAGCCTTTGGCCGGGCCATGAACCGAATCTACGAAATCGACGAGGGGCGGCCGTTCATCAAACTTCGGGGCACGATGCTCGCCGTCACCATTGCCACCGTGCTGATCGTGCTTGTGCTTTCGGCCATGCTGGTGCTGAGCGGGCCGGTGGCCGAGGCCGTCGGCAACGCGATCGGCTTGGGCGGGGCAGTCCTGACGGCGTGGAACATTCTCAAGTGGCCGGTGATTCTGTTGCTCGTGATTCTGGCGATCGCCATCCTCTACTACGCTACGCCGAACGTAAAGCAGCCCAAGTTCCGCTGGATGAGCCTGGGTTCCGCTATCGCCTTGGTCATCTTCCTGCTGGCGTCCCTGGCCTTCGCTTTCTATGTGGCCAACTTCAATAGCTACGAGAAGACCTATGGTGCGATCGGCGGCGTCATCATCTCGCTGCTGTGGCTCTGGATCCTGAACATGTCGTTGCTGTTCGGTGCCGAGTTCGACGCCGAGATGGAGCGTGGACGCCAACTCCAGGCCGGCATTGAGGCCGAAGAGACCATCCAATTGCCGCCACGGGACACGAAACAGAGCGGCAAGCTCCAGGCCCGCGAAGAAGAGGACATTCGCCGCGGGCGCGAACTGCGGGAACAGCACGGGATCCAGCCTGAACGGCAGGAAGGCAATACCCAACCCCGGAACACGGACGGAGTGGGGCGCCCCTAACCCGCGGAACTGTCAGGCATCACTAAGGCGGCGAGTTTGACGTTGTCCTTCTGACCTTCCCAGGTGCCGGTCAGAGCGAGCGGGCCGACCGGTTGCTCATCCAGGTCCAGCCGCCGGATAACAAGCAAGTGAAGGTCAGCAGTCTCGATGGCGGTGCCGGCGTCGGTGGCGCGCGGTGCCGCTGAAGAGACATCAGGGACTGCCTCGAGTTTCGGTCCGGTGCTTCGCACGAAGACCGTCTGGGCCAGAAGTTCCAGATTTTCCCCTTTTTGGAGGTATTGCTCTGCCTGCGGCCGGCCCAGCATGATGCTCGCCGCCAGCGCTGCCACGTAGATTGGATCGGCGCAGGCATCGTAAACCCACCTCGGGCCGAGAACCGAGTGCTGCATGGTTCCGACCAACCAGGATTCCGCTCCGGCCAAGGGCTGGGCCCTGTACGTGAGTGGGACTTGAAAAGTGGAGTTGCCCACCGACACGATGATGGTTTCTATGCCGACCTCGCCGGCGGGGTCGTCGAACCGGTAGGAGCCTACTTTGTGCAGCGCTGCCGTGCCGGGTTGCGTGAACCACGGCTGGCGGGGCAGCCACTGTGCGAGAAGTTCAAGTTTCGTCGGCTGCAGTTCTGCCTGGTGGATGATCGCCATGACTGCAAGCCTAACCGTGCACTGGCGACACGTTGATCAAATAACTAGAGGAAAGGTACTGACCACTGGTTGGCGATCGCCCGGCCGAGTGTCGTTGTTCCAGATCCACTGGCTCCCATGATGAAGGGTTGAGAGTGTTCAGCATCGTCGCAGGCTACCCCTTCACGCCCCCTGCGGTCTTGAGCACGCCGGGGTGCGGATAGCAGAGCAGCGCGTTAGGTCTCCCGGTCGATCTGGAGGTAGCTGAGTCCGCTGACATCGAGCCAGAATTTAGTCGGAGTCTCTACGAGACGCAGCAGGACGCCCCCGCAGGAACTGCAGCGCACAACCATTCCCGGGGCATCGGCATAGACCGCTGCTTCCCCGAAGACCCTGACAGCGCCACAATTCTTGCACCGACCGATCGCTGCAATGATGTCGATGCGGAACAGTTCCCACAAGGGTCCCGCTGCCGCGTTCCCGTCAAGATGAGGTATCGGATTGCCGCCGGTCCCGGCGATGTCCTGGTCCTCGAGGCGCGGGTCCTCAGCACCAGGGGAAGCGGAGCCGTTGTTGCCAGTCACCGTATTCCTCCCGTTCCGCCAAAGCGTTCGGTCTTGATCGAGGCGGCCGGATAGCCCGCCTGCACCATCCACTCTGTGACCGTTTCGACAAACATCGTCTGACCGCAGATGAAGATGTCGGGTGCCATGTCCGCCGGCAGGATGCTTGCCAACAGTGTTTCAGCGGTGAGTCGCTGCGGGACCATTGGCCAGCCCTCCGGGACTTTGCGTGTATAGACATAGTCGACCGTCAGCTTGGGAGATCCCTGGTTCAAGGTGAGCAGCTCCTCCCGATAGAACCCTGCCTCGGGCGATTTCAGCGAGTACAGCAACCGGAACTGTGAAGGATTCGCGGATGCCTCGTGGGCGCGGATCATGGACATGAGCGGGACAATGCCGGATCCCCCGGCGATCAGCTGAACCGGGTTGGGGTCGGTCGGAAGCCAGACGAACCAGCCGCCGACGGGCCCCCGGATCTCCAACTGGTCCCCGACCATCAGGTCTCTGACCAGGTAGGGGGAGACCTCCCCGTTGGCCAGTTCGTCGACCGTGATCTCCAGGAGTTCGTCCATGCCGGCTGTGGCCACTGAGTAGGACCGCACTGCCGTGTATCCGTCGTCCGCCGTGAGCCGGATATCGATGTGCTGGCCGGGAAGGTTGCCGTTCAGCCCGTCCACGCGCAGGCCGATGGTTCTGGAGGATTCCGTTTCTGGAACGCCACGAATCACCTCGGCGACGCGCCACAGGGTGCTCATCTGTCCTGCCTCATGAGTAACGCTCCTCGCGCCACGGGTCGCCGTAGATGTGGTACCCGTTCGATTCCCAGAAGCCGGGAACATCGTGCGGCATCAGCTCGATGCCATTGATCCACTTCGCACTCTTCCAAAAGTACAAGTGGGGTATCAGCAGGCGGGCGGGGCCACCGTGGGCCCGTTCCAGTGGTTCACCGTCGAATTGCCACGCCACCCATGCCTGGCCATCCAGCAGGTCCTGCAACGGGACATTGGTCGTATAGCCGCCGTAGGAATGAGCCGTAGTGAACTCGGACGTTGTTTCCACATCCGCGAACAAGGTGTCCAGGGACACCCCGCGCCACGAGGTGCCCAGCTTGGACCAGCTGGTCACGCAATGAATATCGGTCCGGATATCAATCTGCGGTAGCGCCAAGAGCTCGTCCCAGGACCAGGCGCGGCGCTGCCCAGTCTCCGTTGTAATAAAGAATTCCCAGTCAGCCCGGGCGATATAAGGTGCAGGGCCCGCCGTCAGTACGGGAAAGCTTGGCGTCTCGTATTGGCCGGGTGGTAAGGCTGGATTGCCGGTGCGCCGTTTTCCATGAAAACCAGACGAGATGATTCCCATCATGTACCTCCGATGCGGAGCTCCGCCGGTCGAATGTAATCGGTGCCCCAACGATAGGGCAACGGCGGGACAGAGACCAGACATAAAAATATACTCCGGTGCCGCCAGGATACGCCGAGTACGTAAACGCAGCCGACGGCGTCGTCTGTCGCCAGAGCGACGGGCTGAACGTCCTTCCATAGGTGAGTCCGGCAACCGTCGGGGCGGGTGTAGCTTGAAGGATGAGTTCCCTACCGTCGGCGCGTACGCAGAGGCTCGTGCTGTGGATCGCGATTCTCGCTTCCTTTGTGTCGTTTCTCGACGGCAGCGTCATCAATGTAGCGCTGCCGGCCATTTCCCGTGAACTGGGCGGCGGACTGACAACGCAGCAATGGGTTGTCGATRCCTACCTGATCACCCTGGGTTCACTGATCCTTGTCGCCGGTTCGCTCTCTGATTTGCTGGGCCGGGTTGTCGTTCTCCGGGCAGGCCTGATCGGGTTCGGCGCGACATCAGTGATGTGTGCGCTGGCACCGACAGCGGACTGGCTGGTCCTGGCCAGGGCGCTTCAAGGCGTCGCGGGCGCCTTGCTGGTGCCCAGTTCCCTGGCTCTGATCACATCAAACTTCGACGAAGCGCCCCGGGCGAAGGCAATCGGCCAGTGGACTGCCGGTACAACCGTGGCTTTCATCGCGGGACCCCTGCTCGGCGGAGTGCTCGTTGATTCGGTGGGCTGGCGTTGGATCTTCGGAATCAACGTCCTGCCCATTGCCGTGACCTTGTACCTGCTAGCCGTGTTGCGGGTCAAGGATGTTCGCAAGGAGGGCGTGCGGATCGACTACGCGGGTGCCGTGCTCTGTGTGCTCGGGTTGGCGGGGCCGGTCTACGCGTTGATCGAACAGGGCAACTATGGCTGGGGGAGTCCGCTCATTCTGATGCCCCTCGCCCTCGGTATCCTGTGCCTCGCCGGGTTCATTTGGCGGGAAAAGACCGCGAAGTACCCGCTCCTGCCGCTCAGCCTCTTCTCCGTCCGAAACTTTGCCGTAGGCAACGTGGCTACGGCCTTCGTCTACGCCGCGCTGTCGATCGGCGGGTTCATCATCGTGCTTTTCCTGCAGCAGGTTGCCGGGTTTCCGGCGACGTCGGCCGCTCTGGCCTTGCTTCCCGTCAGCCTCGTCAACATCCTCTTGGCGTCATGGTTTGGCTCACTGGCCGGGCGGTTCGGCCCGAGGTGGTTCATGGCCTTCGGACCTGCCCTCGCCGGGGGCGGCTATCTCCTGATGCTCGCGTCGGAAATCCCGGTCGATTACTGGACCCAGCTGATGCCCGGGATCCTCCTGTTCGCAGTCGGGCTCTCGGCGACAGTCGCGCCGCTAACCGCCGCCATTCTCGGTTCGGTGTCGGAACAGCAGGCAGGTATCGGTTCGGCAGTGAATAACGCCGTCAGCAGGGTTGCCGGTCTGGTCGGCATCGCGCTGGTGGGCCTCGTCATGGGCGGCAAACTTGATCTCGACGGATTTCACCGGGTGGTGACCGTGACGGCGGTGTTGCTCATCCTCGGGGGCATCGTTTCCGCCGTCGGTATCCAGAACCCGCCTAAGCGGCCTGCACTTCGGGCCAGGCAGAAAGTCCCATCCCAAGGCACCCGGAGCTACCGTATTTTCAGACCGGGCCGATAGGGCTAAGGGATTCCATCGGACCGACCGAACGTACCGGCCGAGGCCCTCGGGTATCTGTGCCGTCCAGGGCAGTGGGTGATGTAACAGCTGTTACTTACCTTGTTGTAGCAGTATATGATTGGCGCATGGATTGGTTGGTTCTTGTTGTCCGGTTGACTGGTGAGGCCTCACGGACGAGGGTCGGTGTGTGGCGGGAGCTCCGGAGGATCGGTGCTGCGCCAGTGGCCTCAGGGGTGTGGACCGTTCCGGACACGCCGTTCTTCTCGGAAGCCGTGCCGAGGGTCGTGGAGCTGGCCGGCCGCGGAACCGGCAGCGTCCTTGTCCTGCCCACGCCGGGCAGCGGCGATGCGGGAGTGGAAGGCCTGCGCTCGGCATTCGAGGAGCTCAGGTTGGATGAGTGGAAGGAATTCTCCGGCGATTGCGGGGCGTTCGAGGCCGAAATCGCCAAGGAAACCCGAAGCGGCAAGTTCACTCTGGCGGAGCTGGAAGAGGAAGAGCAGAGCCTGGACCGCTTGCGGCGCTGGTACCGTGATCTGAAAAGCCGTGACGTTCTGGAACTGCCGGAAGCGCAGGCCGCAGACGAGCGGTTGCGCGAGTGCTCCGCTGTATTCGACGAGTACGCCGAGAAGGTCTACGCGACTCTGCATGCCCCGGCAGGCCATGGCCTGCCGGTGGCCGGGGAGTAGGGGCCGTGCAGTGGTGGCAGACGGCGCTGGGTATCCTGGCCGGGCTCGTTGGCGTCTACGCGGTTCTTCTGCTCGGGTTGTGGGCCTATGCGAGGTCCCATCCGGAGACGGTGGGTATGCGGGACGCGTTGCGGCTGCTGCCGGATGTGTTGCGCGTGTTGAGGCGTTTGGCGGCCGATCCGGCGGTATCCCGCGGCGCCCGGATCAAGCTGTCGCTTTTGTTGGGATATCTGCTCTTGCCGCTGGATCTTGTCCCGGACTTCCTCCCGCTGATTGGCTATGCCGATGACGTGATTGTCATGGCCCTGGTTCTTCGTTCCGTGATCCGCTCCGCGGGTCCGGAGTCTTTGCGGCGGCATTGGCCGGGCACCCCGGCCGGGCTTGCCGTCATCGAACGGCTGGCCGGCCTGTCGGCACCCATCGCCGGAAACGCCGGGGGCGCCGGGAAAGAGAGCACGGATGCTGCCTGAAATCTTGGTGCGCCCTGAGATGGCGCGCCTGAGACGTCGCGGGTTCATCCTTGAGGGCATCACGCTGGGCTGGAACGTCGTCGGCGTGGCAGTTCTTGCCGTCGCTTCCATCACGGCCGGATCGGTGGCGCTGGCCGGCTTCGGCCTGGACAGCCTGATCGAGATCGGTGCCAGCACCGTGGTGATCTGGGAACTCTCCGGGACCGGGGAACGGCGTCAACGGTTCGCGTTGAGGCTGATCGCCGGGGCGTTCGTTGCCCTTGCTCTCTATCTGCTCGTCCAGTCCGGACTTGCCTTGGCGGCCGGGCACCACGCACGGCCGAGCCCCGCCGGAATTATCTGGACGGCTGTCACGGCAGTGGTGATGTTCGCCCTCGCAGCCGGAAAGGCCCGCACGGGCAAGGCGCTGGGCAATCCCGTTCTGATAGCAGAGGGCAAGGTGACGTTTATCGACGGTCTTCTGGCGGCCGCCGTGCTGGCCGGGATCTTGCTGGACACCTTTGCCGGTTGGTGGTGGGCCGACCCCGTGGCCGGCATGGTCATCGTCTACTACGCGGTCCGCGAAGCCGTGGCCATCTTCCGCCACGATCACTGATCGTTCGGAATCAGCCACCTGGGTGGCTTAGGCTTTCCGTATGGGACTAATAATCACACTRCTTATYATTTGGCTTRTTCTKTCGATCCTKGGCTTCGCYGTGAARGGYCTKCTYTGGTTGGCCATCATCGGCYTGGTGCTCCTGGTRGCYACKGCTGTWTGGGGCTGGRTGAAGCGCAAGGCCAAGGCCTGATGCAAGCCTGATATTCATTCGGCGGCGGTCGGTCCTCTTCAGGACCGGCCGCCGTTTTCGTGAAATTCACGGAGTCAATGAGCCAACTGAATGTCCAGAGGAGGAAGACGGATAGCCAGCTCGGCTCTTGAGCGGGTTGGCGTTCTACCGGATAGGGAACTGCACCTGTCCGTCGAGGTCCGGCGCGCCGCTACGAGCTGGTGCTGGATGCCAGTACACCCAGGCCGAGCGCGGCGATGATGCCGCTGCTGCCGCGTTCGAGCCAACTGCTCACCCGGGGGCGCTGCAGCCAGGCCATCGCCTTCGCTGCCGCGACGGCTACAGCCGCCAGGTAGAGGAATCCAATGGCGCTTTCGATGGCACCGAGCACCATGGCTGTATCCAGCGTGTTGCCGCCGTGTGGAATGAACTGCGGCACGACGGCGAGGTAGAACAGGCCGACCTTGGGGTTGAGCAGTGTGGAGAACGCGCCGGCGCCGAAGCCGGTCCTTCGGCTGTAGCTCCGGCGGGGAGCGTGCCCGGCCGCCGGGGATGCAGTTGTGCGGCGCGCCCGGATCAGCGACGAGATTCCCAGATACAGCAAGTACAACCCGCCTGCGATCTTCAGCCAACGGAACACTTCCGCCGAGTCCTCCAGCACGGCGGCGAGCCCCACTCCCACCAGCGCGGCCCAGACCAGGGATGCCAGAGCTGAGCCCAGCGCCGCCGCCAGGCCGGCCCCGGCACTTTGCAGCGAGATCCTCAGCACCAGGAAGGTATCCGGGCCGGGGGTAACGGAAAGCAGCAGGCACAGCCCGGCAAAGGCCAGGAGGGTCACGGCGGTCATGGGCACCATTGTCCTTTCGCTGGCCGCCCGACTGCAATCCGTCGCGATGGTTTGCTGCTTACCGGGCATTGCATGACGCCGGTTGGACGCCGCGGACGCATCGCCTTGCCCTTCTTCGGCGGAGCCATGACACAGGGATTCCGTCCGCATGCGGGCGCCACTGCCCGCTAGCTTTTGTTGTCTGACGCCTCACGCACGCGCATGAGCCAGTCGGCGGCAAGGGCTCGCACGAGGTTGGGTTGCTCATGGATCAAGGCGTGGCCGGCGCGGTCGAGTACGGCCAACGTAGCGCGTGGGTAGTGCAGGATCAGCTCCGACGGTCCTGTGTGCCCGGCGGTGGCATCCTGTCGCCCGGCAACGACCAACACCGGATGAGGATAGGCTTTCGCGGCTTCCGGCCGATCCCGCAACTCCCAGTGCGAAAAGATCCGCACCAGGCTCGACTCGTCAGCCAGGGACGTTGCGGGAGCCACATACTCCTGGAACCGACGCAGCGTTTCAGGCGTCTGCACAACGAAGTAGCTGCGGTAAGTAGCCTCGAGATCCGAGCCGAGTGCACCGGTCAGATCGACCGACGAAACAAGGACCTCGTGCTGAGGCACGTCGCGCGTCTGTTGGCCAACAGGGCAGATTAGCGCCAGCCCGACGGCCTGATCAGGTCGCAGACTCGCAATCGCACGGGCCAGGTAGCCGCCGTAGGACTGACCCACGATAAGAAACGGTTCATCACCAATAGTGCTGGCGATAAGGCCGAGCAGAATGTCCACGACGTCGTCATTGCTCGTGATCGTCTCAGGCGCCGGGGTCCGGCCCATCCCGGGCAGGTCCGGATACAGGCGCCGGTAGCCAGGCACGTCGTCGAAAATCGGTTCAAGGGCACCGGCGATCTCGCGATGATCCACACCGGCGCCGTGCAGAGCGAGAACCGGCGTGCCACTGCCGTACTCGGCGTAATGCACAGAAACTCCGCTAACGGTGGTCTCCATCACGCTATGTTAAAACG
>NZ_JBFTNJ010000072.1:0-16487 GCF_056397425.1 Arthrobacter sp. 05N33_2
GTGTGGAGGCCCTCCTTCTTCACGAGGTTCTTGAGCTGGACGAACTCCGGGCCCATCTGGACCTTGGCCTTGATCCATTCCGGCTTCCGTTCCACCGGTGTGGCCGCGTTTCGCTGCTCAATGCGCAGCATCTTCCGGCCTTCTGGTGCCAGTGTCACAGTAGAGCTCCTTCTGGGGTTGCAACTAGGGCTTGTTCATTCTTGCGCAGTTCTTCGGTGATCCGCGACATGAGGTCCGCCGGGGTGACGTCCCTGCCAAGTTCCTGGGCGATCGTGGTGACTCCGGCGTCGCTGATCCCGCAGGCGATGATCTGGCCGTAGGGGGCGAGATCGTTGTTGCAGTTGATCGCGAAGCCATGCATGGTGACACCTTCGTGGACGCGGATGCCGATGGCCGCGATCTTGCGGTCCGGACCCTTTTCGTCCTGTTCGATCCACACGCCAGCGCGGCCCTTGATCCGGACGGCGGCGATGCCGTAGTCCGCCAGGACGGCGATGATGACCGCTTCCAGCCGCTCCACGTAGTCGCGGATGCCAGCCTTGTTCTTCAGTTTGATGATGGGGTAGCCAATGAGCTGGCCGGGGCCGTGCCACGTCAGCTTGCCGCCGCGGTCCACGGCCACAACGGGAGTTCCGTCAAAAGGCCGTTCGTGGTCTTCGGTGCGCTTGCCTGCGGTGTAAACCGCGGCGTGTTCGAGCAGCAGTACAGTGCTGGGCGCGGTGCCCGCGAGGACCTTTTCATGCAATTCGCGCTGGATGTCCCATCCGCGCGTGTAATCGACGAAGTCCGGGGCGAGACCCAGCTGTTTGAACTCAAGAGTCATGGCATCAAGCTTAGACCCCGCCGCACCCACCTCCCGTTTGTGTGCTTAAGCTCTCATGCCTGTGGATAACTTCTGCACGATTCCGCGCAATCGACTATTCCTTGGGTATGGAAGATCTCCCGCCGGCCGCCGGTGCGGCCCCCCAGGTTCCCGGTTACGACGTCGGACGGCTGCTGGGGCGCGGCGGCAGCGCCACGGTCTGGCTGGTGACCGAACAGTCAACGGGCCGCGAGTTCGCCCTGAAATGCTTCGATGCCGACCGCGCCGCACCGGAAGAATCCGAGGCCGGGGACGTCATGCGGCGCGAAGTACGGATCCTTTCCGCCCTGGCACACAGCCACCTGCTTCGCGTGCATGCCGTGGTGCGCCTGCCGGTTCACGACTCTGGCGGCTGCGGCCTCGGGCTTGCGCTGGACTACGCACCCGGCGGCTCGCTGGCGACGCTCGTGGGAAGCCGGGGACGTCTGGGTCCCGGCGAAACGGTGACGGTCCTGACTCCCATCGCGGAGGCCCTGGCATACCTTCACGGCCAAGGCTTCACCCACGGTGATGTGGCCCCCGGCAACGTGCTCTTCACGGCTGACGGCAAACCGCTGCTGGCCGATCTCGGCGTCGCGCGCATGGTGGCCGACGCCGCTCCGGTCGCCGAAGAGGGCACAGCAGGATTCCAGGATCCCGCCCCGTCGGACGCTGTGCGGGCCGGGCTGCAGCCCGAACGCGACATTTACGCCCTGGCCGCCCTGGGCTGGTATTGCCTCACCGGACGGGCCCCCGAGCCCGGCCCGCATCGTCCACCGCTGAGCCTGCTGGTCCCGGAGGTGCCGGCAGCGTTGGTTGCCGCCCTCGAAGCGGGGCTGGGCGGGGAACGCCGGGAGCGTCCCCCGGCGGCGGAGTTTGCCGCTCTGGTCTACCGCAGCGCCCGGGCGGAGCCCGTCGATCTGTCGGTCTCCGTGCACCCCACGGTCATCCCCCAACTGCTCACACGCAAGGCCGTGCAGTCCGGCCGGGGCCGGCGCCCAGGCGCTATCCGGAAAACCGGACTCCACCGCGGATTCCGGCGGACTCCCGCGCGGCGGGCGCTGCTTCCCGCTCTCGCCGCTGCAGTCCTGCTGGCCGGCATCTGGCTGCTGGCCGATGGCGGGCCGGCCTCCGACGCCGTCGCCGGGCTGTTTCCAGGGTTCGTGTCCGGCCACGATGCGCCGGTGCAGACAGGAAGTCCCGTGGGCCGCGAGGGACCGGCGGCGCCGTCGGAGGGGCCGGTTGGCGGGCCGCCGCCCCCCACCGCCGACGGCGGGGCCACCGCCATCCTTCCCGATCTTGAGGCACTCCTGGCCTCCGCCGACCCGGTGGAGGCGGTCCGCGGCCTGGCCCGGCTCCGTTCACTGGCACTGAGCTCCGGCGACTTCAGACTGCTCGATGCCGTCAACGCCCCGGACTCGGCGGCCGCCGCCTCGGACGGCCGCATCAAAGCGCAGCTCAGCGCCTCCGGCCACGTCCTGGCCGGATTCTCGACCTCCCTGACCCGGATCGAGACCACCGCGGAGAGCAGCCCCGCCCGGGCAGTGGTGGCCATCACCACAGAGCCTTCTGCTTACCGGGAAATCGATGGGAACGGCGCCACGGTGGCCGAAGTACCCGCCGCCTCCGCACAGCAGCTTCACCTGGTCCTGGTGCCCGTCGACGGGCGCTGGCGGATCCAGGACGTGCTACCTCCGGGGCCCGGAGCCGGCTAGGGTTCCACGCTTCAGGGCGCGGTGGTAACCTCCCACCGAGACGGCTGCTAGCGAGAGCCTGACGCCGGAGAGGGACGCCATGTCGACCACGGTTCCGAAGAAGCAGATGACCGTCATTCAAGCAGCGTTCATCGGGGTGGGTTCCATGGTGGGCGCGGGAATCTTCGCGCTGCTGGGCGCAGCCGGCGCTGTCGCCGGCTCGGCTGTGTGGGTGTCCTTTCTGGTGGCGGGCGCCATCGCCGGCCTACAGGGGTACTCGTTCGCGAAGCTCGGCGCGACTTACCCATCGGGCGGGGGCATGCTGGCCTACCTGGCCCGGGGGTTCGGGGAGGGGCACGCTACAGGCATCGTTTCGTGGCTGTTCTACGTGACCGGCGCGATCGTGGGGGCAATGGTGGCGTCGTCCTTCGGTGGATATGCCAGTGCAGTCCTGACCGGTCGCGACCCAGGCTGGGCCAAAGTGTTCGCGGTCGCGCTCATCCTGGTCATGACCGTCCTGAACGCGGTCGGTTCCACGGCGGTCGCAAGAGTCCAGTCGGTGATCGTGAAGATGGTGCTGGCCATCCTGTCCGTGTTCGCGATTGTCACGATCGCGAACTGGAACCCAGCGCTCCTGGATCCGGCCGGCTACCCGGGCGTCCGCGAGATCATCGCGAGCGTGGCGTTGACGTTCTTCGCCTTCCTCGGGTTCGGCGTCATCACCTTTACCGCGAAGGATCTGCCTGACCCGTCCCGTCAACTGCCCCGCGCCATGTATCTGGCGCTGGCGATCGCCACGACGGTGTACGTCGCCGTCTCGCTGGGAGTTTTCGGGACCCTGACCGCCGACGAGGTCGTCGCCTACGGCGCCACTGCGCTGGCCGAGGCCGCCAAGCCGACGCTGGGCCAGTTCGGCTATGTGCTGATGGTGATCACCGCCCTGCTCTCCACTTCCGGGGCGGTGAACGCCAGCCTCTATCCTTCCGTGGGGATGACCCGGCATCTCGCCTCGGTGGGACAGTTTCCACCGGTCTTCGGCCGCTCCGTGGGCCGCAGGCAGGTGCCGGTTGGGCTGCTGGTCATGGCCGGCCTCGCGGCGGTGATGGTGGTGGCGTTCAACCTCAACAGCATCGCGTCGCTTGGAAGTGCGGTAGCCTTGCTCATTTTCTCCGCGGTCACGATGGCCCACTTCAAGGTGTACCGGGAGACCGGGGCCAAGCTTTTGGTGCTTATCATCGCCCTGATTGCGACCTTGGGAACGTTCGTCGTGTTCTGCACAACCACGCTCGTCAATGAACCCGCCACCGCCGCCGCGCTGGTGGTCATCCTTGCACTGGCGCTGATCACCGATTTGCTGTGGAAGCGCGCCCGAAACCGCGCAAATTAGCACCCCGGCGATCTGACGTATAGGGGAGTTGGGGACTATTCCCTGCTAATTCCTAGGTCCATGCTGTAGGCACCGAGCACTTTCTGTGATAAGGGGGGCAGTGGGCATGTTCAAGCCGACGAGTACTCGCCCCAGGCGGTTTAGCTCCGCCTGGCCCGTGGCGCAGACCACGGGGCACTGGAGGGTGTGGCTCACGTGAGCGAACAGGCAGTGACCCGGCCGAAGGCACCACCGGCCGTGTGGATCTCCTGGGTGGCCCTGGCATTGATGACCACGAGTTCGGTGGCCAGTCTCCGTGCGGCCCCGACCATGGCCGTCTACGGCCTCGCCTCAGTCTTCCTCTACGTGGTTCCCGCGATCGTCTTCCTCCTCCCGACCTCCCTCGTGTCGGCCGAGCTGGCCTCCGGATGGAAGGGCGGCATCTACAACTGGGTATCGTTCGGAATCTCCAAACCGATGGGCTTCCTGGCGGTCTGGTGCCAGTTCGCGATGACGATTTTCTACTATCCAACCCTGCTGGGATTCGTCGCGAGCACGCTCGCCTAYGTSTTCAACCCGGMSCTGGCCAGCAGCGGYGTSTGGACSGCSYTGGTGATYGTGGTGTTCTACTGGGCCGGCGTRTAYGTCTCATCCCGSGGCACGAAGGGTGTGGCGGGCCTGGCCAGCGGTGGCCTGATCATCGGCACCCTGATCCCGGGCGCCCTGCTAGTCATCCTGGGTGTGGTCTTCCTCGGCCAGGGCAATCCGTCCGCCGCTCCGATGACCGCGGCGAATTTCTTCCCCGAATGGGCCGGGCTGGCCAGCCTGGTGCTGATCGTGAATAACTTCCTGTCCTACAGCGGCATGGAGATGAACGCTGTGCACGTGTCCTCGCTGAAGGATCCGGGTAAGGAGTATCCGAAGTCGATGTTCCTGGCCATGGGACTGGTACTGCTGATCTTCATCCTGCCGGCGCTGGCGATCAGTTGGATCGTTCCGGCCGATGAACTCTCCCTCACAGCCGGTGTCATGCAGGCCTTTGACGCGGTGCTGGCCTCCTTCAACCTCCAGGCGCTGACACCGATCCTCGGGATCATGCTGGTTGCCGCCTCCCTCGGCGGCATGCTGACCTGGCTGGCCGGTCCGTCCAAGGGCCTGCTGCTGATCTCGCGTGAGGAAGGATACCTCCCGCCGTTCCTGCAGAAGCTGAACAAGAACGGCATCCAGCAGAACCTCCTGGTGGTCCAGGGGCTCGTCACCACCGTGATCGCGCTTGGCTACGCGCTGATCCCGGATGTTTCCAGCGCGTACTGGATCTTCTCGGTGATCACCACGCAGGTCTACCTGATCATGTACCTGCTGATGTTCGTGGCCGCTGTCCGGCTGCGCCGCAACGACCCGGACCACGCGCGTGGCTTCCGGGCGCCAATGCTGGTTGGGCTCTGCGGCGTCGGTTTTACCGCCTCCCTGGCCGCCCTGCTCGTCGGGTTCGTCCCGCCTTCGCAGTTTGGCAACGGCGATCCGGCCGTCTATTTCCTGATCGTCGCCGGCGGCGCGCTGGGACTGGGCCTGCTCGTGCCGTTTCTCTTTTACAGGTTCCGCAAACCCTCGTGGAAGCTGCCGGAGCAAGACGCTCGGACGGAGGCACCTAGGTCATGAGCACGCATCAGGAGTCCTCGACCAGGCGCAGCCGCTCGGTCGTTTACATAGTTGCCATGATCCTGCTGGTGGTGTTCGCCGTCGGCGCACTGCTGAATTTCCGGTCGGCGAGGGAGACGCAACAGTCCCTGGCGAAGGCCGACCAGCTGATCGCGGCGATCGAATCAGCCGGCGGGACGGCACCCTCGCGCGAGCAGATAGCTCGGGTGCTCGGTGACGACGGCGGTGCCGTTTGCGCGAACCCGAACAGCGCGTTGAGCCGGGCCACCTTCTTGAGCCAGCTGGCGAACGGGGCAACCGGGCCGGGATACAGGCCGGTGATCGGGAACGCCCGGATCGCCGTCGGCGAGCTCGCGATTATCAAGGTCTATTGCCCGGACCAGCTCGCTGAGTTCCAGGAGTTCATCGACGACCTCAAGACGTACCACACGGGTGGTGCGTGAGCCGTGGACCTGCGCGCCCGCATCACCGATCTGATGGGTCCGGCACGGGAGGAGCTCGCCGAGTTTTTGGCCATCCGGTCGGTGGCGGATGCGCGGCAGTTTCCCGTCGAGGAGTGTGCCAAGGCTGCCCAGTGGGTGCTGGACAAGTTCGCCGGACTCGGATTTACGGATGTGCACCTCGAACGGACCCCGGACGGCTCCGACGCGGTGGTGGGCTCCAGGCCCGGACCCGATCCGGACGCGCCCACCGTGCTCCTCTACGCGCACTACGACGTCCAGCCACCCCTCGATGACTCGGCATGGCGGACCCCGCCCTTCGAGCTCACTGAAGTGGACGGCCGCTGGTACGGCCGGGGCGCCGCCGATTGCAAGGGAAACATCCTCGCCCACCTGCTCGCCCTCAGGGCGCTTAGCAGCGACGTACCGGTGAACTTGAAGCTGGTGGTCGAGGGGTCGGAGGAACAGGGCACCGGCGGGCTCGAGGCGTTCGTCGCCGGCCACCCGGACCTGCTCCGTGCCGACACCATCCTGGTCTGCGACACCGGCAACGCCGCCGTGGGCCACCCCGCCGCGACCGTAACTCTGCGCGGGATGGTCAATGTCGTGGTGACGGTGGAGGCGATGGCGTCAGAGCTCCACTCCGGCATGTTTGGCGGTGCTGCCCCCGACGCGCTCGCCGCACTGATCGCCATGCTGGCATCACTGCGGGACCGGCAAGGCAACACGACGGTCATGGGATTGGACAACGCCCAGACCTGGACCGGTGCCCCCTATCCGCCAGAGCAGTTCCGCACCGACGCCGGCGTCCTGGAGGGAGTGTCCTTGCTGGGGGACGGCACCGTGTCCGACATGCTCTGGGCGCGGCCCGCGGTCACCGTGCTCGGCATCGACTGCCCGGCGGTGACCGGCTCGACGGCGGCGATTGTGCCGCGGGCCTCGGCGCGCCTGAACCTGCGCGTCCCGCCGGGCATGGCGGCCGCCGACGCGCACACGGCGTTGGTCAGCCACCTCAAGGCGGCCGCGCCCTGGGATGTCCACGTCACGGTGGACCTCGAGGCCATCGGGTCGCCATTCCAGGCGGCAGTCGGCGGCCCGGCCTTTGAAGCCATGAGCGTCGCGATGTCCCAGGCCTACGGCACGCCCATGACAACCCTGGGGCAAGGGGGATCGATCCCGCTCTGCAACGTCTTCGCCGACACCTACCCGGACGCGGAGATCATCCTGCTCGGCGTCGAGGAGCCGCTCGCCCTGATCCATGCACCGAATGAGAGCGTCGATCCGGGCGAGATCAGGGCCCTGGCAGAGTCCCTGGCCCTCTTCCTCCGGAGGTACGCGACGCTGCACGGCTAATAGCGGCAGCTAGCCGCGCCCTGCCACCCAGGCGGCGGCCCCGGCGAGGGACGGGTGCTTCCAGGCGAAGCTGTTCTCCGCCAGGACGGCCGGCTCCAGCCGCTGGCTCGCGAGCAGCAGTTCTTCGGCGAGATCGCCCATCACCAGCCGCAGCACCGGGGCCGGTACCCGCAGCGCCGCCGGCCGGTGCAGCGCCCTGGCCAGTTGCGTGATCAGGGAATTCACATCTGCGGCTTCGGGGGCGCAGACGTTGACCGGCCCGGACACGGGCGCCGAGAGAAGGAAGGAAAAGGCGGCGGCCACATCCGGCAGAGTGATCCACGGCCAGAACTGCCGGCCATCGCCGAGCGGGCCGCCGACACCCAGGCGCAGCAGCGGCAACAGCCGGCCCAGTGCGCCGCCGGAACGGCTCAGGACGACGCCGGTGCGGGGCGTGACCACCCGGACTCCGGCAGGCGCCTCATGCGCCGCGGCCTCCCAGTCGACGCAGATCCGGGACAGGGTGCCGGTGCCGGCCGGCGCGTTCTCGCGCAGCACCGCCGTACCGGCGTTGCCGTAGTAACCGGAGGCCGACTGGCTCAGGAACACGGCGGGCGGCGCGTCGGTGCGCGCCATGGCGGCCGCGAGGGTCCGGGTAGCCCCCAGCCGGGAGGCGCGGAGCTCGTTGACCCGCGCCTTGGTCCAGGGTCGGTCGCCGATTCCGGCGCCGGAGAGGTTGACCACCGCGTCCGCGCCCTTCAGTGCGGTGTCGTCGATCCGGCCGGCAGCCGGGTCCCACTGGAACTCGGCTGGGGACGCAGGGGCACGCCTGACCAGGGCGACGACGTCGTGCCCCTCGCTGCGCAGTGCACCCGAAAGGGCAGTTCCGATCAGCCCGGAGGCCCCGGCAATAAGGATTCGCATGATCCATCTCACCATGCCCGGCACGGCCGCGAAACCTCCCGGGCCGTAAGGACCGTTGTGGCTATGATCGAACGATGACCCCCTCGAGTTACTTCCGTTTCCCGCATCTGCACGGCGATCTGGTCACCTTTGTGGCCGAGGACGACGTCTGGATTGCACCCGTGGGCGGGGGCCGCGCCTGGCGCGTATCCTCCCTGCAATTGCCGGCCCGCAACCCGCGCTTCACCCCCGACGGCAAGCGTCTTGTCTGGACCGTCGTCCAAGGGACTGCCCCGGAAGTCGTCACGGCCAACGTCGACGGCGGCGGCTACAGCCAGTTGAGCTACTTCGGCCACCCTTCCACCCGGGTCAAGGGTTTCACCCCCGACGGCGACGTCCTGGTGACCAGCGCGTTCCGCCAGTCCGACAGCCGTCACACCCACGCCTACAGCCTCCCCGTGACCGGCGGCTGGGCGCAGGAACTCCCGTTCGGCCCGGTCGAGTCCGTGGCCTATGGCCCCGTCGTCGGCGACGAACGCCCTGTGGTGCTCGCCAGTGTCCTCTCGCGTGAGCCGGCCTGGTGGAAGCGCTACCGCGGCGGCGCCGCCGGCAAGCTGTGGATCGACGCCGACGGAAACGGTGAATTCGTCCGGCTCGCTGCCGCGCTGGACGGAAACCTCACGGACCCCCTGTGGGTCAAGGGACGGATTGCGTTCCTGTCCGACCACGAGGGTTACGGAAACCTCTATTCCGTCCTGCCCAACGGCAGCGACCTGCGGCGCCACACGGACCACGAGGACTTCTATGTCCGCCACGCCGCCACCGACGGCGAACGCGTGATCTTCGAATCGGCCGGTGAGCTCTGGCTGCTGCCCAGGCTCGACGCCGAGGCCGTCAAGCTCGACATTGTGCTCGGTTCCGCCTCGCAGGCGCGCCGGCCCGCCCCGCTGAAGCCCTCGAAGCACCTTGGCGACGTCGTGCCGGACCGCACGGGCGCGTCCAGTGCCGTCGAATCCCACGGAACCGTCCACTGGCTGCGGCACAAGGACGGCCCTTCCCGCGTCCTCGAGGCCACCCCGGGCGTCCGGGCACGGCTGCCGCGGCCCTTCGGCGAGGGCCGGATCGCCTATGTCGCCGACCACGACGGCGTCGAGGCCCTGTACCTGAAAGCCATTGCGGCGCCCCTGGCCGGAGCGGCTGCGGCAGCATCGAAGGCCCCGCAGCCGGCCGTGCAGTCCGCTGCCGAGTCAACGGCCCAGCCCGCTGCTTCCGCCGAGGACGCCGGCATGCAGTTGCCGAAGCCGGTGTCCGCAGCCGCCCTGACCGGCGCAGGATCAATCCCCGCCGCTGCAAACGGTTCCGTGTCCGGCCAGGTCACAGCGGTCCCGGCTGCTGCAGACGCAGCCGGCTCCATCTCCGGCTCCGAGCCCGACCGGGCCGGTGCGGGCGCCGCCGTGGAGGCCGCGCCTGCCGCCGATGAGCTGACGCGGATCGACTTCCCCAAGCCCAGCCGGACCAGCGCCATCGAAGCCAGCCCGGACGGGCGCTGGCTCGCCGTCGGCACGGCGTTCGGTGATATCTACCTTGCCGACACCCGCACGGGCACGATATCCCAGCTGAGCAGCATCGGCGAGGGCAGCATTGAGGGATTCACATGGTCCCCGGACTCCGCGTGGCTCGGCTGGTCCGAGCCGGTCACGTCCTTCGGGTCCCGCAGCCGGCTCCGGATCACCCGGATCGACGGCGGCACCGGAGCTGCGATCATTGACGTCACCGACGGCCGGTTCCGCGACGAGTCGCCGTCGTTCACCCCGGATGGCAAATACCTCGCCTTCCTCTCCAACCGCAGTTT
The DNA here is from genome assembly GCF_056397425.1 of Arthrobacter sp. 05N33_2. Classification (NCBI taxonomy): domain Bacteria; kingdom Bacillati; phylum Actinomycetota; class Actinomycetes; order Micrococcales; family Micrococcaceae; genus Arthrobacter; species Arthrobacter sp. 05N33_2. The sequence goes on from NZ_JBFTNJ010000072.1 coordinate 10,088, forward strand.
CGACCCGGTCTACGACGGGCACTCCTTCGATCTGTCCTTCCCGAGCCCGATCAAGCCGTACCTCGTCGCCCTCGCCGCCGACACACCTTCGCCCTTCGGCCCGAGCGTCGACCTCCACTTCGACGCCGACGCCGCGGCAGGTGCCGCCGGAACAGCGGGTGCTGCGTCCGGGCCGCAGCCGGCCGCCAAACCCGTGCCGTCCGTGCGGGTCGACGCCGAGGGCCTGGCCCACCGCGTCATCGGGGTCCCGGTGCCGCAAGGCAACTACGCCGGGCTCACCGCCGTCGCCGGCGCCCTGCTCTGGCTGGACAGCGAGCTCGCCGGCACCACCGGTGAGGGCCGGGCCAGCCTCGAGGACAAGGGCGCGGCGCCGAGCCTGGTCCGCTACGACCTGGCCAAGCGCCGCACCGCCACGATCGTTGAGGCCCTGGACAGCTACCGGCTCTCCGGCGACGGCGAAAAGGTCGTGTTCATCCAGGACAAGCAGATCCGCGTGGCGCCGGCCGCCGCCAAGGCCGATGAGGACTCCGGCCAGCTGGTCAAGGTCGACCTTGGCCGGATCCGGGTGCAGCTGGACCCACTCAGTGTGTGGGGCCAGGCCTTTGACGAGGCATGGCGGCTCCAGCGCGACTTCTTCTGGACCGAGGACATGGCCGGCCAGGACTGGGAGTCCGTCCACGCCCGCTACCGCCCGGTGGTGGAACGCCTCGGCTCCCATGACGACCTGGTGGACCTGCTGTGGGAGCTGCACGGCGAGCTCGGCACCTCCCACGCCTACGTCCGGCCCATGGCCGCTGTCGAGAACGGCAGCAGCCCGCAGGGCCGCCTCGGCGCGGACCTGGGGTTCACCGGCGAGGGGTGGGAAATCACCCGCATTCTGGCGGGGGAGTCCTCTGACCCGCTGGCCACTTCGCCGCTGACCCGTCCCGGCGCCGACGCGAAGCCGGGCGACGTCCTGCTGGCGATTGACGGCGTCGAACTGACACAAACGCGGACCCCGGCAATGCAGCTGGTCGGCGCGGCCGGCCGCGCCGTGGAACTTACCCTGCGCAATGGCGCCGGCCATGGTGCGGCCGCGGGCGCCCAGCGCCGCGTGGCCGTGGTCCCGGTCAAGGACGAGGAGCGCCTGCGCTACCAGGAATGGGTCTCCGGCAACCGGCGAACTGTCCGGGAAGCCTCGAACGGGACGTTCGGCTACCTGCACATCCCGGACATGATGGCCAACGGCTGGGCACAACTCCACCGCGACCTCGACACCGAAACGGCCCTGGACGGACTGATCGTCGATGTCCGGCGCAACCGCGGCGGCCACACCTCCCAGCTCGTGGCCGAACTCATCGGGCGCAAGGTCACCGGCTGGAGCATGCCGCGCGGGGAAAAGCCGCGGACGTACCCGCACCACGCTCCCCGCGGACCGGTCATCATTCTCACCGATGAGTTCGCGGGCTCCGATGGCGACATCATCACGCAGGTCTCCAAGCTGCGGGGGATCGGGCCCGTCATTGGCACCCGCACCTGGGGCGGAGTCGTCGGGATCGACAACCGCTTCGCGCTGGCCGACGGCACCGGCGTCACCCAGCCGCGCTACGCCACCTGGTTCGCCGGTGGCGTTGGCTGGGGCGTGGAAAACTTCGGCGTCACCCCGGATATCGAGGTGACCTTCCCGCCGCACGCCTACGCCGCCGGAACCGACCCGCAGCTGGAGTACGGCATCGGGGCGCTGAAGGAAATGATCCAGGAACTGCCCACGGACCGTCCGCCGCTGCGCGAGGGTTACCGCCGGGTCCGGCCCGCACCGCTGCCTGCGCGCCGGCAGGCCGGCCAGGCCTAGGCGCTCCCGGGCGCGGCCCGCACAGACGGTCCGCGCAGGACAGATGGCAAGGCCCCCGCCACCCTGGACATCCAGGGCGGCGGGGGCCTTCGTCTTACTGCGGCCGGCCTAGGAGGCCAGGGTGGCGTCCAGGGTGATCTCGATGCCGGTCAGGGCAGCGGAGACGGGGCAGCCGGTCTTGGCTTCCTCGGCCAGCCGCTGGAAATCGTCGGCGGAAATGCCGGGGACACGCGCGGCCAGGGTGAGGTGGCTGCCGGTGATCCCGGTACCGGGCTGGAAGGTCACGTCGGCCTTGGTGTTGATCTCCTCGGCCGTGTGGCCGGCCTGGGCCAGGGCGTTGCTGAAGGCCATCGAGAAGCACGCGGAGTGCGCTGCCGCAATGAGCTCCTCGGGGCTGGTCTTGCCCTCGGCGGCCTCGGCGCGCGCCTTCCAGGTGACGTCGAAGTTGCCCAGCCCGGAGCTGTCCAGGGTGGTGTTGCCGGCGCCTGTCATCAGGTCGCCATTCCATACAGTGTGTGCGGTGCGTGTTGTAGCCATGTCCACTCCTCGACGTCGTTGTGAATCAGGGGTCCGGCTGGTGCCGGAGCCTGCCGTGATCAATCCTAGGGATTCTGTGCGGCCGCCGCACGGGGGTTCCGCTGTCAGAGGATTGTGACCCGTACAGTGTCGTCATGGAACTTACCGAAGATGCGCAGGTGCCAGGGGCGCCCGTGGCGCGTATCGCCACGATTATGGTCAACGCCGTCGACGCCGGGCGCCTGGCGCAGTTCTGGGCCGACTTGTTGGGCACGGCGGTCTCCTCGCGCTTCGAGCAGTTCGTCTGGCTGGAACCCGCCGGCACCGGAGCCCCGCAGCTGGCCTTCCAGCAGGTCCAGGACCCCACGGAGGGCAGGCGGCGCCTGCACCTGGACATCCATGGGCCCGACCCTGCGGCGTTGCGCGCCCGCGCCGAGTCCCTCGGTGCCGGGTTCGTGGAGGGCAATGACATCGGCGACTTCCACTGGGATGTCATGCAGGATCCCGAGGGCAACGAATTCTGCATCGCCGGCGACTGACAAGCCGGTTTAACGGCGGCAGTTAAACGACGGCGGCGCCGCACCCCGGCGGGGGGAGCGGCGCCGTCATGGCCTGTGCAGTCAGCCGGTTACTGCCACAGGGTCGCGATCGCGACGTTGAGCAGTGCCAGGCCGCCAACGCTGTTCGCGAGGCCCTTGCTGATCGGCTCGCCCTTCTTGTATTTGCGGCGGCCAATGAAGGCCAGGACGCCGACGATCAGGGCGATGACAAGCTTGACCCCGAGCTTGGCGTAGTTGGCGTTCATGTCCAGGGCCGGGATCAGCCCCATCATGATGATGCCCGTGATCAGCTGCAGCATCGCGCCGTCGAACTGGCGCGGGTGGACGGTGGGCTTCTTCATCTGGCCGATCCAGATGCCGACAATCATGGCGGCGCCGATGATGTGCAGGAAGACCATGACGTTATAGACGATGTTCATGGCATCAGTGTAGCCAGAGTCTTCTACGCACCGTAGTAGGACCCGCAGCGGCCCCGGGGCGGAACAGCAAAAACGGCGACGGCGGCACGGGCGCCAGGTGGTTCCCACCGGAGCCCGCACCGCCGTCGCCGTCGGTGTGCGCTTTTAGACCTAGAGTCCGAGGTCGGCCTCGAAGGCGCCTTCCTCAAGGCGTGCCTTCAGCGTCTGCAGGAAGCGTCCTGCGTCGGCGCCGTCGACCAGGCGGTGATCGTACGTCAGGGAGAGGTACATCATCGAACGGATGGCCAGCGAGTCATCGCCGTTCTCGTCGGCGACCACTACGGCCCGCTTGACGATCGCGCCGGTGCCGAGGATGGCAACCTGCGGCTGGTTGATGATCGGGGTGTCGAACAGGGCACCCACCGAACCGATGTTGGTGATGCTGAAGGTGCCGCCGGAAAGCTCGTCCGGGCCGATCTTGCCGTTGCGGGTGCGGTCGGCGACGTCGGCGATCTTGCCGGCCAGGCCGGCCAGGTTCAGGTTGCCGGCGTCCGAGATGACCGGAACCAGCAGGCCCTTGTCGGTGTCCACCGCAATCGCCAGGTGCTCGGCGTTGTGGTAGGTGATCTCCTGCTTGTCCTCGTCGTAGGAGGCGTTTACCTTCGGGTGCTGCTTCAGGGCCTCGGCAACAGCCTTGGCGATGAAGGGCAGGAAGGTCAGCTTGGAGCCGTTCTGGGCCTGGAAGGAGTTCTTGGCCTTGGCGCGCAGCTTGGCAACCTTGGTCATGTCGACCTCGTGGACCTGGGTCAGCTGGGTGGAGATGTCCAGCGACTCGCGCATGCGGCGGGCAATGACCTGGCGGATGCGCGGGGCCTTCTGCACGGTGCCGCGCAGCGAGGACGCTGCGCCTGCGGATGCCGCGGCTGCCGGCGCAGATGCGGCGGGGGCTGCCGCGGGTGCGGAGGCGGCCGGTGCTGCCTTTGCCTCGGCAGCTGCCAGCACGTCCTGCTTGCGGATGCGGCCGCCGACGCCGGTGCCGGTGAGGGCCGCGATGTCGACGCCCTGCTGGTTGGCCAGCTTGCGGACCAGGGGAGTGACGTAGCCGGACTCTGCCGGTGCGGCAGCTGCTGCCGCGGGCGCGGGAGCTGCCTGAGCGGCGGGAGCGGCGGGAGCTGACGGAGCAGCGGCTGCGGGAGCTTCCTGCTTGGGAGCCTCCGGTGCTGCTGCCGGTGCGGGGGCGGCCGGCGCTTCCTGCTTGGGAGCTTCCGGTGCTGCTTCCTGCTTGGGGGCCGCGGCGGGCGCCGGTGCGGCCGGTGCCGCTGCGCCGGAACCGATGACGGCCAGGACGGAGCCGACCTCGGCCGTCTCGTCCTCGTTGACGCGGATTTCCAGAAGGGTTCCGGCAACCGGGGACGGGATTTCGGTGTCGACCTTGTCGGTGGAAACCTCGAGCAGCGGCTCGTCGACCTCTACGGTGTCGCCGATGCTCTTCAGCCAGCGGGTCACAGTGCCTTCGGTGACGCTTTCACCCAGGGCAGGCAGCGTGACGTCGTGTCCTTCCCCCGCTGGAGCAGAATCCGGAGCAGAATCCGGAGCGGCGGCAGGGGCCTCGGCGGCCGGAGCCTCCGCGGGAGCCTCTTCTGCGGCCGGCGCAGCTGCGGCGGGAGCCGGTGCCTCTTCGGCGGCTGCGGCCGGAGCCTCTGCGGGGGCGGCCTCGCCGGAGCCGATGCGGACCAGCGGGGCGCCAACTTCAGCGGTCTCGTCCTCGGCGACGAGGATTTCCTCGATCACGCCGGCGATCGGAGAGGGGATCTCGGTGTCGACTTTGTCGGTGGAGACTTCGAGCAGCGGCTCGTCCACCTCTACCCGGTCACCGACCTGCTTGAGCCAGCGGGTGACGGTTCCTTCGGTGACGCTCTCACCGAGGGCGGGCAAGTTAACGGATTCAGACATGTCGTCCCCGTTCTCCTTATTGATCTTTAGTGCGGATGATTGCTGCCTTGGTCGAGCTTAGTGCACCCGGCTTTTCGGGCCGGGTGCACCAGGCTCTGAGTTCATGCGATGGTGCGGGCGGAGCTGCTAGCCGTGGAGGGGCTTGCCCGCCAGCGCCAGATGCGCCTCGCCCAGGGATTCGTTCTGGGTGGGGTGGGCGTGGACCAGCTGGGCCACGTCCTCCGGGTAGGCTTCCCAGTTCACGATCAGCTGTGCTTCACCGATCTGCTCGCCCATGCGGGCGCCGATCATGTGGACGCCGACCACGGGGCCGTCCTTCTGGCGGACCAGCTTGACCAGGCCGGACGTGCCCAGGATGGAGCTCTTGCCGTTGCCGGCCAGGTTGTATTCCTGGGTCTGGATCTGGTCCTCGCCGAACTTCTCCTTGGCGGCCTTCTCGCTGTAGCCGACAGTGGCGATCTCGGGTTCGGAGTAGGTGACCTTGGGGATGTTGACGTCCTCGACGATGACCGGCTTCAGGCCGGCGATCTCTTCGGCGACGAAGATGCCCTGCTGGTAGCCGCGGTGCRCCAGCTGCACGCCGGGGACGATGTCGCCGACGGCGAAGATGTTGCCGACGCCGGTGTGCAGGCGCTCGTTGGTGATGACGAAACCGCGGTCGATCGTGATCCCGGCCTCTTCGTAGCCGAGGTTCGCCGTGACGGGGCCGCGGCCCACAGCAACAAGCAGGAGGTCGGCCTCGAAGGTCTTGCCGTCCACGAGGGTGACCTTGACGCCGTCGTCGTTCTGCTCGACGCCCTGGAAGAAGACACCGGTGGAGAACTTGATGCCGCGCTTCTTGAAGGCACGCTCGAAGGCCTTGACGATCGTGGCGTCCTCGTTCGGAACCAGCGACGGGAGGCCTTCGACGATCGTGACGTCGACGCCGAAGGACTTCCAGACCGAGGCGAACTCGACGCCGATTACGCCGCCGCCCAGGATGATCGCGCTCTTGGGGATGTAATCCATGGTGAGGGCTTCGTCGGAGGTGATGACCTTGCCGCCGATTTCCAGGCCCGGCAGGGTGCGGGAGTAAGAGCCGGTCGCGAGGACAATGTTCTTGCCCTTGTACGCGGTGCCGTTCACGACGACGGTGTCGGTGC
>NZ_JBFTNJ010000073.1:0-15997 GCF_056397425.1 Arthrobacter sp. 05N33_2
GGCTGGTTCGGCGTCGGACTGGGCCAGAGCCGGCAGAAGTACAGCTGGATCCCGGAAGCGCACAACGACTTCATTTTCGCGATCATCGGCGAGGAACTCGGACTGGTCGGCACCATCGTCGTCCTGGTCCTGTTCGCCATCCTCGGCACCGCCATCTACCGGGTGGTCGTCGCCCAGCACGATGTCTTCCACCGCGTCCTGGCCGGCACGATCATGGTCTGGCTGCTGGGCCAGGCCAGCGTCAACATGGCCGTGGTCACCGGGCTGGCACCGGTGATCGGTGTCCCACTGCCCTTCATTTCCTATGGCGGCTCGGCCCTGCTGATGTCACTGTGCGCAATCGGCGTCGTCCTGTCCCTGGCCCGGGCACAGATGGACCCCGGCATGCAGCCGACGAAGATGCTCAGGTTCGGCCCGGCCGCCTTCGCCAATTCCGTCCGGAGGGCCCGCGCTGCCCGGGCTGCAAGGACTGCCGCCAGCCGGTCCGCCGCCAGCACGGCCTCCAGCCGGTCCGCCGCCCGCACGGCAGCCCGGCCCAAGGTCCCCGCGGGCAAGAGCCCCGCCACCAAGAACCCCACCAAGAACCCCGCCAAGAGCCCAGCCACCAAGAACCGTACGAAAGCGTAAACAGCCCTTCATGAACACCGAGTCGCCCTTGTCCGTGGTCCTTGCCGGCGGCGGAACCGCCGGCCATATCAGCCCGCTGCTGGCAATTGCCGGCGCCCTCCGGCAGTCCCGCCCCGGAGTGCAGCTCCTGGCTGTCGGGACCCCCGGCGGAATGGAAGCGCGGCTCGTCCCGGCGGCCGGCCTGGACCTTGCCACCATCAGCCGTGTCCCGCTCCCGCGCAGGCCTTCCGCGGATCTGCTCCGGCTGCCGGGCCGGATGGCCGGTGCGGTGAAGCAGGCGGGTTCCATCCTGGACGAGGCAGGCGCCGACGTCCTGGTGGGGGTCGGCGGGTACGTGTGCACACCGATGTACCTCGCTGCCCGGCGCCGGAAGATCCCGATCGTGGTCCACGAGGCCAACACCCGTCCCGGCCTGGCTAACCGCGTTGGCGCAGGCCTCGGCGCCCACGTGGCAGTGGCCTTCGCCGCGACCAAACTGGGCCGCGCCGCCCGGCACGTAGGCATGCCCATGCGCCCCGAAATTTCCGGCCTCGACCGCGCGGCCGCCCGGGCTGGTGCACGGCAGGCGCTCGGCCTGGACGCGGACCGGCCGACGCTCATCGTCACGGGCGGGTCCTCGGGCGCCCAGAGCATCAACCGGTCCCTCGCCGCGGCCGTCGGGGCCCTCGCCGACGCCGGCGTGCAGACCCTGCACATCACCGGTCGCGGCAAGTCCGTCCACGACGCCGACGGCAAACCGCTCGCCGCGCCAGGCTACCGGCAGGTGGAGTACGTCGACGGGATGGAAACCGTCTACGCCGCGGCGGACCTGCTGCTGGCCCGTGCCGGAGCCGCCAYGGTCTGCGAGGTGGCCGCCGTGGGCGTGCCTGCCGTTTTCGTGCCCCTGCCCATCGGCAACGGCGAGCAGGCGTTGAACGCCGCGGGCCTGGTCGCCGCGGGCGGCGCATTGATAATCGATGACAAGGCCTTCTCCGACGACTGGATCAGCGGGAACATCATTCCCCTGCTGCTGGACACGGACAGGCTGGCCCGGATGGCAGCCAGCTCCGAACAGCTCGGCATCCGCGACGCCGACCGGCGCATGGCCGATCTCATCCTCGGCGTCGCGTCTTCGAACGAGCGCAGCGGGAACCGGCAGCGTCCGAAACAGCAGCGTCCGAAACAGCAGGGCACGAACCAGCACGGCAGGAAGCAGTAGAGCAATGACCCAGCCCCAACACGGCACGCATGCCCTGGAATCCCTCGGCCGCGTCCACTTCATCGGCATCGGCGGCGTCGGCATGTCCGCCGTTGCCCGCATTATGGTGGCCCGCGGCATCCCGGTGAGCGGCTCCGACGCCAAGTCGCTGCCCGTCATGGCGGACCTCGCGGCCGCCGGGGCGCGGATCGCCGTCGGCTATGCTCCCGGCAACCTGGGAGACGCCCAGACGGTGGTCGCCGGCTCGGCGATCCGGCCCGACAACCCCGAGCTCGCGGCGGCCCGCGCCGCCGGACTCCCGGTGCTGCACCGCTCCGAGGCGCTGGCCGCCACGATGGCGGATGACACTGTGGTGGCAGTCGCCGGAACGCACGGCAAGTCCACCACGACCTCCATGATCACGGTGCTGCTGCAGGGCGCCGGACTGGACCCGTCCTTCGCGATCGGCGCCAACGTGCCGGCGCTCGGAGTCAATGCGGCACACGGCACGGCGGGCATCTTCGTCGCCGAGGCCGACGAATCGGACGGCTCCTTCCTGAACTACCGCCCCACGATCGCCGTGGTGACCAACGTCGAGCCGGACCACCTGGACTTCTACGGCACCGCCGAGGCTGTCTATGCCTCCTTCGACCGCTTCACGGCCCTGCTCCCGGCGGACGGCGTCCTGGTGGCGTGCGCTGACGACCCCGGGGCCAGGGCACTGGCCGAGCGCACCCTGGCCCGCGGCAACACCCGCGTGGTGCTTTACGGAACCGCCGACGACGCCGCCATCCGGCTGCACGACGCGGGACCCGGCCGGATGGGGATCTCGACGACGGCGGGCACGTTCGGCGTCGAACTCCAGGTTCCGGGCCGGCACAACGCACTCAACGCTGCCGCCGCCTTCGCCGTGGCGATCGAACTCGGCGTCGCGCCCGACACCGCCGCGGCGGCACTGGCCCACTTCTCCGGCGCCTCGCGCCGTTTCGAGTTCAAGGGGGAGGGCCGCGGCGTCCGCGTCTACGACGACTATGCCCACCACCCCACGGAGGTCCGCGCCGCCCTGTCCGCGGCACGGGCCGTCGCCGGGGAGCACAAGGTGCACGTGCTCTTCCAGCCGCACCTGTTTTCGCGGACACGGGAATTTGCCCGCGAGTTCGCCGAAGCGCTCAACACCGCGGACACGGCCCTGGTCCTGGACATCTATCCTGCCCGCGAGGATCCCATTCCAGGGGTCACCAGCGGGCTGATCGCCGAACACCTGGGCTCAGGCGGCCGCCTTGTCGGACCCGACGGGGAGGCTGTGCAGGCACTGCTGGCGGCCGCCGGGCCCGGGGACATCGTGCTGACCGCCGGCGCCGGTGACGTCACGGCCTACGGGCCGTTGATTGTCGAGGCCCTGACGGCCGAGGCCGCCGGTGCCTAGCACCAGGCGCCCCACCTATCGTGGCGGATCCGGCACCGGCTCCCGGCCGCCGTCCGCCGGTACGGGCACGGATGTCATTTCTGCGTCCAAGACCGCCACGGACACCGCCGCGGACACCGCCGTCGGCCGGTCCCGCAATCCGCAGAACCCGCAGGGCACCCCGGACAACGGTCCCGGCAAGGTGCTGTCCTTCCCCGAGCCCAAGGGCAAGCGCCGCCGGCGGATCCTGCTGAGCACCATCGGGATCGTGGCTGTGCTGATGGCGGGGATCGTCGCGGCCGCCGTCTACTCGCCGGTGCTGGCCCTGCGCACGGTCACGGTGGAGGGTACAAAGATGCTGCACCCGGATCAGGTCCAGGCCGCCCTCGCGCCCCTTCAGGGCAAGCCGCTGCCGCAGATCAGCGAGGAGGAGGTCACAGCCCTGCTCAAGCCGCTGGTCCAGGTCAAGGACGTCACCGCGAAGGCGCTGCCGCCCGCCACCTTGCAGGTGCACGTAACCGAGCGCATCCCCGTGGCCCTGGTCAAGCAGGGCAAGACATTCCAGCTGGTGGACGTCGACGGTGTCCAGCTCAGCACCACCGCCGATGCAGCCTCGGTATCGCTGCCGGTGATCGACGGCGGCAGCGGAACGCTGCCGAAGGACCTGTTCCAGGCCATCACGGCGGTGCTGGGGGCCCTGCCGGCGGATGTGCTGGCGCGGCTCTCCAACGCCTCTGCCGCGTCGGCCGACGCCGTCGAACTCAAACTCGTCGACGGGCAGACAATCGTCTGGGGCAACGCGGGGGAGAAGGAGCTGAAGGCACGGGTCCTTTCTGCCCTCCTGAAGGTCCCGGCCGACCCCAAAAACCCGGTGAAGGTCTACGATGTCAGCGTGCCCCGGCACCCTGTCACGCGGTAGCCGGCAATCGGATCCGCCGCGTCACGGATGTCCAGCGGACGTCCAGCTGCCCGCGGGACTACTTACAGGGGCTATTTGCCCGGTATTCGCGCGACACGCGGCGCCGGTTATTGAATGTCCCCTGCATAGGAAATACCGTCACAGACATGAGTTACTTGACATAACTATAACCTTCAAGTCGAAGGTTAAGGTTCAAAGCTTCAAGCAGGACTCGATCAGTTTTCGCATTAGTACACGAACAAGGGACACGTAACGTGGCAGCTCCGCAGAATTACTTGGCCGTCATCAAGGTCGTCGGCATCGGCGGCGGTGGCGTGAACGCAGTCAACCGCATGATCGAGGTCGGTCTTCGCGGCGTCGAATTCATCGCCATCAACACCGATGCCCAGGCATTGTTGATGAGCGATGCCGACGTCAAGCTCGACGTCGGGCGTGAGCTGACCCGTGGACTCGGTGCTGGCGCGAACCCTGAAGTTGGCCGGCAGGCCGCGGAGGACCACGCCGATGAAATCGAAGAGGTCATCCGGGGCGCAGACATGGTCTTCGTCACCGCCGGCGAAGGCGGCGGAACCGGCACAGGCGGCGCCCCCGTCGTCGCCCGGATCGCACGGTCCCTTGGCGCCCTGACCATCGGCGTCGTGACGCGTCCCTTCACGTTTGAAGGCCGCCGCCGTGCCGGCTCCGCCGAGGCCGGCATCGACGCCCTCCGCGATGAAGTCGACACCCTGATCGTGATCCCGAACGACCGCCTGCTCTCCATCAGCGACCGCAACGTCTCCGTCCTGGACGCGTTCCGTTCCGCCGACCAGGTCCTGCTCTCCGGCGTCCAGGGCATCACGGACCTCATCACCACCCCCGGCCTGATCAACCTCGACTTCGCCGACGTCAAGTCCGTCATGCAGGGTGCCGGTTCCGCGCTGATGGGCATCGGTTCTGCCCGCGGCGAAGACCGCGCCGTGAAGGCCGCGGAGCTGGCCATCGCCTCCCCGCTGCTGGAAGCATCGATCGACGGCGCGCACGGCGTGCTGCTGTCCATCCAGGGCGGCTCGGACCTTGGCCTCTTCGAAATCAACGAGGCAGCCCGCCTGGTCCAGGAAGTCGCCCACCCGGAGGCCAACATCATCTTCGGCGCCGTGATCGACGACGCCCTCGGCGACGAGGCACGCGTCACCGTCATCGCCGCCGGCTTCGACGACGTCAAGGCCACCTCGCCGTCCATGGACCAGTCCCTGCCGGCCGCGCCGCAGCGTCCCGCGTCCCCCGCCCCCGCCCCGGCGCAGGCACCCGCCTCCGCCCCGGTTCAGCCGCTGCACGCCACCGTCGGCGCCTCCGGCTACGGCGGCTGGGGCCAGCAGCGTCCCTCTGYCGTACCGGCCGATTCGGGCTTCGACGTCGACCTTCCGGCCGTCGTGGAGCCGGACCTGTCCGGCCGGCACTCCGATGACCTGGATGTCCCGGACTTCCTGAAGTAAATAGTTCCGCTCCTGCATGGCACCGCCGTCCGGCGGTGCCATGCTGCTTTGCGGCGGGTTACGGTGGATTGTATGAACGCAGGTATTCCGGACATGTTGATGGCGGTGTTGTGATTGTTTTGCTGGCGGGCTGAAGTCCGGCCGGGCGTATGGGTGGCTTTCACCGACGCCGGAGCCGGGAACCTGGCACTGCATGTCGGTGATGACCCCGTGGCGGTGCGCCGCCGGCGCGCTGAGCTCGAAGCGGCCGCCGGGCTCAGCGGGCGCTCCTTCCGGTACATGAACCAGGTCCACGGCAGTGACGTCGCCACCATCGTTGGGTCCCCGGCCGCGGACTCCGCGGGTGAAGGTCCGGCCGCGCCCACGGCCGATGCCATGGTCTCCCTGACTGAGCCGCTGGCCGTCCTGGTGGCCGACTGCGTGCCGGTGGTGCTGGTCGGCGAGGATCCGGCCGGGGCGCCGGTGCTGGGCGTCGTTCACGCCGGACGGCCAGGCGTCGCCGCCGAGGTGGTGCCAGCCGCTGTGGCCCGCCTCCGGGAGCTCGGTGCGGACCGCATCAGCGCCTGGGTGGGCCCCTCGGTCTGCGGGCGCTGCTATGAAGTCCCCGGCAGCCTGCGCGCGGACGTTTCCGCGGCCGTGCCTGCCACCTGGTGCACCACCTCGACCGGCACCCCTGGTCTGGACCTGCCGGCCGGAGTGCGGAGCCAGCTGGAAGCTGCGGGCGTCGCGATCGAATACTCCGGGGGATGCACCCTCGAGGACGACACCCTCTTCTCCTACCGCCGCAACAGCCACACCGGCCGCTTCGCCGGGCTGGCGTGGACGGACGGCACCCACGGGACTGACGGCACTGACGGGACTGACGGGAAAAGGGAGTATGGCCATGACTGAACCGGCGCAGCGCCCGGACGCACACGCCGTCGAGCCCGTCACGGCGCCGGGGGAGAACCATGAGAACCGAACGGACGCGCTGGAAGGCCCCCGTCTGGCCCAGCTGGAGGCGAACCTCGCGGCCGTCCGCCGCCGGATCGACGCCGCCGTGGCCGCCGCGGGCCGGCAGGCGGCGCCGCCGAGCCTGATCGTCGTCACCAAGTTCCATCCTGCGCTGGACGTCCGGCGGCTGGCGTCGCTGGGGGTCACCGACGTCGGGGAGAACCGGGACCAGGAGGCCGCGGAAAAGGCGGCGCAGCTTCAGGACCTTGGCCTGAGCTGGCACTTCATCGGTCAACTCCAAAGCAAGAAGGCCAAATCCGTGGTGAAGTACGCCGCGTCCGTGCACTCCGTGGACCGGGAAGCCGTCGCCTCGGCCCTGGCCAAGGCGATGGCCGTCGAAGCCGACCGCACCGGCCGCCCGCCCCTGGACTGTTTCATCCAGGTCAGCCTGGCCGAGCAGGCCGGCGACGCAGCAGCGGCCCACCGCGGCGGCGCGGCGCCCGGCGAAGTCACCGCGCTGGCCGAACAGGTCGCCGGTGCCGGCGGACTGAGGCTCGCCGGCGTCATGGCCGTTGCCCCGCTCGGGGCGGACCCGGCGGCTGCCTTCGAAAAGCTGGCCGGCATTTCCGGGCGCCTGGCCGAACAATTTCCCTACGCCACGGGAATATCCGCCGGCATGAGCCAGGACCTCGAAGAGGCCGTCCGCTTCGGGGCGACACACCTGCGCATTGGCTCCGATATTCTCGGTCCGCGTCCGGCCCTGCGGTAAGTTCGACATATTGGAAGGTAATGGCGGGGAWTCCAAGGCTGTCTAGTCACTAAGCGGCCCGCTTACGGACAAGATTAGGAGTCGACCATGGCTGGCGCTCTGCGCAAGACAATGATCTATCTTGGGCTCGCCGACGGCGACGAACACTACGAGTCTGAGCACCCCACACCGCACAAGGATGAGGACGAATCCATGGAGCAGGACCGCGAGGAACGACGTGCTCCGGCGCCCGTCCGCGAGGTCCCCCGGGAAGAGCCCCACGCCGCTGAAGAGGAATATCGCGCACCTGTGACACCCATCAAGCGTGCGGCATCGAGCCGCGAAGAGACCACCGGACTCCGGCAAATCACGACCATCCATCCGCGGTCGTACAACGACGCCAAGCTCATCGGCGAAAGCTTCCGCGACGGGATCCCCGTCATCATGAACGTCACCGACATGGGCGAGGCTGACGCCAAGCGCCTCGTGGACTTCTCCGCCGGTCTTGTTTTCGGCCTGCGCGGCAGCATCGAACGGGTGACGAACAAGGTCTTCCTGCTCTCGCCGTCGTACGTCGAAGTCATTGGCGACGACAAGAAGGTCAGCGAGACGCAGGCAAGTTTCTTCAACCAGAGCTAGGCCCGAATATTCGGTACTGATGCCAGGCGGGGACACCTGCCTGGCATCCGTGCGGAATTATCCGTGTTGAAATAGAAGTGACACTTTCCTTAGGACACTTCGGTATCCGGAATGAACATGGAGATATGAGTTAGCTCATGGGAATTGTTTTGGGGCTCGTCTATATCGTTCTGTTGCTTTTTTTCGTGGCATTGATCATCCGTCTGGTCTACGACTGGGTGCAGATGTTTGCCCGAAGCTGGCGGCCGCGCGGTTTGGCACTCGTGACCGCTCATGCTGTGTATTCGGTCACGGACAAGCCCCTCAAACTGCTCCGCCGGCTCATCCCGCCGCTGCGGTTGGGCGGAATGTCGCTGGACATAGGCTTCCTGCTGCTGTTCGTGGCCGTGAGCGTGGCGATGTGGATCGTCAAGGGCCTGGTGTACGCCCAGCCGATCGCGGCATAGGCCGCAGCCGCAGCCGGGCAGCGACCTGCCCGGCCCAGGCCCAAACCGAAAGTAAACTCCGGTTTGACACTGCGGTGTTGAATTAGAGGAACCAGACCATATTTAGGTACCGTAGTTTGACGGCCGGAAGGCCTACTGACTAACTAGACCAACGAGGTGACCAGATGGCTTTGACGCCAGAAGACGTTGTCAACAAGCGCTTTCAGCCGACCAAGTTCCGCGAAGGCTACGACCAGGACGAGGTTGACGACTTCCTGGACGAGATCGTCGTCGAACTTCGGCGCCTGAACCAGGAGAACGACGAGCTGCGCAAGAAGCTCGCCGAATCCGGCGCCGGCACGCCTGCCAGCTCCGCAGCCGCCGCACCCGTGGTGGAAAAGGTCCCGGCACCCGTCAAGGCCGAGAAGGAAGACACCGCCAAGGCCGAGGCCGAGGCCAAGGCAAAGGCGGCCGCAGAAGCCGCCAAGAAGAAGGAAGCCGAGCAGGCCGCCAAGGCCGCCCAGGTTGTCGAGCCGGCGCGCAGCGCCGCCACCCCGGCGTCGGAGTCCGCCGCCGGCCTGCTCGCCATGGCGCAGCAGATGCACGACAAGCACGTCGCCGACGGCGAGCAGCAGCGGGACAAAATCATCGCTGAAGCTCAGATCGAGGCCAGCAGCCTCGTCAACGATGCGCAGGAAAAGTCCCGCAAGATCCTCGGTGCCCTCGAGCAGCAGCGCTCCGTCCTGGAACGCAAGGTCGAGCAGCTTCGCGGCTTCGAGCGCGACTACCGCTCACGCCTGAAGGCCTACATCGAAGGCCAGCTCCGCGACCTGGACGCCCGCGGCTCCGTCGCGGCCCCCGAGGTTGGCGAAGCCAGCTAGGGCAAAAAGCAAGTATTCTGAAAGCCGGTGGCTGAGGATTCCTCGGCCGCCGGCTTTTCCCTTTTCCCGCAACGTGCCGGCACCGGCCCAGGTGCCCGGCACTTGCCGGTACCTGAACCCGGTCCCCGCACTGGCTCCCGATCGAAAGCCCTATGACTGACGCACCATCACCAGACGCCATGCAGCCTGTCGAGGCGGCACAGCCCGTGCGCGCCCGGCCGCGGCGGGCAAAGCTGTTTGTCCTGTTCGCTGCCTTCGCGGTCTTCGCCTACGTGTTCGACCAGCTCACCAAGCTCTGGGTCACGACCACCATGACCGAGGGTGAGCGGATCCCCGTGCTTCCCCCGCTGCTGCACTGGTTCTACATCCGCAACTCGGGGGCGGCGTTCTCGATCGGCGAGAACGTCACCTGGGTGTTCACGATCATCATGGCGGCCGTGTCTGTCGCGATCCTGCTGCAGCTGCGCAAGCTCGGTTCGCTYYGGTGGGCCYTGGCGCTGGGGCTGCTGCTCGGCGGCGCACTCGGCAACCTGACGGACCGGCTGTTCCGCGAGCCGTCCTTCGCGATGGGCCATGTGGTGGACTTCATCCAGCTGCCAAACTTCGCGATCTTCAACATCGCCGACTCCGCCGTCGTCTCCGCCGTCGTGATCATTTGCCTGCTCACGCTCCGCGGAATCTCCCTGGACGGCTCGCGCCATACGAAGGATACGGTGGCCAACGATGTCTGACACTGCCTCAGGAAACGCCGCTGATATGGCGGCCGATATGGCGGCCGATATGGCCGCCGAAGCCGGCACCGCACCCGCCGGGCACCACCGCTTCACCGTCACGGAGGACCTCGCCGGTTCCCGTGTGGACGCCGGACTGGCCCGGCTGATGGACATCTCCCGCTCGCAGGCCGCAGTCCTGATCGCCGAAGGCAACGTCACCAGCAACGCAGGGAAGGTCGGAAAGTCCCTCAAACTCACCCTGGGCACCGTGCTTGAGGTCGTGGTGCCGGACCGCAGGGACCCCCTGGAAATCGTGGAGGAAGTAGTGGACGACCTGTTGATCCTGCTGGACGATGACGAATTTGTAGTCATCGACAAACCGGTCGGTGTCGCCGCCCACCCTTCGCCCGGCTGGGTGGGACCCACGGTGGTGGGTGGCCTCGCCGGGCTCGGCTACCGGATTTCGACGTCGGGCGCCCCGGAGCGCGCCGGCATCGTCCATCGGCTCGATGTCGGCACTTCCGGCGTCATGGTGGTGGCCAAGACCGAAAATGCCTACACCGTGCTCAAGCGCGCCTTCAAGGAGCGCACCGTGGACAAGGTCTACCACGCCGTCGTCCAGGGCCTTCCCGATCCGCTGGCGGGCACCATCGACGCGCCCATCGGCCGGCACCCGGGCCATGACTGGCGGTTTGCCGTGACCGAGGACGGCCGTGATTCGGTGACGCACTATGAGGTCCTGGAAGCTTTCGGGAAGGCCTCACTCGTGGAGGTGCACCTCGAAACGGGCCGCACCCACCAGATCCGCGTGCATTTCTCGGCCCTGCGCCACCCCTGCGCCGGTGACCTCACCTACGGCGCGGACCCGMGGCTGGCCGCCACCCTCGGSCTSACCCGGCAGTGGCTGCACGCCCGGGAACTGTCCTTCGACCACCCGCGGACAGGGGAGCGGGTTACCGTCGCCAGCGAGTACCCGCAGGACCTGCAGTACGCGCTGACGGTCCTGGAGTCCGGAAACGCCTGAGCCGCACGGCACGGGCGGCCTGAATCCACGGGGTTCTGCCGGGCCGCCCGTTGCCGCCGTTCGGTGCCCATCGCCGTGGCTGCACGCCGCCGTCGTGGCACGGCACTAGAATGGTGCGGTGACTTCCAGCAACGACTCGTTTGTCCATCTCCACAACCACACCGAGTACTCGATGCTGGACGGTGCCGCCCGGCTCGGTGAGCTGTTCGACGAAACCGAACGGCTCGGCATGCCGGCCCTCGCCACGACGGACCACGGCTACCTGTTCGGCGCCTTCGACTTCTGGAAGCGCGCAACAGACCAGGGCATCAGACCCATCATCGGCGTCGAAGCCTATGTGACTCCCGGGACCGCCCGCACGGACAAGACCCGTGTGCGCTGGGGCGAGGAGCACCAGCGCAAGGACGACATTTCCGGCGGCGGCTCGTACACGCACATGACCCTGCTCAGCTACAACAACGTGGGCATGCGGAACCTTTTCCGGGCCTCCTCGATCGCCTCGCTGGACTCGGTCTTCGGCAAATGGCCCCGGCTGGACCGTGAGCTGCTGAACACCTACTCGGAAGGGCTCATCGCCACCACCGGCTGCCCGTCCGGCGAGGTCCAGACCCGGCTGCGGCTCGGCCAGTACCGCGAAGCCCTGGAGGCCGCGGCGGAGTTCCGCGACATCTTCGGGGCGGAGAACTACTTCTGTGAGCTCATGGACCACGGCCTGGACATCGAGCGGCGCGTCACAGGTGACCTCCTGCGCCTGGCCAAGGACCTGAACCTGCCGCTGGTGGCCACCAACGACCTGCACTACACGCACGAGCATGACGCCAAGGCGCATGAGGCCCTGCTGGCCATCCAGTCCGGTTCCACCCTCCTGGAGCCGACCTACGACAACGGCGGCTCGCGCTTCGCCTTCTCCGGCAGTGGCTACTACCTGAAGTCACCGCAGGAAATGCGCGAACTGTTCCGCGACCACCCCGAGGCGTGCGACAACACGCTCCTGATCGCCGAACGCTGCGAAGTTTCCTTCAACACCGGCGCCAACTACATGCCCCGGTTCCCCTGCCCGGAGGGGGAGGACGAAACGTCGTGGCTGGTCAAGGAGGTCGACAAGGGACTCCGCTACCGCTATCCCCAGGGCATCCCGGACAAGGTCCGCAAGCAGGCCGACTATGAGCTCGAAGTCATCACCTCGATGGGCTTCCCGGGCTACTTCCTCGTCGTCGCCGATTTCATCAACTGGGCCAAGAACAACGGCATCCGGGTCGGTCCCGGGCGCGGCTCCGGCGCCGGCTCCATGGTGGCCTACGCGATGCGCATCACCGACCTGGACCCGCTGCACCACGGCCTGATCTTCGAGCGCTTCCTCAACCCGGACCGCGTCTCSATGCCYGACTTCGACGTCGACTTCGAYGACCGGCGMCGYKSCGARGTGATCGACTACGTCACGCGCAAATACGGCGACGAGCGCGTGGCGATGATCGTCACCTACGGCACCATCAAGACCAAGCAGGCCCTCAAAGACTCCTCGCGCGTGCTGGGCTACCCGTTCAGCATGGGCGAGACGCTGACCAAGGCGCTCCCGCCGGCCGTGATGGCCAAGGACATCCCGCTGGCCGACATCCAGAACAAGGACTCCAAGCGCTACAGCGAGGCCGGCGACTTCCGCCAGCTCATCAGCACCGACCCGGAGGCCGCCAAGGTCTTCGAGACGGCGCTGGGCATCGAGGGCCTGAAGCGGCAATGGGGCGTGCACGCCGCCGGCGTCATCATGTCCTCGGACCCCATCATCGACGTGATCCCGATCATGCGCCGTTTCCAGGACGGCCAGGTCATCACCCAGTTCGACTACCCGACGTCCGAAGGCCTCGGCCTGATCAAGATGGACTTCCTCGGGCTGCGAAACCTGACGATCATTTCCGATGCCCTGGAAAACATCAAAATGAACCGCGGCATCGAGCTCGACCTCGAGACGCTCGAGTTGGATGACACGGCGTCCTACGAACTGCTTGCCCGCGGAGACACACTGGGCGTCTTCCAGCTCGACGGCGGTCCCATGCGGTCCTTGCTCAAGCTGATGAAGCCTGACAACTTCGAGGACATCTCCGCCGTGCTGGCCCTCTACCGGCCCGGACCCATGGGCGCCAACGCGCACACCGACTACGCGCTGCGCAAGAACAAGATCCAGGAAGTCATCCCGATCCACCCGGAGCTCGAGGAACCGCTGTCCGAAATCCTCGGCGGGACCTACGGGCTGATCGTGTACCAGGAGCAGGTCATGGCCGTGGCGCAGAAGCTCGCCGGCTATACCCTGGGCCAGGCCGATATCCTGCGCCGCGCCATGGGCAAGAAGAAGAAGTCCGAGCTGGACAAGCAGTTCGCCGGCTTCTCCCAGGGTATGCAGGACAACGGCTATTCCATGGCCGCGGTCAAGACCCTCTGGGACATCCTGCTGCCGTTCTCCGACTACGCCTTCAACAAGGCGCACTCGGCCGCCTACGGCGTGATCTCCTACTGGACCGCGTACCTGAAGGCGCACTACGCGCCGGAGTACATGGCTGCCCTGCTGACCTCAGTGGGCGACGACAAGGACAAGTCGGCGATCTACCTCAACGAATGCCGGCGCATGGGCATCACGGTGCTGCCGCCCGACGTCAACGAGTCAGCCCTCAACTTCACCCCTGTGGGCACCGACATCCGCTTCGGCATGGGCGCCATCCGCAACGTCGGCGTGAACGCCGTCGAAGCCATGGTGGCGGCGCGCGAAAAAGAAGGCGCCTACACCTCCTTCAAGGACTACCTCCTGAAGGTCCCGGCAGTGGTCTGCAACAAGCGCACCATCGAATCCCTGATCAAGGCCGGCGCCTTCGACTCGCTCGGCCACCCCCGGCGGGCCCTGGCCATGATCCATGAAGAAGCGATCGACTCCGTCATCACCCTCAAGCGCAACGAGGCGATCGGCCAGTTCGACCTCTTCGCCGGCTTTGAGGACCAGGAGCCCGAGGCGTCGCTCAGCACCGAGATCCCGGACCTGCCGGAATGGGAGAAGAAGGACAAACTGGCGTTCGAGCGCGACATGCTCGGCCTCTACGTCTCCGACCACCCGCTGCAGGGACTGGAAGGGCTCCTGAGCCAGCACGCCGACCGGTCGATCACCTCGATCATCGCCGAAGACGGCCCGCCGGACGGCTCGATCGTGACCATCGCCGGCATGATCACCTCGCTCAGCCGACGGATCGCCAAGGCCAGCGGCAACGCCTACGCCMGGGCCGARATYGAGGACCTCGSCGGTTCCATSGARGTSATGTTCTTCGGCCAGGTSTACGGSCCCATCGCCTCGGTGCTCGCGGAGGACCTGATCGTGGTGGTCAAGGGCCGGCTGCAGCGGCGCGACGACGGCGCCGTCACCTTGAACTGCATGGAACTCTCCGTGCCGGACCTCAGTGACAGCCAGAACGGGCCTGTGGTGATCACCATGGCCACGCACAAGGCCACCGAGGCCGTGGTCACCGAGCTGGGCGACGTGCTGCGCACCCACCGCGGAAATTCGGAGGTCCGCCTGCACCTGCAGGGCGACACCCGGGTGGAGGTCATGGGCCTGCCGGTGCACCTGCGCGTCAACCCGAGCCCGTCACTGTTCGGCGATCTGAAGGTGCTGCTCGGCCCGACCTGTTTGGATAACTGACATGCAGGGGGTTGCTGGCGGCCAGGCAAGGCTGAGCGATCCAGGGCACCCTGAGTATCGCCGCCCCGCGAGGGTTCACGCACAGCATCCGAGGATCATGTTTTCGGGTTGAGCGTTCCCCGGGCGATGCTGTCGGCGGAGTGGGCCGGGTTCCCGTTGTATGGCTGGTTGGAGACGTCCACGATGGGGTACTGGGCCAGATCAATGCCGTCCGGGATGGTGAAGATGCCGGATTCATTGTCGAGGACACCCAGGCTGACCATTCTGGACAGGTCGGCAGAGCCGACCCACACTCCCCGGAATCCGGTGATGTGGTCGTTGGAGAGCCGGATGATCAGGTGCCGGGTTCCATCGGGGAGTTGCTCCACCCGGGCGTCTCCGCTCCCGGTATGTGCGGGCAGCGGAGTCAGGGACGTTTGGGCGACGACTGTCGAAGCGGGACCCGACTGGGTGGAGGTGGGTGTGGGAGTGCCGGTGTGTCCGAGAACTCCGGCAGCGGTCCATCCGGCGGCCGTGCCAAGAACGATTCCGGCCGCAGCCGCGATAACCCACAGACCGGGACGGCCATGCCTGTCTTTGGCGCGGGGCCGCAGTGGTATCGGTGCCGGCTTTGTGCCGCCGCCGTGGTTCGGGCGCGCCTCCGCCGCGGCAGGTTTCTCCGGTGCGGCTGGTTTCTCCGGGGCAGGGTGCCCTGAGCTGGGCTGGCTCAAGGGATCCGTTGCGAGGGCCGGCGAGAGGCCGAGGGCCTGATGGATGGCGGCCCAGTTCTGGCTGCCGGGTTGCTCGAGTTCGATGCCTGCGGTGTCGAGGGTGGCAACGTGCACGGCATGTTGCAGGCCTCGGAGGGTTTCGCTGCACGTGGGGCAGCTGGCGAGGTGGTCGGCGTCGGCGTCCGTGCCCAGGGGCTCACCAAGGGCCAGCAGACTAAGAAGTTCGGCGTCAAGGTGTTCCATGTTCCACCTCCAGGCGGGTGCGTAAGCGGGTGAGGCTGCGCCGGATGTGGCTTTTAACAGTACCGAGCGGCAGGTTGAGGCGCGACGAGATCTGGTCGTGAGTCAGGTCTTCATAGAACGCCAGCCGCATTATTACTTGCTGTGGATCCCCTAAATGCTCCAGTTCTTCGTCCAACGTCAGGCGGTCGGCGACCTCTTCTACGTCCCCGGCGTCCGGGCGGGAAACGGGGTCAACGACCAAGAGAGTGGCTGCTTGTTCGAGATGGCGCTGGCGGGAGCGAGCGGACAAGGCGTCGGAGATTGCATTGCGGGCGATCCCGATCAGCCATGCCGGCAGCCGCCCCGCCTCCGGGCGAAATGTGGTCCGTGATTTCCAGGCCCGAATGAAGACCTCCTGGGTGACGT
>NZ_JBFTNJ010000074.1:0-15818 GCF_056397425.1 Arthrobacter sp. 05N33_2
CGGCAAGACCGAGGAAGCCCATTCGCTGGCCCATGCATTCGGCGTCGAGCACTCCTCCGCGGCCCCGCTCAAGCGCATCTGGGAGCCGCACCTGCGCCGGAATACGATCGTCTTGTCGCTGGCCTGGATCTTCAACTTCTTCGGCATCCTTATTTTCAGCATTCTCGGCAGTTCTGTCCTGAAGAACGCCAAGGGTGTGGAACTTTCTGACGCCTTCTGGATGCTGATCGTCATCAACGGGCTGGCGTACTTCGGCTATGTCTTCCATGGGTGGCTCGGTGACAAGATCGGCCGCAAGCGGACCATCATCGGAGGCTGGATTATCTCCGGCATCTCCTTCGCCATCATGCTCAGCCCCCTTGCCACGGACCCCTTCATGATCATCGTCACCTACGGCGCCGGACTGTTCTTCCTGGTCGGACCGTACGCCGCGATCCAGTACTTCATGGCGGAGTGCTACCCCGTCAGCTGCCGTGCCACCGGCACAGCCTTTATCGGCGCAATGAGCCAGCCCGGCACCATTCTCGGTGGTTTCCTGTTCACGCTAGCGGCCGCCAGCGTAGGAACCGGTGCTGCAGCCTTGTGGGTCGGCGCGGCCGGAACCCTTTTCTCCGGCCTGCTGATGATCGCCGCGAAGCCGCCGGTCGAAGCCCTGCTCGAGGACCACCCCCATGACGCCTGAGAACAGGGTGGCCGTGATCACCGGAGCGGCCAGCGGCATTGGACGGGCCCTCGCGGTCCACTACGCCCACCGCGGCGTGCATTCTGTCATCGGAACCTTTCCCGGCGACCCGCACGACCCGGAGGAAACCCTTCGCCTCGTGAAGGACGCCGGCGGCCAGGGGATTATCCAGGAAGTGGATGTCCGCAGTACCGCGTCTGTCGATGCCTTCGCCGAACGCGCCGTCGACGAGTACGSCCGCCTGGACTACGCCGTGGCCAATGCCGGAATCCTGCGCAACTCGCCCCTGGCGGAGATGACCGATCAGCGCTGGCACGACATGCTCGACGTCGACCTCACCGGCGTGTTGCGGACCCTGCGCGCCGGGTCCGCGAAGATGACCGACGGCGGAGCGATGGTTGCCGTGTCCTCTATTGCCGGTGGCGTCTACGGCTGGGAGGAACATGCCCACTACGCAGCCGCCAAGGCCGGCGTGCTCGGCCTGATCCGCAGTGTGGCCGCAGAGTTGGGGCCGCGCGGCATCCGCGCCAACGCCGTTATCCCCGGACTGATCGAAACTCCCCAGTCCCTGGATCCGGTGAATTCCCTCGGGCCCGAGGGCCTGCAGCGCGCCGGTTTGGAAATCCCCTGGGGCCGGGTCGGACGTCCCCAGGAGGTTGCCAGCGTGATCGGCTTCCTGACCTCCGATGACGCTGTCTACGTCACGGGCCAGTCCCTGATTGTTGACGGCGGCCTCACCATCAAGATGCGTGCCTGAAAAGCCTCGGAAGGACAAGAATGAACAACCCTGACGCCTCCCGGAAAACGGAGGGCCGCGCCGTTGTGGTTACGGGCGGAGCCAGCGGCATCGGCAAGGCCATCGCCGAGGCCTTCACCGCCAACGGCGACAGAGTCGCCGTCCTGGACCGGTCGGGCGCGGCGGGAAGCATCGCCGTCGACGTCTCGGACGAGGCGAGCGTGAAGGCGGCCTTTGCCGAAGCACGGTCCCGGCTCGGCAGCATCGACATTCTTGTGAACAGTGCCGGCCTTCTGACGGAATCGCCGCTGGAAGACATGACACTTGCCATGTGGAACGAGACGATTGCCGTTGACCTGACCGGTGTCTTCCTCTGCTGCCGGGAGGTGGTGGGGGAGATGCGGCAGCAGAAGTGGGGCCGGATCATCAACATCGCCTCCCAGCTGGCCATCAAGGGCGGCACCGGGCTCAGCCACTACAGTGCCGCCAAAGCCGGAGTCGTGGGGCTGACCAAGGCGCTGGCCCTGGAAACTGCCGCCGACAACGTGCTGGTCAACAACATTGCCCCGGGCCCCATCGAAACGCCCCTGGTTGACGGCATCTCGGAGGAGTGGAAGGCGGCGAAGCGTGCCGGGCTGCCGCTGCTGCGCTTCGGGCTGGCGGACGAGGTGGCGCCGACGGCGCTGCTTTTGGCCAGCGATCCCGGCGGCAACTTGTATGTGGGGCAGACTCTCGGGCCAAATTCCGGTGACGTCATGCCCTAGGAGGGAGGCCCATATGTGCGGTGCCTGTGGACGAAATGTGGTGAGCGATCCTGTCCTGGGTCCGGTCAGAACGCTGCGGCAGCACCTGATTGTCGCCCAAACGATCAATGGTGCCAGCCAATCCTGGCCGGGAGCCCCGAAAGTGGCCGCGACCAGCGGCGGCTGGCTGGTCTCGGGGCCGACGGGAGCTACAGTGGCCGTATCAACCGTGCAGGCGCTGTGGTCCGCTGTCCTGCTGGGCAGGCCGGGGCCGCAGCGGCAGGACCTGCGTGCCGCCGGGAGCCTGGGAGCGGGTGAACTGGGCACGGGTGAACTGGGAGCGGGTGAACTGGGCACGGGGGCGCTGGGCGCCGGGGAACCGGACCCGGGGGAGTTGGCGCGCCGGGTGATGAACCTCGGCCACGAGATGGCACAGGATTCCGCTACGGAAACGGACACGTGACACGCCACAGGTCAGGCGCTACGGGGATCCCCGTAGCGCCTGACCTTTTCCGCGGCGCCGGCCCGAATTCGTAGCGAAAACCTAGCGAAACGGCCGGGCCGGGCCCAGGTGCCGGGGTCAGCCTTCGGCCATCAGGATGCAGGCGCAGCCGGTGCCAGGATCAGGAAGCAGGACCGGCCGGGGAGCCGGAGTGCGGGCAGTGAATCTGCTCGCGGCCCTCACGTGCGTTCTCGACGTCCGCGGCGCTTGCCAGGTCACCGCGGGCCCGCAGCCCGGCCACCACACCGTCAACATCGGCGTCGGGCCGGTTCTGGCTGAGTTTGTGCTTCGCCTCGATCCGCGTGATGAGAAGCTCGACGCCGACGATCGCGCGCAGCTGGCCGGCAATGTAGCGCTCCGGGGCATCCTCGACAGTCCAGGGCCGCTCGGAGCCGGCCTCGTTGTGGTTGCTCAGCCGCCTCACATGGCTGGCGAGCCAGGCGGGATCGTCGTGGATGACCAGGGTGCCGTACACGTGGGCCGTGGAGTAGTTCCAGGTGGGAACCACGCGTCCGTGCTCCGCCTTGGACGCGTACCACCGCGGCGAGATGTAGGCGTCGGCGCCCTGGATAATGGCGAGCGATTCGCCGAGGGCGGGTTCAGACCATTGGGGGTTGTTGCGGGCCAGATGCGCGTGCAGGGCGCCGTGCTCACCGGCCGAGGGGTCGAAGACGAAGGGCAGCAGCGTGGCAAGCATGCCCTTCGCGGTGGCGGTGACCAGGTTGGCCGCGGACGGGCGCGTGAGCAGATGACGGACTGCATCGGGGCCGGCGGCGAAATGTGCGGGGATGTACACGGAACTTCCATTCGGATCGCGGATCGGTCTGGGGCTGGGAGGCTTCGGGGGCGGGGCAGGTGATCAGATCAGCCGGATTGTTTCACTGTCACAGTGCCCTCGCGTTGTCCTTCGGGCTGTCCAGCACGAACGGATTGCTTCCCGCCGCCCTCGCCGCACTTGGCCGGGAGCGGACGGCCAGGCCGGCACAGAGGATGACCGCCGTGCCGCCGATGATGGTCGCCCAGGTCAAGTCTTCGCCCAGTATGAGCCCGGCCCAGCAGATGCTCAAGACCGGCTGGACGAGTTGGATCTGGCTGACCTGCGCCATGGGTCCGATGGCCAGGCCGCGGTACCAGGCGAAGAAGCCGAAAAACATGCTCACGACGCCCAAGTATGCGAAGGCCGCCCACTGCACCGGAGTAGCGGAGGGAGGCTGGCTGGCCATAGAGAACGCCGCGATGCCGGCCATGAGCGGCGAGGACAGAACGAGGGCCCAGGAGACGGTCTGCCACGACCCGAGTTCGCGGGCCAGCAGGCCGCCTTCGGCGTAGCCGATTGCCGCCGAGAGGACGGCGCCGAACAGCAGCAGGTCGGCCAATTGCAGTTGCCCGATGCCGCCGGACTGCGCAGAGGCGAAACCAATCGCCGCCACTGCGCCCGCGCCGGTGATCATCCAGAAAGGCCTGGGCGGCCGTTCGTGGCCGCGGATCACCGCCAGCGTTGCGGTCGCCGCGGGGAGCAGCGCAATAACAACCGCGCCGTGGCTGGCGGGAACCGAGGTGAGGGCGAAGGAGGTCAGCAGCGGGAATCCGATCACCACCCCGCCGGCGACCACCGCAATACGCGCCCACTGGGCTCCCCGGGGCAGGCGCTGCCGGGTCAAAGTGAGGGCGAACGCGGCGAGAACGGTCGCAACAACAGCCCGGCCCGATCCGATAAACAACGGAGACAACCCCGCAACCGCCACCCGGGTGAACGGCAGAGTGAAGGAGAATGCGGCGACGCCGACGAATCCCCACCACAGTCCGGCTGCCGGCCGGGACGATAACGGTTGATCGATTCCCTGAGTAGCGCTACTATTGTCATTCATGTCTTACGATAGCACTTCGCGGATGGCGGCGCGGCTCCGGGGATGGATTGCGGCCGCCGCGCCGGGCGCCCGGCTGCCTTCCACGCGTTCCCTGGTCGCCGAGTACCAGGCCAGCCCCGTGACCGTGCAAAAGGTCCTGCGGACCCTCTCCGCGCAGGGCCTGATCGAGAGCCGCCCCGGCGTCGGGACGTTCGTGCGGGCCGTTCGAACAGCGCGGCCGGTGGACTACGGCTGGCAGACGACGGCGCTGGGATCGCCCCGGGCGCCGCTCCGCCCCGTCTCCACTGCGATGCGCAGCGCCCCAAACGACGTCATCGCCTTCCATTCAGGCTACCCGGACCGGGAACTGCTGCCCGAGCGGCTGGTCAGGGCGGCCCTGACCCGGGCTGCCCGGGGTGAGGCTGCCCTGTCACGTCCGCCTGCCGCGGGCCTGCCCGACCTGCAATCCTGGTTCGCGCACGAGCTCCGGGCTGCCACTGGGGCCGGCGTCGCCCCGCCAACGCCGCGCGACGTGATAGTACTCCCGGGGAGCCAGGGCGGGCTCAGTTCCGTGTTCCGGGCACTGGTCGGCAGCGGGCAGCCGTTGCTGGTGGAATCCCCGACCTACTGGGGGGCGCTCCAGGCCGCGGCGCAGTCCGGTGTCCGGGTTGTTCCGGTACCCAGCGGTCCCGAAGGCCCGGACCCTGAGGACCTGGCCCGCGCCTTTGACGAGACCGGCGCGCGGCTGTTCTACGCACAGCCGAACTATGCCAATCCCACCGGCGCGCAATGGCCCGCCCGCCTGCGGGAGCAGGTGCTCGACGTGGTGCGCGAACACGGTGCTTTCCTGGTGGAGGATGACTGGGCCCATGACTTCGGCATCACCACGGATTCCGTGCCCGTCGCCAGCCTCGACGATTCCGGCCATGTCGTTTATCTCCGTTCGCTGACAAAGAGCGTGTCCCCGGCCATACGCATTGCCGCGGTGATCGCCCGCGGCCCGGCACGTGATCGCATCCTGGCCGACCGGGGCGCCGAGTCCATGTATGTCAGCGGCGTTCTCCAGGCGGCGGCCCTCGACGTCGTAACGCAGCCGGGATGGCAGACGCACCTGCGCGGACTGCGGCTGCAGCTCCAGTCCCGCCGAGATCTCATGCTCAGCAGCCTGCGGGAGCATGCCCCGCTGGCCCACGTGGAGCACGTGCCCACGGGCGGACTCAATCTCTGGGCCCGCCTTCCCGACGGGACCGACGTCGACAAGTTCGTCGGGGACTGCGAGGCCGCGGGGGTCATCATCGCGGCCGGTACCGAGTGGTTCCCGGCCGAACCGGCCGGACCGTTCATCCGGCTGAACTTCGCCGGACCCAATCCGGGTGCTTTCCGGGAAGGCGCGCGGATCCTCGGCCAGGTGCTCGAACGCACCGCCGGGCGGTAGCCGGCCGCCGCCCTACACCGGCGTGAGCAGCGCCGCAGGTGCCGCGAGCGTCACGAGGCCCTGCACGGAGCGGGCGAGCCCGGCGTCGAGTGTCACAAAGGCGTCTGCCTGAAGCCGGGCCAGGGCCACGTATTCGGCGTCGAGGGTGTCATCCCAGCCAAGTTCCTCGGCGAGGCTCCACGCGGTGCGTTGCAGGACGCGGTCGCCGAGGAGCCGGATGCGAAGGCCCCGGATGTAGTCGAGCTGACGATTGGCATCGGCCCGCGTCACGTCGCCGCGCCGGACTGACTGGTACAGGAGCGAGAGCACCTGCGAGCGGAGGAGCGTCGGGGCCACGAGCTGGTGATCGTCTGAAACCGCCGGCCTTTCGAGGGCAAGATGAAGGGCAACGTCAGGGCCAATCACGAATCGGGTCATGGTTACTGGATCCTTTCCTGGGGACAGCAGCGGTCATCCGGCCTCGCGGGGCGCGAACATGATGACGGCGACCCCGAACAGGCAGATCACCGAACCCAGGACGTCCCACCGGTCGGGCCGGAAGCCGTCGAAGATCATGCCCCAGGCCAGTGAGCCGGCCACGAACACGCCGCCGTACGCGGCGAGAATACGCCCGAAGTGTGCGTCAGGCTGCAAAGTCGCGGCAAAGCCGTAGATGCCCAGCGCCACGACACCCAGCCCGGCCCACCACCAGGCCCGGCCCTCGCGGACGGACTGCCAGACGAGCCAGGCCCCACCAATTTCGGCAACGGCGGCGAGGATGAACAACAGGATGGTTTTCGGGATAGTCACGCCCTCATGATGGCACCGGCTGGTTGCCAATCCGGGCCGGTGCGCGCCGACGCGCCCGCCCGGCCGTCATGCGGGGTCATCGCTTGCATCACCTGCCACCCGGGCCTATAACTTTAAGGTTCAAGTAAACGCGGCCGGAAAGACCGTGTCGCTCGAAGCCGACTGGCATGACGGCTCTGCCCCGCCAACAGCAGCACCTGTTGCCCAATACCTGAGGACCCGAGATGACCCTTGCGCCAGAAACCACTGCAACGCCGAAGGCCGCAGCACCTTCGGCCGCCGTGCGCAGCCGCGTCTTCGTGCCGCTGCGCTTCCCGGACGGGTTCGAAGCCGTTGCCGAAGTGCTGACCTTTAGCGGGCTCGCCGACGGCAAGGAGCACCTGCTGCTGGCCCTCGGCGAGTGGGAGGAGGCGCTGCAGGGCGCGGCGCGAGGCGGTGCCGGACCGCTGGTGCGGCTG
The DNA here is from genome assembly GCF_056397425.1 of Arthrobacter sp. 05N33_2. Classification (NCBI taxonomy): domain Bacteria; kingdom Bacillati; phylum Actinomycetota; class Actinomycetes; order Micrococcales; family Micrococcaceae; genus Arthrobacter; species Arthrobacter sp. 05N33_2. The sequence continues at coordinate 7,193 of NZ_JBFTNJ010000074.1, forward strand.
CACAGCGAGTGCCTCACCGGCGACGTATTCGGGAGCCAGCGGTGCGATTGTGGCCCGCAGCTGCGGGAGGCCGTGGAGCGGATTGCCGCCGAGGGGGGCTTCCTGCTCTACCTCCGCCAGGAAGGCCGCGGCATCGGCCTGTATTCGAAGCTTGACGCCTACGCACTGCAGGATGGCGGCCTGGACACCTACGCCGCGAATCTGGCCCTGGGCCACGGCGAAGACGAGCGGGACTACACGGCGGCGGCCCAGATGCTGGGGGCAATGGGTACCGGCACGCTGCGGCTGCTCAGCAACAACCCGGACAAGGCAGCCCAGCTGACCGGCCTCGGCCTCGAAGTGTCCGGGCAGGTCGCCACCGGCGTCCATGCCTCGGCGGCCAATCTTCGGTACCTGGCCGCAAAACGCGACCATACCGGCCACACGCTCGTGCTCCCGTCCGACGCCGGACCCGTCGCCGGTGCGCCCGGCGGTGCCCCTGGCGACGTCGGGGCTGCGTCCCGGGCCGGTGCCCGGGCGGCGGCGGCCGTCCCGACCCATGACGACATGCTCGCCCGGGTCCAGGGGCTCGTGCCCGGCCTGCGCGAGCGGGCCGCGGAAACCGAGGAGCTCCGGCGCATTCCGGACGCCACCATGGAGGAGCTGCACGCGGCCGAAATCTTCCACATGCTTTCCCCGAAGGGGGTCGGCGGATTCGGCATGGGCCTGGAAACCTATGTGGAGGTGGTGCGCCGGCTTGCCCGGGGGTGCGCCTCCACGGCGTGGAGTGCCGGCCATCTGATCGAACATGTCTGGATGCTCGCGCGGTGGCCGCGGGATGCGCAGGACGAGGTCTTTGCGAACGGACCGGCTCCCTTGGCGGCCGCTACCGGGGCGCCGGCTGGAGTGGCCAGGAAAGTGCCGGGAGGCTATTCCATCTCGGGCCGGTGGACCTTTGCCTCCGGGGTCATGCATGCCCAGTGGGCGCTGCTCGCCGCGCAGCACGGCGACGTGCGCCTCCAGTGCCTGGTGCCGCTGGCCGACGTCGAGCTCCTCGACGTGTGGCAGACGGCCGGCCTGAGGGGTACCGGGAGCAACGACATTCGGGCAGGGAACCTGTTCGTCCCGGAGCATCGAACTCTGGACTGGGAACTCCTGGGCGCGGAAACCAATCCGGGGAGCCTGCTCCACGCGGATCCGCTGATCCATACCCCCATGGGCGCGCTGCTGAACATGGTGGCCCCGGCCGCTGCCCTGGGGTCTGCCGAATACGCGCTCGACCTGTTCCGCGAGCTGGTTCTGGTCCGGAAGGTCAAGCACACCGTGGAGAGCCGCCAGGCGGACTCCCCGCTCGCGCAAGTCCGGTATGCGCACGCCTTCGGGCTGGTGGCCACCGCGCGGCTGCACTGGCAGGAGGCGGTCCGGGTGGTCTGTGCCGCCCATGCGCGCGGGCCTTCGACCATGACGGAGCCGGACCGCGGGCAGTACCGGCTGTCCCTCGCCCTGAGCGGCGAGGCGTCGGCCGAGGCGGTTCGGGTGATCATGCTGGGATCCGGCGGGAGCGTGCACCGGCTGTCGCATCCGCTCCAGCGGATCCAGCGCGACGTCAATGTCCTGATGAACCATGCGGCGCTGACGAGGGATCCGGTTCTCGAGCAGGCGGGCCGGGGCCTTCTGGGTCTTGGGTTCAGTGTGCCCTCGTTCTGACCGAAAGCTTGAAGCTTCAATCAAAATGGATTAGGATGATCCCATGACTCAGACCACTGACCGCCCCCCGGTTCTCTTCCTCAGCCATGGCGCACCGCCGCTGGCCGACGACTCCACGTGGACCCGCGAACTCCACGACTGGTCCGGCACCTTCGGCAAGCCCCGGGACATCCTCATGGTCTCCGCCCACTGGGAAAACGCCCCCGTGACGCTCAGTGCAACCGGGCGGGATCCGGGCCTGGTCTACGACTTCGGCGGTTTCCCGCAAAAGTACTACGAGGTGGCCTATGACGCCCCGCAGGCGCCCGAGCTGGCTGCCGAAGTCGAGAAGCTCGTCGCCGGCCACGGCCACCACGTGGAGCGCGATGAAAGCCGCGGGCTGGACCATGGCGCCTACGTTCCGCTGAAGGAGATGTACCCCGACGCCGACGTGCCGGTCGTGCAGATGTCCATGCCGACGCTTGATCCTCAGGGGTTGTTCGACCTCGGCATGTCGCTGGGGCCCTTGCGGGAGCGGGGCACGCTGATTGTCGGATCGGGATTCACGACGCACAACCTGCGCTGGTTTAATCCCGCCGGGGGACCGGACTCCGCCCCTCCCGCGGCCTCCAGCGAATTCGACCACTGGGCGGAGGAGGCCATGGCCCGCGGCGATGTCGACTCCATCCTCGACTTCCTGAACAAGGCACCCGCCGCCCGGGAAGCGCACCCCCGCAGCGAGCATTGGGCTCCGCTCTATGTTGCCCTCGGGGCTGCGTACGGCTCGGGAGACATCCAGGCCAGGACAGCAATCGACGGGTTCTGGTTCGGGTTGTCCAAGCGGTCGTGGACCCTGACGTAGCGGTCGCACAACGTAACAAGGGGAATGAACCGGACCGGGGTCCGGTTATGTCCGCCAGTGCCGGATCGCCGGCCAACCATAACGTGACGTGGCTTGACCACTGATGAGGAGCGCAACATGACGATTGCAGTAACGGGTGCGACAGGACAGCTGGGCAGGCTGGTCCTCGATGAACTGCTCACCAGCCAGGAACCGGATTCGCTGGTGGCCATCGTGCGCGACGCCGCGAAAGCCCGGGAGCTGGTTGCACGTGGCGTCCAGGTGCGCGTCGCGGACTATTCCGATCCCGCGGCTCTCGAGGCTGCGCTTACGGGCGTTGACAGGCTCCTGCTGGTTTCCGGAAGCGAGGTGGGCTCCCGGGTGGCGCAGCACGGCAACGTCATCGACGCTGCCAGGGCCGCCGGCGTCGGGTTCATCGCCTACACATCCGTCCTGGCCGCGGACACCACCGAACTGATCCTGGCGCCCGAGCACAAGGCAACAGAGGAGCTCATCCGCGCGTCGGGACTCGACAACACCATCCTGCGCAACGGCTGGTACACCGAGAACTACGCCCAGACCGTGGCGACGGCCAAGCAGACGGGCGCCGTCGTGGCCRCTGCCGGTGACGGCAGGGTGGCCAGCGCGACGCGGGCTGACTACGCGGCCGCGGCCGCGGCGGTGCTCAGCTCCGCCGGGCACGAGGGCCGCACGTACGAACTCTCCGGCGACTACGCCTGGAACTTCAAGGAACTGGCGACGGCGATCACCCGGATCACGGGCCGGGAAGTTGTCTACCAGCCCGTCTCCGCCCCGGAACTGGTTGAGGTCCTGACCGCGGYCGGCCTCGACGCGGGCACCGCGGGATTCCTCGCAGCCCTGGACGCGGACACCGAGGCGGGCCTGCTGGCCACCGTCACGGGCGAGCTGTCCCGGCTGATCGGGCGGCCGACGACGCCGCTGTTGCAGGCTCTGACGTCCGCCGCCGCGAGCTAATCCGCACTCCCCAGGGAGGCCGCGAGACCGGAAGGCCGGGAGTGGGCATAATGAAGGCGTGGATTCCCGCTGCGCCCGCAAGGCATAGACATCCTGCGGGTGCGCGCCTCGACTGACAGGACCCATGGAAACTCCCGGTGATTTTCAGCAGGCCGGGGCCGGCGAATGGTCGGACGGCCCGCTGGTTGTCGGTGTGCCGTGGGAATTCGACGGGCGCCTGGTACGGGCCGCCGCCGGGCTCGCCGCGATCATGGGAGTGCACCTGATTTGCGCGTTCGTGGACCCGGCGAGCTACCTCACGGAGTGGGAGCCCGCCGGAGTCCTGGATGGCACCTCACTGGATCCCGCCCCGAATGTCGAAGCCGAATACCCGGCCTCACAGCTGCTCAGCTGCCTTGAGGGCATTCTCGGTCCTCCCGGCGGGGCATGGTCCTTCCGGGTGCTGAACGGCGAAGTTGCCCACGCCCTGGACCGGCTGGCGCAGAGCGCGGACGCGGCTGCGCTGATTGTCGGCGGGCAGCGGCCTGGGCGGATTGCCCAGATGGGCCGGCTCCTGGAGGGCTCGGTCAGCGTTTCCCTGACCCGTCTGCAGGGCCGGCCCGTACTGGTCGTTCCGCACGCGGGTCAGTGACGCACGCGCCGGCCGTGCGTTCCGTCCACCGAAGGCGGGCCAACAGCGGGCCAACAGCGGGCCAGCAGCGCGCCAACAAACCGAAGGCCGGCGGCGCGGGTTCATCCGTTCCGGGTGACGGCCCCGGGCCGCCGCGGCCATAGCGTTGGAGTACCGCCGGTGTGCGAGCGCCCGGGATGCGAAAGATTGCTGGAGCACGAGGGGCTGACGCTGACGGCGGAACTGCACGAGCCGTCAACGCCAGCGAATCGAAGTGAGTGATGGTAAACCCGAACAAGCCAGCAGCCGTCACGTCAGAGGCCCGGGCGCTCTTCGTCGGCAGCGCCGCCTTCCTCGTCCTGGGCGGCATCGCTATTCTGCTGATCGGGCGGGAACCGGTCCCGTTGTCCGGACGGGGTTCAATCGGTGACATTGCCTCGATCAGCACGGCAGTGGTGGGCGCCGGGGCGGTGGTGGCCGGTTGCCTGCAACGTCGTCCGGCTGTGGCACCGGAGGCCCGCGGGGGAGGCCGGATCCGCACGTCCATCGATATCGCCGCACTCGCGCTGGCGCACGCATGCATCTTCCTGCTCGGCTGGCTGGCGCTCTTTTCGCTGTTTCAGCAGGCGTTCATCGGTGCGGTCGTCTACCCGTTCGCGGCCGCTGTCCTGGTCGGGACCACGGGAGCCATCAGCGCCTATATCGCCTACCTGTCCGCGCTCAGCATGACCGCCTACCGGCTCGCCGCCCTCCTCGCCGGCTTCCTGGTCACCGGCCTGCTCACGAGCATGCTCACCGCACAGAATCCACTGTGGTGGCAGGAGAACCTCAGTGCCCTCGGCATGAGCTCCGACGTCTCCGGAGTGGCGTTCAACTTCACCCTGATCGTCGCCGGCGTCGTCATCTCCACGCTGGCGGGATATGCGACGGCGACCCTCGCGGCGACCGCGAAGTCCCCGTCCGCGCTGCATCGGGTGAGGCTGCTCGAAGGCGGGATCGCCCTGATCGGCGTCTTCCTCGCCTGCGTGGGATTGTTCCCCGTCGATGAGCGCTTCGGGCTCCACACCCTGGTCGCGTCCGGCATGGTGGTGGTCTTCGCGTCCCTCATTGTCCGCATCCGCACGCTGGTTCCGTCCGTGTCGGCCACCTTCGCTGCGCTGGGGTGGCTCTTCCTGGCGGTCATCGTGGCCGCCGCGGTGATGTGGTTCCCGGTGGGCTACTACAACCTGACCGCAGTGGAGCTGATCGCCGCGTCGCTGATCTTCGCCTGGCTCATCATCCTGATCCGTAACCTCGCAGCCGTCGATGCCGACCAGCTTGAGGCTAACCTGCTTGTCCCCCCGCTGTCAGCGCCGGCTGAGCCTGCGGACCGGCCAGTTTCTGCAACAGACAGCGCGGCGACCGACCCATAAGTACCGCGGGGCCCTGCCGGTGCCGGAGAGTGCCGTCGGGAAGGGCCGCTTCAAGGCTCGCCTAGGAGTGCGTCGGTTCTTCGACCAGCGCTGTGGCGATGCTGTCGGCGTCCTCGAGCGCGGACAGGAAGCGTTCGGCGTCCAAGGCCGCGGCGCAGCCGGTGCCGGCGGCGGTGATGGCCTGGCGGTAGCGGTGGTCCACGGCGTCGCCGCAGGCGAAGACGCCAGTCAGGTTGGTGACCGTCGTAGGGGAGTCGACCTGGATGTAGCCGTCGGCATCGAGGTCAATCTGGCCGGCCAAAAGCTCGGTCCGGGGCACGTGCCCGATCGCGACGAAGATGCCCGTGGCGGCCTGCTGCCGGGTGTCGCCGGTGCGGGTGTCGGTCAGGGTCACACCKGTGACCTTGCCGTTGCCGTGGATCGCGGTGACGGCGGAGTTCCAGGCGAACCTGATCTTGGGGTTGTCCTTGGCCCGCTGGGCCATGATCCGGGAGGCGCGCAGTTCGCCCTTGCGGACCACCACGGTCACCGATTTGCCGAAGCGGGTCAGGAACGTGGCCTCCTCCATCGCCGAGTCGCCGCCGCCGACCACGATGATGTCCTGSTCGCGGAAGAAGAAGCCGTCRCAGGTGGCGCACCAGGAGAGCCCGTGGCCGCTGAACTTCTTCTCCTCCGGCAGCCCCAGTTCCTTGTACGCCGAGCCCGTAGCGAGGATGACCGCAGGGGCTTCATGGGTCTCGCCGCCGCCGGTGGCGACACGCTTCAGGTGCCCGGCGAGCCGCACCTCGGTGACGTCGTCGAACACCACCTTCGCGCCAAACTTTTCGGCCTGCTGCTGCAGCCCGTCCATGAGCTCAGGGCCCTGGATGCCGCCCGGGAAGCCGGGGAAGTTTTCCACCTCGGTGGTATTCATGAGGGCGCCGCCGGCGGTGACCGCGCCGGCGATGACGAGCGGCTCAAGCCCGGCCCGGGCGGCGTAGATCGCCGCGGTGTAGCCCGCGGGGCCGGACCCGATGATGATCAGCTTCTCGGTTGTCTTGATGGCGGCGCTCACGGTCGGGCTCCTTCGGTGACGGTTGCCGGGCATGTGCTGATCATCCCGCCCTGTGGGGCGCTTATCAACGCCTCCGGGGTTGATCCGGAGTTTAGACACCCGGGGACGCTGCGCGGGAGTGTGCCCGGGCGGCTAGGCGGAGGCCAGCGTCTGAGTCAGGATGGTGCCGCCAACCCCGACCAGGACGGCGCCTGAACTCCCGACGACGATCCGGCTGGTCCGGGGCCGGGCGAGGACTCCGGTCACTTTCTTGAGCGCGCTGAGCAGCAGCACGTACCAGGCCAACGCGATAAGCAGGAAGATGCCCGCCATCAATGCGTGCTGGGCGAGGGGCGGCAACGGGGCGACAGTGAACTGCGGGAACAGCGACAAGTAGAAGACGGCGACTTTAGGGTTGAGCAAGTTGCTCACCATTCCTTGCACGAAAGGTGAGCTGCCGCCGCGTTGGCGTTCTGCTGCCGGTGACGGGGGTTGGCTGGGTTTGGGTTTTCTGGCGAACGCCTCAGCGAAGGCGCGCAGGCCCAGGTAGAGCAGGTAGGCGGCCCCGGCAATTCTGATCCCGGTCCCGACAACTTCCGAGGCCCCCAGCAGCGCCGTGACACCGAGCACCGCCAGTACGGCAAGGATCGTGTTGCCAACCATGATGCCGGCGGCGGCTGTGGTTGCCGCCCGTGTGCCGCGGGGGGCATTCCTGATGACAAGCGCAAAGTCGGGTCCGGGCACCACCACTACGACCAGGCAGGTCAGCACGAAGGCTGCCAGTTGTTCCAGCATCTGGGATTTCCTCCGGGCGTCAGTCTGTGGCGGTGGGTGGTGAATTTCGCCCGGGAACGAAACCCGGGCAGCCTTCTACGTTAGGCCATCGCGGGCACCACCGGAGCGCAGCCCCGCCTCGTTGCCGACGGAAGGTGGCAGCAACCTCACCCGCTGGGCATGATTCGGTCAGGACGCCGGACCGCTAGCTTTGCATCAGCATCGCATTGCGGTGGGCGCTGGTGGGATGTGCCTGCAGGACCATGCTCATGCGTGAACTGCCCGGTCTGCTCCAGAGGAGGCGACATGTCCGGTTGTGTGGTGGACCCGAGCGAGCCATCGAGTGTGGGAGGCGGACCGCGATGAACTCTCCGAAGGACGCCGGGACCCCGCCGGTGCAGTTCAACCAAAGGCTGGCGCTGCTGCTGGCGATGGCGATGTTCGTGCTGGTTGTCGACACGTCGATCATGAACGTCTCGATCTCCGCGGTGGTGGACGACATAGGTGCGACCGTCAGCGGACTCCAGTCGACAATCGCCCTCGAGGCGCTGGTATCCGCGGCCTTTATCCTGATCGGCGGCAAGATCGGCGACCTGATCGGACGCAAGCGCGCCTACGTCATTGGGCTTTCCTGCTACGCCGTCGGCGCCGTGGCGATGACCCTGGCCCAGACCCTCCTCCCGGTGATCATCTGCTGGGCCCTGATCGGCGGCCTTGGCGCCTCGCTGCTCCTTCCCGCCATGCAGTCCCTCATCCACGGAAATTTCGAGGGAGATGCCCAGCACCGGGTCTACGCCCTGGTCGGCGCGTCGGCCGCGATCGCCGCCGCCGTCGGGCCTCTGCTCGGGGGCTTCCTCACCACGTTCCTGTCCTGGCGCGTCGCCTTCCTGCTCGAGGCCCTCATCATCGCGGTCGTCCTGTCCGGAATCAAGCTCGTCAAAGACGTGCCGTACACCGGGCCCCGGGAACTGGATCTCTTCGGATCACTTCTGTCCATCGTCGGCATGGGCGGCGTCGTGCTCGGAATCCTGGTCTGGCAGGAAGGCGGCGAGGCAGTGGGCGCACTCCTGGCCGTGGGTGCCGTCGGACTGGGCGGCCTGGTCTACTGGCTCCTTCAGCGCAAACGCCGCAACAAGCCGACGCTGCTGGATCCGGACCTGTTCCAGGCAAAAGCCTTCCGCTTTGGTGCCACGGGACAAATGCTCCAGCAGATCGCTCTGGGCGGCACCATGATCGTGCTGCCCATCTACCTTCAGATGGTGCTCGGATACAACGCGATGCAGTCAGGTCTGTCC
>NZ_JBFTNJ010000075.1:0-15763 GCF_056397425.1 Arthrobacter sp. 05N33_2
GCCGTACATGATCTGCAGGTCGTCCTCGGCGGCGACGTCGCGGATGAAAGCGAAGAAGTCGTCGGCTTCCCGGTCCAGGCCGAGGGTGTAGAGGGCCCAGAGCGCGAACGTGGAATCGCGCACCCATGTGTACCGGTAGTCCCAGTTCCGCTCTCCCCCGGGCGTCTCGGGCAGCGAGGTGGTGGGCGCCGCGACCAGAGCTCCAGTCGGCGCGTAGGTGAGGCCCTTCAACGTCAGCGCGCTGCGCTGCAGCTGCTCCCGCCACGGGTGGTCCGGGAACTCGCCCCCGGTGATCCATTGCCTCCAGAATTCAGTGGTCTGCCACTGCTTGCGTGTGGCTTCTTCCCACGTCCGCGGCGGGGGCAGCGACCCCCAGGAGAGCGCGATAAAGGCCTGCTCGCCCTCGGTCATCCGGCTGCGAATGACCGCGATGGAGTCCTCGATGCCCAGCCGGCGGTCGGTAGTCAGATGCAGCACCGGATCCCCCTCATCGCCGCTGACGGTCACGGCCTCTCCGTATGCGGGGCTGGAGAACTCCCACCGTGCCCGGCGCTGGCCGTAGCCGAAGACCGGCTCGCACAGCACGGACAGCTCAACCGCACCGTTGACGCACCGTACGGTGCGCAGCAGGCAATGCTCGGCCTCGTAGTTCGTCGGCGGGCGGCGGTACCGGCCGGCCCTCTCGTCGGTGTGGTGCCACGGACCCATCACCAGGGCATCCCTCACGATCAGCCAGCCCGTCCTGGTCTGCCAGGTGGTCTCCAAGATCAAGCTGCCGGGGAGATAGCGGCGCGCAGTGGGCTCCCGGACGCCGTAGGGTGCCACCTTGAAGCCACCCGCGGCGCGGTCGAGGATAGTGGAGAACACACTCGGTGAGTCGTGACGCGGCACGCACATCCACTCGACCTGCCCGCTCGATGCAATCAAGCAGTTGGCCTCACAGTCAGACAAAAACCCATAGTCGGCGATCGGCGGATACGGGCTCGTGCCGGCCCCGGGCCGCCGCCTCCCCTCCGCCCCTGACCGGGCGTCGATGCTCACCACCCCAGTATGTTCCCCTCAGGGTGGAAACGGGACCCCGGCTACCTGGACGGCTTCCTCCCCAACGGTCAGTGCTTCATCGCAGAGGACGACGGCGATGCGGCGGCGAAAATATCGTACGGCCGCCGGCCAAAGAGGCGCTGGACCTGAATTCCCTACATGGTCGATGGCCTCCTCGACCCGGGACAACGTTGACCCGCTCTGCCAACCCTTGGGATTGTTCAATCGGGGCTCTGAAGGATTTCGCCGATGATTGTGCTGAGAATCCCCGTCGGCTCAGCAATTCCGATGGATCGACAAGATGAACAACGGAGGATTGATCTCATGTCACAGGTACGGCGTTTCGATCATGTTGGTATCACCGTTGCCGATCTCAAAGAGGTGACGGCGTTCTTCGTCGGGCTGGGCCTCGAGGTCGAGGGCGCGCCGATGTTCGTCGAGGGCGAGTTCCTCGACACGGTGATCGGCATCCCCGACTCCCGTACGGAAATCGTCATGCTCCGGCCGCCCGACGGAGGTACCCGGCTGGAGCTTTCGAGCTTTGTCCGGCCCGACCACCAGCCTGGATCGCCCGCGGCGATGGCAAATGAGTTGGGGCTGCGCAACGTCGCCTTCGAGGTCGACGACCTCCAGGCGGTCGTCGACCGTCTGGCCGCGGACGGCTTCGGGCTGGTCGGCGACATCGGCCAGTACGAGCACCTCTGGCGCATGGCCTATGTGCGCGGCCCGGAGGGGATTATCGTGTCCCTGGCCGAGCGGATCGGCTGATTCGCCAACTCCAAACCCGCTAGCACGCCTGCGCCTTGATATGTCAGGGCCCCGCCGAGTGCTGGCATGATGGGCGCATGAGCAGAGTCACATGCGATCTGACTATTTCCCTCGACGGATTCGTTGCGGGCCCAAACCAAAGCATGACGGAGCCTTTGGGCCGGGGCGGAGAACTCCTCCACAGGTGGATGTTCGAAGAAGCCGAGTCCAACGCTGCGGAGCTCGAAGGCATCCTCGCCGCTGGCGCCTACATCATGGGCCGGAACATGTACGCCGGTCCCGGGGCATGGGATGAGCAGTGGCGGGGATGGTGGGGTGAGGACCCGCCTTATCACGCACCTGTGTTCGTTCTCACCCATCACCCCCGCGAGCCCTTGGAGATGGAGGGCGGCACAACGTTCAACTTCGTGGCCGATGGGATCGAATCGGCGTTGGCCCAGGCGCGGAAGGCCGCTGGCAGTAAGGACGTGGCCATAGCCGGAGGAGYGCAGACCGCCCGACAATTCCTTTCGGCGGGGCTGATCGACGAGCTGCGGCTCCACATTGCGCCCATAGTTTTGGGAGCGGGCGAGCGGTTGCTGGACGGCGTGACGGACCTCAAGCTTGAGCCGACGGACGTGAGCGGTTCCCGCCTCGTCACCCACGTGCGCTATCGGGTAATCCGCTGACAGGCTGACCCTTGGTTCTCGGAGGTCACTCGGCCTGCCCGAGGACCACGGGATGGACGAAGCCTCGAATTTCGTCGATCAGGCCGAACCGTCGCGGGACACCCTCATCGCGCTCGCGGTTGTTCCTGGCCAGGACCACGACGGCAACCACGACGGCGGCCGGGATCGGGAGCGTGACCACCAGTCCCGCCCACTGCCCACGGCGTGACCGTCCCGGTCACATCAACGGCGACGAGCCCAGCATCCCCACGTCGATCATCGCGACCAGCCCGACGAGCGCTTTGACGCCCAGTGACATGTACTGCCGGTACCAGCGCGCCGAGGCCAGCGGGCGCGCCGGGTCAAGGTCGGGCCGGCTGTGGAAGGTGGCCGCCGCGATACCCACGAGCAACCCGGTCACACCGATTTGCCGGGCGGCGCCGGGGCGACCAGTGGCGCAGGAACGCCTCGAACTATCGCAGGGAAATACAGTTCGGCTGGAATTAGACGGCGACCCGGGCTTTGGCCACGTATGGATCGAGCACGCCGGTCATGACCTCGGCCAGCTTGGCGTGGCCGAGATCGTTCGGGTGTATCTGATCCGGTTCCGGGTAGAAGAACGGGGTAGGGTCGGCGGCGAAGACACCGTACTGGCCCACGAGGAACGGCAGGCCCGTTTCCTCGGCACACTCGGCATGGAGATCGAAGACCCGGCGAATCCGCGGTGGCTCTTCCAGGAAGGGCCAGTAGGGTTCGACGACGAGCACCTGGGAGTCCGGGAGCGAATCGCGCAGTCGGGACATGTCCTCGATCATGGTCCGGCGGAGCTTGTCGTCGTTCTCGGGCAGTTGGGGGTAGTCGTTGGCCCCGAGCGCAATCAGCGCGATCTGCGGTTCAGCGTCGATGACCATCTCCAGCGGGTGCCTTTCGAACAGGTCAGTATCGCGCTTGGTAAGAAATCCCAGGCCGTTGACTGCGAAATTGCGCTCCTCCAGCCCGAGGTTCCGGCACACGATGGATGTCCACCGCTTGTCGACGTGGGAAATCCCCCGCCAACCTGTCGAAATGCTGTCTCCGTACACCCCAAGTCGCAAAGTCATTCCAGGACCCTAGCACCCCCTCGCGCCCGGGCCTTCGTCAACTCCACCAGCGGGAGCGTAGCCTGCGATTAGCCACCAAACAGGGCTGGCCATTAAAGGATCCTTGGGTTTTTGCGGAACGTTTCGCCGACGTCCATATGGGACGCCCCCTACAGGAGGACGCCGCAGCCACGTACTCAAGACCTCGCCAAATTTGCGGCCGAGTACCGTCCGTATCTAGACCGGTCGGGGTGAAGCGAAAGCCCGATACTCAGCGGGGTGGGACCAAGGGTGGGGCAGGATGATCCTGTGACCACCAATGACGAGCAGCTCTTTCTGGCCTATATCGACAAGAACCCGGTCAACGGGCAAATACTTAATCTGGCGCCGGTTCTTGGCGTCTCTGACTGGTGGCTGACTGCCGGGGCGTTGTTCCAAACCGTGTGGAACGTGCTGGAAGGGAAGAATCCCCGAGCCGGCATCCGGGACTACGACCTGTTCTACTTCGACGAGGACACCTCCTACGAGGCGGAAAACGCGGTGATTCTGCGGGCGCGTGAGCTGTTCAAAGATCTGGATGTCGACGTCGAAGTTCGCAACGAAGCCCGCGTTCACCTTTGGTACGAGGATCACTTTGGCGTTCCGGCCATCCCCTTCACCAGCACCGCTGATGCGATCGATCATTTCGCCGCGAAGACCTGCTGCTTCGCCGTCACCTCAGATAGGGCGGGAGTCCTCACCACATACGCACCCCACGGCTACGATGACCTGTTCGCACGGAAGGTAGTGCCAAACCCGGTGCTTGCACCCCAGGCTGTGTACGAGACGAAAACCAAAAGGTGGAGTGCTGAATGGCCCTCGCTAACAGTACTGCCGTGGCCCACGGCCAGATCCTTCAATGAAGTACTGGTGCCGACCACAACAACTGGCGGATCGCAATCATGACCGCCCCACTTCAAATGCGGTGGATGGCAGCCCCGGCTATGGTCGATCCAGTTGTTCGAAGACAACTTCTGGAGTGTTGGCGGGACGTCACCAACGCGGGCGGAGCCGTGGGTTTCCCATTCCCACCGGTTTCCGATGAGCAAGTCCGGTCTTCACTTGATGCCATGGTTCAGTCGCTCGATGAATCGGCCAATCGGCTCCTGCTGGCGTCTATCAACGGTGAGCTGGCTGGATGGCTGTTCCTGGCCRGTAATTCCAGCGAGCTCACAGCGCACTGGGCACGAGTACTTCGCGTCCAGACCGCACTTGGCTTCAGGAAGCGCGGCGTCGGGGCGTGCACTCATGGCCGAGGTAGCCGAGCTGCCACCGAGGACTTAGCCCTTGACCAACTGCACCTAGAATTACGTTCAGGCATGGGCCTTGAAGACTTCTACAGGTCATGCGGGTGGCAGGAAATCGGGCGTTGGCCAGGAGCCCTCCGCTTGCCGGAGGGTGACCAAGACGAGGTCCTCATGACCCTGCCCCTAAGCTAGGCTCTCGAAACGGCCGGCAGCGCCCGGTATCGATCCGTCAGCGGGCGTGTGCAATGAACACCATGAAGGGTGCGTCAGGGGTGAATGTTGTGCGAGCCCAGTCCTGGTAAACGGCTTCCACCTCGAAGCCGGCTGCGGCGAGCTGCTGTCCAAGGGTGTCAGCGTGGCGGAAAGCGAAGCGCGCCGTCTCTGTCACACTTTCACCGGTTTGCAGGAACTGGTTGTGGAACCTGGCGGTAACGACGCCCTCGTCGGGCTCGGACACGTCTGCCCACTCGAGGAGCGGCCCATGTGGGGTGTCGCGGCGAGAGCGCTCCTGCGTGCCCCAACTCTCCCACTCACGGGCTACGGGGTTTCTGCTGTCAAAGGCCAACACTCCACCTGTTCGCAGATGAGCGCGGAGATCCAGCAACGTGCGTTGCCACTCCGGATCAAGGATGTGCTGGACGACATTGCCCGTCAGCACGGCGACATCGAAATTCTTGGGAGGGATGGCGCGGCTGTCGCCGAGGATCCAGTCCACGGCATCCGCTCCTTGCCGACGCCGCGCGAAAGCAAGCATCGCTTCCGACGGGTCAATGCCAACAACAGTGCGTCCCTCCCGGGCGAATGTAGCTGTCAGGATGCCAGTCCCGCACCCAACGTCGAGTATGGACTCCGCCTCGTACTCGTCAGCTACCGAACCGTAGAAGTCATGGCCCGGCCCATCCGGATTGTCGTGGTCGTACAGGTCAACGAGCCTGGCGTCGTAATCGCTCACAACTAGACCCTACGGGCCGCCCGCGCGAGTTGAATACGGCAACGAACAGCGGTGTATTGCCGAAGGAGTTGATTGGGTCGACCATCGCACCGAGGTTGAGCAGCGCGGCCGCCGCGGCCAGGGCGTGTTCCTGGGACGCAAGATGAAGCGGGGTGAATCCCTGGCTGTCGGACGAATCGGGCGACTCGCCTTCGGCGATTAGTCGGGTCACCTCCGTGGCATCATTCCTGAGTGCTGCGTAATAGAGCAGGGACCGACCGGCGGGATCCATGGATACCTCGATTCTTGGTACTAGGGGGCACCATAACCGATCCCTCTGCAGCACAGGGTTGGTCCCTACTCTTGGCGGATTCCAATTGTGAGCGTGGAGACTGAAGGCTTAGCCAATTCGCGGAGCTCGCGTATTGTGACGTAGTTGGGCGTGACGAGCACCGCGTCCGGCAGGAAACGCACGGTCGTTCCTGTCGTTCCGTCGTCGGGGATGCCGGTGAAGTCCGTCACTGGAACGCCATGCTCATATCGCTGAGTCCAGGAGCCATTATGCCGGCGGTTCGTGTGTGTGAGCCAAGTGCTGAGGGCGGCGACGACCGACATCCCGCGACGCGGCAGCGCGTCGGCTAGCTCGACAGCCTCTGGCGAATCGAAGAACCGAAGATCCTTGGTGGCCATCACTGGCTTTCGGATCGTCTGGCCTTGGTCGTCGATGCGTGTATCCGTTCCGCGCCCGTTGTCGGCGACGGACACCGATCCATCGGCGTGAACTGCGATCGTGATATGAGCTGGCCGGCCGTGGTGCTCGGCTTCGTCTACTGCATATGCAAGCACTTCAAGCACGAGGTGAAGGGTACCGTGCGGCGCGTATACGTCTGCTTGACTCCGGATTTGCGCAAGATGATCGAGATCTACCAGTTTGGACCAGTCGTGTGTGGTGATCCTCCATTGGGCCCTCGGCTTTTCCATGCGGAACAGTATTGCAAGCTGCCCTCGCCGCATTCCGCTGAAACGCCGGTTGAGGTGTCCCGTAAGCCGGTCCTCATTGGATACTCATGCCGTCTCGCTGGAGACAAGTCTTCGTCCCAGAGACGCCTGGAACCGAATCAAATAGCCGTCAGGATCTGCCACCAGAAACTGTGCGACGCCGGCTTCGTACTCGCCGGTTCTGTACCACTTGGTCTCTGGCGCCATGAAGAGCGGCCAGCCTCCGGCATCCAGTGCATTCACGAGCGGCTCGATCGACGGAACTGAAACCTGAAAGTTAATGCCGCGCCCGAGCGGACGTTCAAGAGTCCCAGTGATCCAGTTACGACCCATTCCAGCCTGCTCCAGCATGACGTGCGCCGAGCCCCTGGCGATATAGGCGAATCCCTCATTGATCCGGTGATAGAGCACCGCAAACCCGCACAGCCGGCACCAGAAATCCAGGCTCTTGTCGAGATCCGTGATCAGAAGCTCCGGCACCAAGCCCGGATCCGGTGCAACAGTTGCTGTAGTCATACCAAGATCTTCCCAGTTGTTCGCGAAACAGTTCTCGCGCCAGACTCCCGCACCTACCAGAAGCTAGTCGAGGGTGCCTTTGGAAAGATCGTCATCAGCAAGCAGCCCTCGCGATATTGTGCCCGATCGGGCCGAGCTGCGCTGAAATCTGACCTGCAGCGATGCGGGCGGGTGTCCTTCTCAATAACGATCCTCTAGCGGGATACTGGGCTGCGTCAACGTTGGGCCCATCAACTGTTCCGTGCCGAAATATGGAAGCGTCTGAAATGAATCAGTTAGGACGCCGGCCCATCCGGTAGCTGTCGGTCGGCATATGCCGCACGTTCACGCCCATCGCTGCTGTCGATCCCCGTGCCGGCGAAAATCAGGCCCACCTTGAGGGCAGTCGCTCGGGAACGGGCATTGAGTGGGTCGATCCACGCGATGACCGACGACGCCGGATCGACGGACTGAGCTGCCGCAATACCGGCCATAGCGAGTTCGGTCGCGTAACCCTGGCGCTGCAACGAAGGGTCGATGCGTTAGTTGAGATTCCAGCTACCGCTTCGATGCCGCTGGACGCCCCCGCTTCCGACGACAACGGAAGGATCCTCGGCAAGGAACGCGATCCAGTAGCTGAGACCGTCACTGTTCCAACGCCTGCCGTCCGCTCGACGTAGATCTCTGTCTGAAATGGCGGACTTTTCGCACCGCTCAAATGTCACCCTTGGTGACCGCTAGCCGATCCTTCATCGGATCTCTGCAGGCCAGCAGCAATCTAGGTCAGGGCTTGTTTCCAGGCGTCTTGATTGCGTAAGACATAGTCAGCCGCGGCGTGCCAGTGCTCGCCGTGTCCACTGACGTACATTTCTGCCCAAGGCTGGAATCCGGATTCATATGAGGACTTCAACAGCTCGTGCATGGCCGCCGTCCTCCTTCCTAGGGCCTCGGGCAACGCTTCTCGTAGGACCTCGTTAGCCTCATAACCGTCGATAACAGCGCGCAGCCTCGCGGCTGCCTCTGGAACCGGTTGGCCTTCAAAGAGCATTCCAAAGGACTGAGCTGCATATGCAAGGTCCCAGAGGCGCGTACTCGGCCCCGCTGCGTCCCAATCGATGAACACCCACCGTTCGCCCATAATGAGGTTCCACGGCGCCAGGTCGTTGTGGCACATCAGGTTCGGATTCTCGGCAGGAAGCAGAAGGTTCCATTCGGTCGTATCCGGGAGACCAAATCCTTCGCTCGCATCGTGCATCTGGCGAATCAAACGGCCGACCCGCAAGAGGTCATCCTGCCGTAGAGGCAACTGGTCCATCGCAGATACACCCTCGACGTACTCGATGACATGTCGCTCAGCGTGATCCTTGCCCAGGGGTTTGGGGACGTCAACGCCAGCTACCTGTAGAGCTTTCAGGTACTTCTGGACGATGGCAGAGTTTTCCAGCCACGGTTTGCGGACCGTATCGCCAATACGAACGACACTCTCTGAGGCGTTTCCGCCTACAAGTTCTTCAGCTTCCTCATTCACCCGAAGAACGCTACTGCGTGCAAACAAACTGGCCAAGCCATCTCCCGGGCGGAGCCAATACGCGCCCCGCTAAGGGATCCCTCACTGCGACACGAATCGAGTCAGACAGCGGCAACGGTCAGTTCTCGGCCGACGATGATAGCTAAGAGGTCGTCTAGAGTTCCGTGGCACTTCTCCAACTCAGGTAGGTGGTAGAACGTGCTGGTGGTCGCAAGGTTGTTGATGACTTCGTCCGGCGAATGCAGGATTGTCCTTCTGCCTTGAGCGATCGCGATGCCAAGCTCAACATGCGTGCCCTTCCCGCCTGGAAGCAGGATTACGACGACGTCGGCACCTGTCACTGCATCTCTCTCATGCTGCCCGATGGAGCGCAGATCACCGAGAGTGACTGTACCCGCATCGCGCGCCGACGCGTTCTGGGTCCAGTCGTACGTGTTGACGTAGCCCTTGCTTTCCAAGGTTTGCGCGACGTACCGGACGTTGACGATATTCCTGAAGCTCGACGCAATATAGAACCTTTTCAAAGCTTCTGCCTCCTGATTGGAACTGCGACCATTGTTCCTTAATGAGCCGGCCCCGGGGCGTCACGTACCCCTCCTAAAGGCATCCTCTACCGGACGCTCGGTCATTCAGCGCCGTAGTTGCAGGATTCAAAAGCACGGGGTCATCCGTTCACTTGGGTTGGCGCTGTCAGATTAGCGAGCCGGTTTCTACTTCAGGGCCGAAGACTCTCGTGTCTCATAGCTGAGGCTGCTGAACTCTTCGTCCAACTCGTTCACCTGGATGAGGTATCCATCAGGGTCCTTGACTGTGAAATATCGGCCGAAGGTTTCGTCCATGATGTCTGATGGCATGTAGCCCGCGTCCGTGAGCCGCTTTGCGGAGAGCTCCAGCTTTTCGTCGCTTGTGAATTGCAGTGCCACGGCTCTGGCATCTGCATGGGTGGTTTCCGTTTCAGCGATGTGTAGTCCCAGCTGACCACCGCCGCCGCGCAAGTCCGCCCAGGTTCCGCTTGTGGCTGCAGCATTTTCGTGCAGTCCTAGCGCGGAATAGAACCTATTTGCGAGCTCGATGTTCCGCACAAAACGAATTGGAGTGACTTTCATTTGCTCGACCCTTCCTTGTTTAGAGCCTCAGTTAGCGCCTCTTCTACAAACGATGACAATGACAACCCACGCTCGATAGCGGCGTGCTTCACCTGCCTGACCAGCTGTGGCGGCAAGTAGATGTTGAACTGAGTCTTATCGGCCATAGCTAGGATGCTAGCAATCTAGCAATGTAGAGACAAGGGGTTTCGACGATCCGTCAACGGACGGTTGGGCTTCCCGGCGACTTACAAGGGTCCCAACTCAACACGGCATCGCAGAGTTCGTCTAACGGTCGCTCGCTGCCCAGGCGCAGCACCGGCAGGTCAAGTTGGTCAAGCCATGCCTCATGAGCTGCGCGGCTTCTACCGTCGAACGCCGGATCGTCGTAACGTTTTGCCCAGTCCAGGAAGCCGGACCACGCCGCCTCATCGAAGTCCTGGCCGGCCCGTCGATGGACCTCGCGGGCCTCGAGGCGTCGCAATCGCTCACGAGGGTCAAGCGTCAAAAAGACCACGGCGTCGCACTCTGCAACGATGCTCTCACCCCAGCCCATCATTGACCCGGACAAGACCCAGCCCTCCCGCGGAACGAAAACGTCGCGCATCAGAGCCCGCCGAGCGTTCTCAGGACGCTTCTCGACGTACGGCGGGACGGTGGGCACCCAGAAATAGTCGTCGGCGTCCGCATGAGGAACCGACCAATGGTCAGCCAACGCCCGACCGAGCGACGTCGTACCACTACCACTCGCCCCCATCACATGAACCCTCCCACGCTGCATGACTTAATTATCGGGTGTGACCAGGGGCAAAGAATGCATGCGGCGCGGGCTTCCCATGCGCGGGGATGCTGTCCCGTAAGCCGGTCCCCCACCGCGACACTCTCGACCCGCTCCCCCACCGCGAAAAATCCCATACATTGTGAATCGCAGCGCTAAATGACACCCCTGGTGCCCGTAAGCCGATCGTTGATCGGGCGGTTGGTCGGTGTTACCGTGAGGGCGATTGCGGGAGGCACAGTGTCATTGCTTTGGTGGGTCTTGTTAGAGCGCTTTGTCCACGCCGACGTTGCGATCCGCATGACGGTCAGTGCGGGTGCGCCCCCGGTAACGGCTCTCGTTCTCGTTGCTCTGGTCATTGCCCTGGCGATCCTCATGGCCTACACCTTCCAAGCGCTGCTCTGCACCCTTTTGGCGCTTGGGGTCCACTCCGACGCCCCGGGTCCGGATGACCAGCCCGGTCGAGGCTCCCTGTCCTTGGTCTGGTCCGCACCCGTCGGTGGGACAGGTCCTCGCGCGCCGGGCCGACGTCGCCGTCGCCCGGGAGCCTCCACGCAGCCCTCTAGAATCCGACCATTGCCGGCAACCTAGCCGCACACGGCTGGAACGTGCCTACACGCTCGCGCGCTACTCCTCCCGGGCGACCTCAGAACACCTCTCTGACTGCCGCCACAAGGAGCTCATCGCCATGTCCCGCACTACCCTCCTCTCCTCACTCCGCAACAAGCCCCCGCGATACCGCTCACCGACTCCCCGTCGCCTTGGACTGCTGTGGCGGCTCGCCCGTCGGCTCTCCCGCCGTGTGGCTATGCGAGCCACTCTGTTCGGTGGGTGGGTCTGGTTCGCGGCCGGCTCGCTGATTGGATTCGAAGCGTTCGACATCATCTTCGGCACGTTCGCCCTGGCCCCCGAGCTGCTCCCGGTCGTAATCCTCGGGCTCGCACTGACTTGGTATTTCCGCGGTCAAGTTCGACGAGTTTCGACACGTGCCCGCGCGTATCGGCGCCTCAGACGCATACGTGCCGATCGCAGATGACGCGCGCACTCCATGGTCTCAGCCGATAACCGCTAAGACAGGCACTCCCAGGCGGCTGCCTTGCATAAGTTATCGTTTATCGTTATGTTAACGACAAGCGATAATCCTTGTCTCGGATTGGGGATGGACTGTGGCAACTACATTGGCCTATTTGGACCGCAAGGGTGCGTTGCTGTTTGCGATCGTCTTTGGACTGGCTGCGCTCGGCATCGCTGTCGCGGCAATCGTGGCCGTGTTCGCAGGACTGGCGAGCACGCCGCTTCTGAATGTGCCCCTCACGAACCTGGCGACGCCGGCGCTCGGTGAGGGCAACAGCGAAGTCCTCCGGGCCGCGTACGCCGCAGCCGACATGCAGCCGGCCAGACTCACCTCGACCGAACGCTCTTTGCTGCTCGGATCAGGACTCCTGGGCGGTCTTGCGGGTCTGCTGTCTGCGGCGACACTGGGCCTGATCAGTTGGTCTGTGTACCGAGGCACAGGCTTCGGTAAGCAGCTGGCCCGCGCCGTCGGCATCTCGGGTATCGCCGTGATGACCTGGGGACTTCTGGGCCCCTTCATGAACGCAATCGCCCACCACTCGATCCTCAGTCGGATCACATTGCTTCCGGAACAGGAAACAAGTGATTTCTTCGTCATGGAACTGGATCTGTGGCCGGTCGCGGTCGGACTCGGTGCTGCCGCTCTCGCGGCCATGTTCGAGACGGGCCGGCGTCAGCAGCTGGAACTGGACGGGCTGATCTGATGGCTCCCACGTCGGATGAAGAGCAACAGATACATTGCAGACTCGACGAGCTCCTCGCGGCCCGGGGCATGACCCTGACCGAGCTCAGCCAGCGGGTAGGAATCAGCATCGTCAACCTGTCTGTGCTGAAAAATGACCGGGCGCGTGCGATCCGCTTTTCCACGCTGTCCGCGATCTGCGATGTTCTCGACTGTGCGGTCGGTGACCTGCTGGTCGTGAGCCCCTAGCGACGGCTAGCACAGTCGCGCGCGACGGCCCGGACCTGATTCAGCTGCCCGGCTAAGCCCACCACATTCTGGAGAAAGTTTGTGGAAACGGTGGACCACGCGTGCGGGAGCCGGCGGTTGACGCGCCCGCCGAAAAGTCCGCGTTCAGTAGGACCGAGAACGTGACTACTCGGGCGCCCTGGCTGCAAATCTAGATGTTGGGATCTGAGGCACGAAGCGAGAGAGTGGCCCTGGCGGCGAAGGTAACGCCGGCGAGCAAAAGTATGACCGCCGAGACGATGCTGTACCAAACCCCGTTGGAGTTCAATGCGATGTATACGCCGACGAGAGAGAGAAAACAACTGCCCCCAGCGACCAAATGAGCGTTGCTCTCATGGTGTTATTTATGACATCGGCCTAAGGGCTGCATTGATTGGTGAAGTTCCTAGCCGCGTAAGGGGATCCCTTGCCCGGCGCTTATGGCGTCGTCTAGCGACCCGGGTTCTACTCGTCGTAGTCCACGTCAGCAAAGGCTTTGACCTCTTCACGCAGTTGCTCGGCGATCCTGGCACCCTCTGTTTTCCAAGTCATGTAGTTTTCAGCCGAACTCCAACCGCTCTCATACAAGTTTTCGGCATCCCACACGTCGTACCAAGCGCGAAGCCGGTGAGTGAGGTTCTCTGACAGTCCAAAGAATGCCGGTTCCATCGTGTATTGGCTGGGACGCTCAGCAGTGCTGTTCTCCCAAAGTGGCCACCGATGGCCGTAATCAGGAAACAGGCGGATGACGCGACGGGCGAGTTTCTTTGGCATGACCGCATACTAACTCTCAGCGACAGAAGGGAATGACCGCGGTCATATTAACTCCGTCGCTGAATGCGCTGCTAAACCGGGCCTGGCAATGAATCGGCTTACGGGGCGCACCGTCTGCCCGGGCCACGACATCGCAAACCCTGCCCGCCCGCAAGCCGGTCGCTATCCGTTCCACRGTGTCCCCAAATACACCCGTAAGCGGCTCCCTTAGTCACGCGCCTGGTCGACTGTRGCTAGGTCCGCACTGCCAAATTGCGTCTTTAGGTCCGGGCTCTGCCGGTTTGCATCCCACAGCGCACGCGCGTCCTCGAGCGTCCAGGGGCGAAGTTCGACGGTCATGGCTCCTATCGTGCCCGACGAAGTACGACGGCCACGAATTGCCCGCAAGCCGGCGGCCTAACGGGCGCTGCTGCGTTCGAAAGGGGATCCCCCAGCGGGCATTCTTCGATGCGTTAAAAGACGCAACCGAGCATGCAGATGACAGCTGCTCCCGCCCCGGGGAGAGTGGTGAAGCTGGCAGCGCCAGTCGGCACTGCCTGCGGGCGGGTACCTTCATTCGATGCGGACGGGAATCAGAGTGTGGTTACGGCGCCGCACCCAGAGTACCTAGTCCGAACAACGTGATGGATTCGAAGCCGTGGGGGATCCGGAACGTGATCCCGTGGGCATTGGTCCGTGCCATCCTGTAACCGAATGTTGCCGACAGGTCGTCGGTGGGTTCTACCYTGAGTGGTCACTGAGACAACGGTTCCTGGTTTTGGTGCGTGGTCGTCTGCCGGGCATTCTCCACAACATAGACCTCCCCGTCGGGCGCTTTTTTGTGGGACTCCGTGGTGTAGAAGCGGATCTCGTGTCCGTCCGGGTCCGAGAGACCGGGCAGAATCCACCCGAGAGAGGCGACCTGGACGCCAGCATGGGCGTCCCCAACTGCGTCAGCCGCGCGGAGAGCTGGTCAATTGCCGCCTTGGTCGGAACGCCTATGGAAAAGTAATCGAATCCGGACGAGGCCGCCGCTTTGCCGGGGTCCAGCCGCAGGGCCAGTCTCGGTCCGCCATCCGGGTGATTAAGAGCAAGGACCATGACTTTGCCATCTTCGCGGAACTCCATCGCAACGGCATAACCCAGCCGGCTCTGGTACCACTCGCGGCTGCGGTCGAGATCACTGACCGGGAGTTTGAGGTGATGCACGCCATCGAACTGGGGAACCTGAGTGTCCACGGCAAATCCTTTGATCGCAGGGTCGTGTTCCAACGATAGGTCCGAATCAGCTGCGGGAAGCCGCAATCGTGGCGCCCCTCGTAGTAGTTTGGTCCAGCGCTGTCAGCGAGAGCTTCCGCGGGCGAGCACGCAACGCAAATTTTCCGTCCCACAAGCCGGTGGCCCATAGGACGCTCTGGCGTCTGACGAAGGATTCCCTGAACAGACTTCCGTACCGCCGGCTTTGCGCTTTTTAGGATTTTTGCGCTGAGCCCACTACCCAGCGGTTCCATCGGTTGAACATTCCGCTCGGTGGTGTGCCAAGAGCGCGAATTGCCCTCTTGTACCAACGATGGCCGAGGTAGTAGACGACGCTGAAGAGGACAAGCAGGACGGCCAGGATGATTAGATACCAGTCCTTCGCGGCCTGGTATTCCTGGTAGCCGGGCTGCCCATAAATCAGTTCACCTGAAACCAAGGGGACGGTCACGTCCAGGAAGTAGTGGAAAACCTGGATGAAGGGCGCTAGCAGAAGAGCAAAGGTTAGAACGACGAAAGCAAGGTACTTGAACCAGACTTTCGCRCACCGTTTGTTCCAAGAAGCAATCCGTTCTTTCTTGTCCGCGTCTATCGGCTGATTCATGCTGTTCCCCCCATTTTTTGTTTTCCTAATGCATAGCCTACGTGGGCTAATTTTTCGGCAGTTGATGATCACCGGCGGTCGAATACATTCTTACGTCGGGTGGACCATGCAATCCCAAGAACAAGAGGGGCGCGGAACCATCGACGCACTACGGGCGCCTCTTCCGGCCCGTCCCGTAAGGCGGTCCCCCGCCGCGACACCATCAACCCTCTCCCCCGCCGCGAAAAATCCCATACAGATGCTGGAATCTGTGACTTTCGGCGGTAAATGGCGGGGTTTTCACAGCGCTACGTGGCGCATGGTGCAGCCCGGAGAAGGGGTGTGGCTGAGAGCATTTGGCAGCCTCGTCCGGCAAGGATGTGGACGTCCCCTAAGGGGCCTGGTTGAGCGTCTTCGTTGGTAGGACGAAGGCGGAGATCGCGACAGTTAGCGCGATATACAGCAGCGCTGTGCGTGAGGAAGCGTTTGTCATGATCAATCCTGCAAGAG
>NZ_JBFTNJ010000076.1:0-15444 GCF_056397425.1 Arthrobacter sp. 05N33_2
GGGTTATCTGTTCGGTCAACGTGTCGCAGAGTCTCCGGAACCACGTCGCCAGATTCGGTGACAAGGCCGCCAGAAACCTCCCACGTCTCGTCATTGAGGCGCATGGCCGCAAGGAGGGCGTTGTCATAGCTTCTCAAGCTTGGCATCCGCTGATATTACCCCAGCAACCACAACCCGCGTGCCCCCTGACTCATAGTCCGGGGGCACCCTCCCCAAGGCCTCCAAGGAGGTGCTAATGCACGATGTTCTACATAGACTTTGGTTCCGCGTTCAGGAGCCCCGCAAGCAGCCCGTCGTGTACTTCCCTGTCTATCTGGGGGTGACCGTGCTGGAGCCAGTAATCATACTGGACCTGCCCCGGTGCCTCCAAGGCACCAGGTCCTAAACGTCAACCATGAGGAGCACTCGAGGGCCGGCGCCGGCGAACAACCACACAAGTGAACGCCCAGCGTCCGTCCACTCTGGTGGGGCGGGCGCTTTTGTCGTTAGCTCCAAAGGCATAGGCGCAATCCCTATGCGGCCCTTGGCCTTGTATGATAACGAGGCCCCGTTTCTGGGATCCTCGCCTAAAAGGAATTTTTGATGAGTTTAGCGGACTTCATGCTGCCACAGGTCTCGACCGAGTCGTTCCGACTGACGGAACTCGCCAATATTGTTCCACCCAGCAGGCTCTTCGCCGGGTATGACCCTGACCATAATGAGTTGCTTATTGACGGCACACTTAGCTTCGGTGTTGAGGAACTAACTCCGGACTCCCTGACCTTGGACTACAAGTCCAACAGAAATATCCAGTTCATCGAATCCTTACCCTCCGCCCCCAAACAACTTATTTTATGGGACATGGACGATGGGCGGGCATTTGACAGCCGAGTGTTCACGGGCAAAGATCTCAACGTATTCCAATACAACAGGCGTATTGGAAGTCGGCACGCCGTCTTGTGGCGGCTGAGCTCATATTTCGAACCTTCACGAGGCATTGGACATGGCGGCTGGGTGGAGGACGGCTTCCAGTTCGAAGACAAGAAGCCAGTCGTCTATTGGCGTGGGGCAATCTCAGGGAGCCGATGGTCTGATCCGTACCGGCGTGTTGGAGCGTTGTCGATCAACACCCCGGCGGCCTTCGAAGAACTGGCGCCACACTTCTCCCGGATCAAGGCCGTACTGCTCTCCGAGGGTTCGAAAGCCTTCGACTTCAAGCTTACGGGCCCGGCCTCCRCAATCGAAGCCAAACCTTGGCTCGACGAACTTGGCGTGCTCGGCGACGTCGTGCGACCCGCTGAACAGCTTGAACACAAATACATGTTATGCCCCAACGGAAACGACGTTGCGTCCAACCTCTATTGGGTTCTTTCGACGCAAAGTGTTGCATTCAAAGAAGAATGCAGCTATGAAGTCCTCCCGGATTATTTCCTCAAACCGTGGGTGCACTATGTGCCAATCGCTAACGGTTTTGCCGATCTGCAAGAGAAATTTGATTACTGCGAGAGCAGGCCTGACATGTGCAAGAGAATTATTGAAAATGCTAACCACGCGTACGGCCAAATGATTGACCCTGCGATTTGGAAAAACGCAGAAGTGGAAGTCCTGGACCGCCTCGCCCTGATGTAGCCCGCTTGCAATCCATCGTGCCATGCCACGCGGTGGTGTTCCGCATCCGGCTACGATTGCGCCATGGCATCATTCACCCTCGACGGGAACCAGGCTATCCGTGGTTGGTGGTGAATTCGGGCGCGTGTCTTTCGACGAGGAGGTCCCGTGCCTCTGTTCTGACGGAAGTTCTTGACCCATCCATTGATGACAGGCCTAGGAGCCTTGACCGAGCTCACTTCCCGGTGAGCTTGCGCTGCAACCGCCATCTTCAACCTGAGAGTCCGTTGACCACGCAATCGGAAGGTCCCGCGGCGGGCTGACCACCAAGATTCCGCTCTGCGACGGCAAGATGCGTCCGCTGATCATCCTGCTCGGTACCGGCTAAATTGGTGTTTTCCCGATGCTCCCGAAAGCGCTGAAGTGCCCAGCCTCGGCGACGACATGCCCGCTCCCGTCCGGACCGGGCTCTGGCTGACAAGGTGTACTCCGCCCGGGCCAACCGGGGAACTTCTGCGCCGGCGCGGAATCTAGGCTTTCAATCCGGAACGATTAGGAGACCACCGAAATCGAGGGGCAGTAAGGGCGCAGACCCGTCGGCCTGGACAAGGATGCCTACAAACGCCGGAACGTCGTCAGCCGTGCGTTCGATGTATTCAAACAATGGCGCGGGTTCGCCACCCGATACGACAAGCTCGCCCTCACCTTCCGGGGCGGAGTCGTCCTTTGAGCCATTAATATCTGGCTCAACGAATTTGGATACACGCATCAGCCGCTGCCATTCGGGGTGTAGCACCAGAGCAGTCGGTACTTTCGCAGCCGCTCCTTGAGGACAGCAAGCGACTCTGGTCGCGAGGGCAGCCAGCGTTGTCATTGCCCAGCATTTCGTTGAGGCCGAGGAAAACCCAGCCTGGCGCGAATGCCTGGTAGGCTTCAGCGCCTCGATCACCGCGGCGGGAACGCCGTAGAGGGGTTGACCCTATTCCGCCCATGAGGATGGTGCAGCTACGTATCGTAACCCCACATACGGAATCGACTTTGCGCAGCGTCAGTCACACGGAACCGTTGGCCATCATAATCCCCAGCAAGAGGGCGATCTGGGCTAGGGTCTAGGCATCGGACCAGTGCGAGCTGGCCCTTGTCAGGGTCCATGCGAGTGAGTCCGGGCGCTGGGCGCCTGGTTGGCGATCAGTACCTCTACGGCGAGCTCGCCCCGTGGAGCTGATCGCGGCCAACACCCGGGGGACCCCTGCGGGGTCACCGTGCTTACGGCAGGGCTGTGGCGCTAATAGCGACCCGTTGCCCCAGTGCAATTCCGGCGTAGTTCCGGCCGCATCCATCGTTGCGCCATTCAGGTCAAGAGTCACCCGCTTGGGACTGCCGGGCCTCCCCCCTCGATTCATTCGCGGTCGCCTAACTGGACGACGAGGGCGAAACTGAAGCCGATGGGCCGTATGGCCRTATGCGGGCCACCCCTCGACTGTCAAGATGGCAAGATGGTGAGAAGCGCAACAGACAGGCGGAACTTTGCATGCATGCTGAAGAGCCCGATGAACGATTCGACAAAGTCGTTAAGCGGTTGAAGAAGAGCTTTGACCCGTCCGGCGAGAACAATCCGATTCCAGTTGGATCGACCGTCGACGACGTCGCCATGATCCTGACAAATGAACTTCTTGGAGCGGGAGTCCTGGCCGATCCGGAGAAGGTGCGCGAAAAGGCTCAGGAGATCGTGGATAACGCGCCCTACTGACCAGTCTGCCCGGCGGCAGGCGTTGGAAGGGGGGACGGGGGCCGGCGTCCCTGCTGATCGAAATGGTTGTTCACCCGCCAAGGGAGAGTGTGTGACGACCTGCTCTTCTTGAGTTCGCGAGTACGGCTGAAATCGGTCAAGTCATGAGCGCGGCCAATCCATTCGGRTGGACCGTCTAGACTGACCGGATGAAGGTACTAGTCACTGGTGGTTCCGGCTACATTGGGTCGCACACAACGCTGTCATTGCTCGAAAAAGGACACGACGTTGTCGTGCTGGACAATCTGCAAAACTCCCATGTTGAATCTCTCAGGCGTGTCCAGGAGATAGCTGGCAGGCACGTCGAGTTTCGGGAGGTGGACTTGCTGGACGTGGCGTCGCTGAACGGCGTCTTCGCCGAGTTTGATTTTGATGCGGTGATTCATTTCGCCGGGCTCAAGGCGGTGGGTGAGTCCGTGGCACAGCCGCTGAAGTATTACCAGAACAACGTGGTCGGAACGCTGAACCTGCTACACGCTATGGAAAAAGCCGCAGTCTTCACACTTATTTTCAGTTCATCGGCCACAGTCTACGGCGCAGCAGAAGAAGTCCCACTCAATGAGGGCACCCAATTGAATGCGACCAATCCGTATGGGCGGACTAAGGAACAGATTGAGAACATCCTCTCCGATCTGTCGGCCGCTGATCCTCGCTGGAGTCTAGCGATGCTGCGCTACTTCAATCCTGCCGGTGCCCATGCATCGGGGCGAATAGGAGAAGATCCGCAAGGTACACCGAACAATTTGTTGCCGTTTGTGGCTCAGGCGGCGATTGGACGCCATGACAAGGTGATGGTTTTCGGAAATGACTATCCCACACCTGATGGAACCGGGGTGCGTGACTATATCCACGTAATGGACCTCGCTGCTGGCCATTTGGCTGCGCTGGATTACTTGTGTGGCAAGACTGGCATCTTCCGTTGGAATCTTGGGACAGGCCGAGGGTCATCCGTTTTGGACGTGATCCAGGCATTCAGCAAGGCCGCGGGGCGGAGCGTAGCCCACGAGTTCGCACCTCGCCGGCGCGGAGATGCTGCCATTAGCTACGCGGATCCCACGGCCGCGCTGACGGACTTGGGATGGTCCGCTAAACGCGGCCTTGCCGAAATGTGTGAGGACCATTGGCGGTGGCAGCGCAATAATCCTCAGGGTTTCGGGTCCGCTGGAGGAGGGGACATCGCCTCAAGTCGCTGACGTTCCAGAGGGCGCCGCGTAGGCGGGGGACCTGTGCGCAAGGCTGCCCGAACCACGTTCTGCGACGTTCGACGGTCGCGAAATCTGTTTTTTCGACCTGCCGATATATAGTGGTCCCGTTTGGATGCGCTGTTTGCGCCCAAGGGAATGAAATCAACTTGCAGCTACTGGGGGACTAGTGACACTACGACTAACCGTGATCGGTACGGGATACCTCGGCGCGACCCATGCGGCATGCATGGCGGAACTCGGATTTGAAGTCCTGGGTGTCGACGTCGACAAAGAGAAGATCGACAGCCTCAGCCGGGGAGAACTGCCCATCCACGAGCCTGGCCTGCCCGAACTTCTGCGCAAGCACACGGCATCCGGCCGCCTGCGCTTCACTACCTCGTTCGAGGAGGCCGGCGCCTTCGGCGACGTCCACTTTATCGCCGTGGGCACCCCGCAGCGGGCCGGCGAGCACGCCGCGGACATGACCTACGTTGACGCGTCCGTGGCAGCCATTGCCCGCGCCGCCACGAAGGATTCCCTGATTGTCGGTAAGTCCACCGTTCCGGTGGGTTCCGCACGTCGCCTGAAGGGCCTTGTCGCCGAAGAATCGCGCGACGGCGTGACGGTCAACTTCGCTTGGAACCCCGAGTTTCTGCGCGAGGGCTTCGCCGTGGAGGACACCCTGCGTCCCGACCGCCTGGTTATCGGCTCCGACTCTGCCGCTGCCGAGGCCACCCTGCGCGAGGTTTACGCTGACGCCATCGGCCGCAATACACCGTTCATCTCGACGGACTTCGAGACGGCGGAACTGGTCAAGGTCGCTGCTAACGCGTTCCTCGCGACCAAGATCTCCTTCATCAACGCTTTCTCCGAGGTCACGGAGACCGTGGGCGGCAACATCCGCACGCTCGCGGACGCAATCGGACTCGACGCGCGGATCGGCCGTCGCTTTCTCAACGCCGGCATCGGCTTCGGCGGAGGCTGCTTGCCCAAGGACATCCGGGCGCTTCAGGCACGGGTCTCCGAACTCGGCCTGGACAGCACCATGCGGTTCCTGAACGAAGTCGACGAAGTGAACCTCCGCCGTCGTGACCGTGCGGTCCACGTCGCGGAGACGCTGCTCGGCACTGTAGAGGGCAAGCGCGTCGCCGTCCTCGGTGTCGCCTTCAAGCCCAACAGCGACGACGTCCGTGACTCACCGGCGCTGGAYGTAGCTGCCAGGCTCTTCAACAGCGGAGCCGACGTCAGCGTCTACGACCCCGCGGCCAATGCCAACGCGGCCAAGCGGTACCCGCGGCTGAATTACGTCGACTCGCTGGCCACGGCCGTGGCAGATGCCGACCTGGTCATGCTGCTCACGGAATGGAACGAATTCGTCAACGTCGATCCCGCGGAAATGTCTGCCGCGGTCGCGCGCAAGCGCATCTTCGACGGACGCAACGTCCTGGACCACGAGACGTGGAACGCCGCCGGGTGGGACATCGTGTCGGCCGGCCACAAGAGCGAACTGCTCGACCTGGCTGCCGCTAACTAGAACAGCGCCAGCCCGGGGGACTCACAGCCTCCCGGTAGGCACGGAACCGACCCGGTCAGATGATTTCACTTCATCCGACCGGGCCGGTTCGTTTAACGCCACGGATGCATTCGACGGACAGGGATGCGTTGAATGTGACGGGTGCACTTGCCGCCGCCGGTCCCGGCGGCGCCGACGCGAAGAGACCCCGCCGGATGAATCGCTCCGGTGGGGTCTCTGTCGGGATAACGGACTACTTGTTGGCTCCGGGAGGAACCAGCCGCTGCAGAAGGCTCCAGGCCCCCTTACAGCGACGCGTAGAGCCTGCCCGTGCTGGTGAGGGTGCCGTTCGTGTGGAAGAGGGCTGAACATCCCATCTTGATGTCTCCGGCCGGCCGCGTCTTCCAGGCGAAGCGTTCGACGAACGGCATAGCGCGCAGGCCAGCGACGGTGGCGCGCATGAAGTCCTCCGTCTGGGCCCGGGTGTAGATGCAGGGCCTGGTGGATGTGGCATTCCAGTCCGCCACCGCGTACTCCGTCACCCAGATGGGCTTGCCGTATTTCTCGTGAAGCATGGTGA
This sequence comes from Arthrobacter sp. 05N33_2, assembly GCF_056397425.1. Taxonomy (NCBI): domain Bacteria; kingdom Bacillati; phylum Actinomycetota; class Actinomycetes; order Micrococcales; family Micrococcaceae; genus Arthrobacter; species Arthrobacter sp. 05N33_2. The sequence continues at coordinate 6,654 of NZ_JBFTNJ010000076.1, forward strand.
TCTTGTTCAGGAAGTCGTCGGCCTTGGGCCAGGCGTAGACATGGGTGGTCACGAAGTCCACACGGAGGCCCTTGTTCTTCGCCTTAGCCATGAAATCGGCCAGCCAGGCACTGCCCGGGCTGGCACACGCCGGGGAGCCGAGCCGAAGTCCCGTCGCCTGAAGCTTCGGCCAAAGGCTGATCGCCTGGTCCACGCTCATGTTCGCCTGGGCCGTGACATCGGGCTCGTTGAAGCCCAACAGGTGCTTCGTCTTCGTCTCCGCCAGCTGGCGCGTGACGTAACCCAATGCGTCCTGCTCTTGCATGGTCTTGGCGCTCTTGATCATGGGGACGAAGGGCGGGTTGGTAGTGACGTTGGGGTGCGAACCCCACGTGTAGTGCCAGTCCAGGTTGAGACTCTTGATTTGCTGGAGTGCCAGAGCGTCCTTGCCGCCAAGCCCGCAACCCTTGAGGGTGTTCTCGGGCGTGGTGATGGCCGGGACTGTCGGGATGGCGGTGGGGGCCAAAGCCGCTTGTGCGGATCCAGCATTGGCGGCGAGCAGGGCGCCCGGGGCAGCCATGGCCGCCAGGGGCATGGCAAGAAACTTACGGCGTTCCATGAGTTCCTTTCGATAGGGACCGGAGTGTCGGCGGACAGTGCGACGGAGGACGTGATTGACTTCCACAGCACTTGGGCTCGAGCTAACCTAGCACAGGCGGCATTCAGGAAACTCACGGAATACCGCAGGAATTGCGCAGGATTTCTTCGGCACGAAGGGGTGCCACGGGACCGGCCCGGTGACCGCCGTCGGCCGCTGTCCCTGGCGTGTGTGCGCTTTCGAGGGACCCCTTATGGGACCCCTTAGAGAGACCGGTAGAGCTCGCCGGTGGCGGTTAGTGACCCGTTGCTCCGGAACAGTGCCGAGGCTCCCATGATGGGATCGTCGTGGGCCCGTGTTTTCCAGGCGAAACGCTCCACGAACGGCATTTGCCGGAGGCCGTCGACGGTCTCGCGCATGAAAGCCAGGATTTCCCTCTCCGAGAATCGGCTGGGCGACTTCGCGGTTGCTTTCCAGTCGGCCACGGCAAATTCGGTGATCCAGACAGGCTTTCCGTAGCGTTCATGCAGCTGCTGTACCGACTTGAGGAACGAGTCCGCGTTGGGCGGCGCGTAAGAGTGCATAGTCACGAAGTCCACCCGCAGGTCCTTCGCTGCTGCCTGGTCCATGAATTTCTTGAGCCAGTCGCCTAGTGCCTGGACCGGGGCCGGAGACCCTAGCTTGAGGCCCGACTGTTCCAACTGCGGCCAGAGTTTGATGGCAGTGCCCACGGACATGTCCGCCTGGCCGTCATGATCAGGTTCGTTGAAGCCGAGGAGGTACTCGGCACCCGTCCACGGTACCTCCGATCGCACCTGCTCAATGGCGTTCCGCTCCAAGGACCCGCGGCCCCAGATCATAGGAACAAATTCAGCGGTGTGGGTCGATGCCGGCCGGAGGGGCGGGTATCCCGGTCCCCAGTTGTAGAACCAGTCCAGGTCCAGGGAATTTAACTGCTCGAAGCCGAATCCGTCGAAGCGGGGCATGCCCATGCCCTTGCCGGCATATCCGGGTTTGGGCCGGCGGGTTATCGGTGCGGATGGAGTAAGGCTCGGGGCTGATGGCGGTCTGGGACCGGGCGCCGTATCCGGCGTGCACGCGGCCAGGGCGGCAACGGCTGAGGCCGCCACCGACAGCCGTAGGAAGTCCCTGCGGTCCACGCTCACGTCCACTCTCACTTTTTTCGGCTGCGGGCGGGGTGAGTACTCCCTCCCCCCGGCTGAAATTCCATTGTTCCACGATTTGGCCAGTCCGATTTCTCTCCCCAGACTGGCGACTTAGTGGCATTTGAGAGTTAACTATCTATAGATATTGCCATCAAGCATCACATGGGGATGAGGCTTACAGCACATGAGTCCAGCAGGATTTGACCGTTCGAGTTCACAATCACCGTTACTGGCCTTTGTAGCCGGCGAATTCCGACAACGGGGGACGGATCGCCGCTCGGAACTGGCACACACAATCATTTCGCATCCCTTAGTCGAGCAACTGGGGATGCGCGTTCCCAAGCGGCTTGCGGTACTGGAGAACCTTGACTCCCTCAACGGTGAGGGTCTCCCGGGCATATTCGTCCTGAAGCTGGCCAACGGCTGGTCCTCCCGTGGAGTCATGATCCCGGAGCGCACCRGTCCTGAAGAGTTCTTTGACCACATGAATCTGCAGGCTTTGAACCTTGAATCGATCGTGCAGATCCAGATGGAGAAGGCCGAACCATTCACGCGGAAGGAACCACACTGGATTGTTGAGGAACTGGCCATCCATACGCTGGGGGTTGGTGCCATCCCCTTCGACTACAAGTTCTACTGCTTCCAGGGCGAAGTGGGGCTTGTGGTGCAGATCGACCGCAACTCCGGTCCCGTCAAGGTAGTCCTCTTCGGCGGGGACTTCCGGCCGCTCAAACTCGGCACCGACTACCTTCTTGGCGATGCCGCGAAGCCTGGCGTGCCGGTGGTTCCGGTGAACGCCCCCGAAATGCTGTGGTGGGCGCAGAGGCTCTCGCTCGAGGCAGACTCGCCGTTTGTCAGCATCGACATGTTCGACAGCCCGACAGGCCCGGTCTTCGGCGAGTTCACCTATTCTCCTGGTGGTACGCATCGGTGGATGTTCGTGTTCTCCCACAAGCTTCTGGCCGTTTCGACGAGCTAATCACCACACCCGGCCTCTCGGTGGATCCGCTGGCGCACACCGCCTTGGAGTTGAGGAAATCCCTCGCGCACCCAGGGCCGCTGCCGTACAGGGCGTGGGCCGGCTACGCCTACGGAGGTGGCGTCAAGGGTGCTGAGAGGCTGCACACCTACTACCGGGAACTCGCAGCGGCCTGCGAGGCAGGCGACCCACCCCACGACTGGTACCGCCGCCTCAGCGGGCTCTGGGCAGCCATCCGGGACCGGCTGCGGGCGTCCAACCGGAAGAGCTTGACCGCTCATTCGTCAAAAGTGGCGTAGGCAACGCCCGTCCTCGCTCGGGATGCCTCGCGGCAGGCCGAGCAGGGACAGCTGCCCGGCGTCGGCGGCCTGCTAAGCCCCGCTGAACTCCGCCGTCCGGTAGCCGACGCCGAGCAGTTCCTCGATGGCCGCCACCGTGCGGGCGGCGGCTTTGCCGTCGCCGTAGGGGTTCACTGCGTTTGCCATGGCGGCAAAGTGCGCGGAATCGTGCAGGAGGTGGCTCACCTCGGCAACAATCCGCTCCTCGTCCGTGCCGATCAGCTTGACGGTCCCGGCCTCCAGGGCTTCCGGCCGCTCCGTGTTTTCCCGCATCACCAGGACCGGTTTGCCGAGGCTGGGCGCTTCCTCCTGCACTCCGCCGGAGTCGGTGAGGACGATGTGCGCCCGGGACAGCAGCCGGGTGAATTCGCCGTAGGCCAGCGGCTCCGTCACCAGGACGTTGGCGTTGCCCTCCAGCGCGGGAAGCACGGCCTCGCGCACCACCGGGTTCTTGTGGGCGGGCAGCACGATGACAAGGTCCGGCTCGGCGTCGGCGATTCGGGCCAGCGCCCGGCCCACGTTGCGCATGGATTCGCCCTGGTTTTCGCGCCGGTGCGTGGTGACCAGCAGGATCCGGCGGCCGCTCGCGTCCAGTTCTTCCAGCCGGGGGTCCGTGAAGGGGAGCTGCTTGTCCACCGTAGCGAGGAGGGCATCGATCACGGTGTTGCCAGTCACCACGATGTCCTCCGGACTGATGCCTTCCCTTTCCAGGTTTTCCCGACTGGTGGAGGTGGGTGCCAGGTGCAGGCGGGTGATCTGGCTGGTGATCTTGCGGTTGGCTTCCTCCGGAAACGGCGAGAGCAGGTCGCCGCTGCGCAGCCCGGCCTCGACGTGGATCACAGGAATGCCGTGGTAGAACGCCGCGATGGCGGCGGCGGTGGAGGTGGTGGTGTCACCCTGGACGACGACGGCGTCCGGCCGAGTACCGGCGAAGAGCTTCTCCAGCCCGTCAATGGTCCGCGTCATGATGGCCGAGAGGGATTGCCCCTGCTGCAGGATGTTGAGGTCGTGGTCCGGAACGATGCCGAAGAGTTCGTTGACCTGGTCCAGCATCTCGCGGTGCTGCCCCGTGACCGTCACGATGCAGCGGAAGAGCGGAGACTCCTGGAGCGCGCTGACGATCGGCGCCATCTTGATGGCTTCCGGCCTGGTTCCGAAGATCGGCATGATTCTGTGCATGGTCATTCCCCAAGGGTGTGCGAGCGGTTATTAAGGTCTGTGGGCCGGGTTCAGCCGAAGAAAAGGGCAAGCGCGATGGCCGGCACCGCGATGACAACGAAGAGCATGGCCAAGAAAGCCACACGCCGTTTGCGCCGATATGATGCGGCCCGGATGAGCTGCTGGGCTTCTTTTTCCCGGATAGCGGCAGCCTGGGCCGCAGCTTCAGCGGCCGGGCCTGTAGTGTCCCGATCCGGTGCGTCCTCTGTTCCGGCATCCACAATTGGGGCATCCTGCTCGACCGAAGCCTCGGCAAGTGGTTCCTTGAGCGGAAGCGGCACCGCGCCGGGCACCRGGAGGCCGTCCGGGATCTCTGCGTGCATGCGGCGCCTGCGCAGGTGCCGGGGCGCGGCAACCAACGGGGGAGGGTGGTCAGGAGAGTGTTCCAGCGTGCCCTCCTTGCCTCGGTCAGATGCCCGAACCGGCTAACCAATTCAGCCGGTTGAGGTTCAATTGTTACATTTCCGCTCACTGATTGGCGCATTCCGGCCGCAAGGAAGCGTCGATCAGTCCTCCGGTTTCGATCACAAACCGCCGCAGCCATTGGCCCAAATCCAGGTCCGGATGTGAGGCAACCATCTGTAYGTCCGCCGTCGTGCACTGGCCAATCAGGCGCCCCGCGCGGGTGAGGTGATAACTGGATGTCACGACGGTGACGGACTTCCAGCCGTTGGCCTTGACCAGGTTGGAGATTGCCAGCGCTTCGCCGCGGGTGTCCAGGTCCGGGGGCCGGAAGCAGACGACGGACGCGTTGGGGAAGGCTGCTGAATTACACGCCTCGTCCGCCACCCGATTGCCGAACGTGTCCGTGTGCGAGATCACGAGGACCGGAACGTGGAATTCGGCCTGGAACTGGCGGGCCACCGGCAGACGTTCGGACGCCGCGCCGCCGAGCATGATGACGGCGTCCGTCCGGTGCGTGCTGAGCGGATCCACGTTGACGAACAGTTGGAGGGCGATGATCAGCCACAGCAGGAGGCCTCCGACGGCGACGGCGAGCACCCTGCGGGTGGCGGTATTCACCGCGGCAACGGAAGGAAGCACGGCTAAGTTTGGCACGCGGTTTTCAGGTGGCGAAATGGTGCGCCGGTACTGCGCCAAAACTTGGACAAAAGAATGCGTGATGCAGTTGTGATTCTGGAGATCAAAGTTACTGGGGTGACAGATGTGGATTGCCGTTTATGCTGTAGGCAACTTACGTCGCTCCCACCAACAGGTCTCCACCTGCGGTCTCACCCTTAAGCGAGCAATCTTGCGAAAACTAAACATAGCGGCAACCGTGATTGCCGCCGTGATGCTGGCAGCAACCTTGCCGCAGGCCGCCGTGGCCGCCGTCGAGGTGCCGGCCGCCGGACAGGTGTCCGCCGGAGCGCTGGCGCCGGCGGCTGCCATGCAGACTGGCACCGTGCCGGCGGTGTCGGATCCAAGCCCGCAGGGGCAGGTGGATGACTTTGTGCGCCCGGAACCTCCCGCAGGCAGGGCAAAGTCCGAGTACACCTACGTCAGCGCGCCGCTGGCCGGCACGTTGAAAACCACATTGGTGACGGTGCAGCTGGCCGACAAGACTGCAGCCGAAACGGACGCGGCCGTCCCCATGGCTGCTGCGAAGGCCTCGCTCAGCGCCGCTAACCGCTACTGGGCCTACGCCACCGCGGGCCGGGTGGACATTGCGCTGGCCTCCTCGCGCCAGCTGCACAAGTCCGCCGCGACCTCCAAGCAGTCGCCGGCGCAGATCGTGGACATCATCTCCCAGGAGCTGGGCTGGACGCAGAGTTCCTACACGGCGCTGGTCATGTTCATCCCCGGCGCCTACCTCACCAACGGCGCCGCGGGAATGACCTACAGCAACGGCAACATTGGCGGCCGCATCCTGATGCCGCAGAACAGCCGGCTCTCCACGCCGGTCCTGGCACATGAATTCGGGCACGCCCTCGGCATGGACCATGCCAACAGCCTGCTGTGCGGCAGCGGCGCCATGGACGTGGCCTCCGGGCCGTTCGCCGGGTTCGCGGATGCCACCTGCAGCATCAAGACCTACGGCGACAACCTGGACCTCATGGGTATCTCGCACTTCGACCTCATGCCGGAAATCAGCGCCAGCTTCTGGGAAATGGGCCGGTTCGGCAACGGCAACGAGATCGCCAACCTGGGCACGGTATCGGCCCCCCGCACGGTGAACCTCAAGCCTTGGGCCGGAGCAGGTGCCAACCGCGCAGCGAAGTTCACGGACCCGAAATCCGGCGAGGTGTACTTCCTGGAACTCCGCACCCCGGTCGGTTACGACGCCGTCATTGCGCAAGACGGAAACCGCGGCGTGAAGATCACCCAGCAGGGCGGCGGCAACTCCTCGATCCTGCTTCCTCCCAATACCCGGGCGACCGCCTTCAACGGCTACTACAGCAACACCCAGGCCTGGCAGGCCGGCCAGACCTTTACAACGCACGCCGGTACCAAGGTCTCCATTGACGCTGTCAGCAACACCGCGGCCACCGTGACGATCCGTCCGCCGGGTGCGCCCGCGAAGGGCTCCTTCGACAGCGCAGCCCTCGCGGTCACCTCGTCCGGCGCCACCATCAACGTCCGCGGATGGTCGGTGGATCCGGCGGCGGCCTCCACCTCCACCCAGACGCACGTTTACGTCACAGCACCTGACGGGACGACGACGGGCCGCGCCTTCACCGCGGACAAGCCGCGCGCCGACGTGAACGCGGCGCTGGGCATCAGCGGAAACCACGGCTTCCAGGAGTCGATCACCGTCAAAGCGGCCGGACAGTATCAAGCCTGCGCCTATGCAATCGGCATCTTCAACAACACAGCACTGGGCTGCCGGACCCTCACCCTGGCCGGCACGCCYGCACCCGAAGGATCCCTCGATGAGGTCAGCACCGCAATGGTATCTGGCAAACCGTCCATCAAGCTGCGGGGCTGGGCCGTGGACCGCGGCCAGGCAGGCGCGTCGATCCCGGTCCACGTCTACGTGACCACCCCCGCAGGGGCCACCACCGGCCAGGCCTTCACCGCCAACCTGCAGCGCCCGGACGTCAATAAGACCTTGGGGGTCAGCGGCACGCACGGGTTTGCGATCACCGTCCCGGCGACGGAGACCGGCACGTACCGGATCTGTGCCTACGCCGTCCCCGTCGCCCCGTTTGCTGCCGGAAACACCACCCTGGGCTGCCGCAACGTCCCGGTGGCTGTCAGTGACCCGCCCACCGGATACCTGGATTCCGTGGCCTTCATCAACGCAGGGTCCTCGGCGCGGCTGGACGTCGCAGGCTGGTCCTTCGACGCCGGCGTCCCGTCGGCATCGATCCCCGTGCAGCTGAGTGTCACGTCCCCGGACGGCAGCACCAAGACAGTGACCACCACCGCCAACGCTGCCCGGAGCGACGTCAACGCCGCCATGGGGATCGCCGGTTCGCACGGGTACCAGACATCAGTGAGCGTGTCGAAGGCCGGAACGTACCGCGTCTGCGCCACCGGAATCGCGGTCGCCACCCTGACCAAGGGCAACGGCTTCCTGGGCTGCATCAACGCTACGGCGGCCCCTGCTGCCCGGCCGGTCGGCTACGTGGACTCCATTGTGGTGCAGACCAGGACGCCGTCGGCGGTTATCACGGCGTCCGGCTGGACCTACGAACCCGGTACACCGGCGGCCTCCAACGCCGTGCATATCTACGTCACGGGCCCGGACGGCAAGACCAGGGGCTACCCCTTCACCGCGAACGGGACCCGGCCGGACGTAAATGCCGCGTTTTCGCTGACCGGAAGCCACGGATTCCAGAACAGCATCCCGATCACCCTGTCCGGCCGCTACCGCGTGTGCGCCTACGGCATCTCAGTCAGCCCGCTCAGTGCAGGCAACACCTTGCTGGGCTGCCGGGATGTCCTGGCGCAGCCGGCCGCCCCGGTCCGGGGCTACCTCGACACCGTCCGCTTGGCCGGGACCAGCACCAACAGGTCGATCGTGGCGACCGGCTGGGCCATGGATCCGGGCTTCACGAGCCGCAGCGTCCCGGTTCGCGTCACCGTGAAGTTACCGGATTCGAGCTCCAAGAGCTACAGCGTCACGGCCAACATCTACCGGCTGGATGTGAACCGGGCGCTGAACGTGAGAGGTAACCACGGATACCGGGCCGCGCTCCCCATCAAGGCCCGCGGAAAATACACCATCTGCGTCTCAAGCGCCGGGACGGGCGTCCTGCGCACCGGCGTGTCCAGCCTCGGCTGCCAGTCCCTCACCTACTGATGTCCGGAGGGCTCCCGGCACCCCTCCGGAACGCGGCAACCGGCGACCCCTGCCCGTTTCCGGGCGGGGATCGGGGGGCCTGCCGCGCGGGTCATGACTGCTGGTCTAACTGACGGCAAATAATCTGCTTACTCCAAGGTAATATTCGTAAGTCCGGTTTCCTTATGAACGTCCGACCGGCGGCGCCAGCCATCTCGGGGGCGGTTCGTTCGATACTCGACTAGAAACCAAACGGCGCTGATGTTTTCCTGGGACCATCAGTCC
>NZ_JBFTNJ010000077.1:0-14225 GCF_056397425.1 Arthrobacter sp. 05N33_2
GGTTCGATTCCCGTCGTCCCCTCAGAAATATGACGAAAAAAGCCCCTCTCCGGAGGGGCTTTTTTCGTTGCCCTCCGGGCCCCGGCGGCCGGGGCCCGGAAGGGCAGGCGTGCAAGGGCAGGCGTACCGGCTCAGGCCGGCTGGCAGGCCGGGCACCAGTAAAGCTTCCTGGCGCCGAGCTCGGTCAGCGCCACCGGCGTTCCGCAGTCCCTGCAGCCAAGTCCGTGCCGCCGGTAGACGAAGTGCGCCTCCTCCGGGGCCGGCAGGACGCCGCGGGATATGCCGGCTCCGGCCCCGTTCCAGTACTGCGGCGGCGTCGTGATGATCCGGCCGTCCCGGACGCCGTCGGCCATCATGGCCGCGGTGTCGTCCCAGAGCCGGCGGGCCGCGTCCGGTGACAGTTCGGCGCCGGGCAGCCAGGGGTTGAGCCGCTGCCGGAACAGGAGTTCGGCCCGGTAGACGTTCCCGACGCCGGCAATCACCTTTTGGTCCATCAGCAGGGCCGCCAGCGGTGTGCGTTTGGCCGCCACGGTGGCGCTGAAGGCGTCCCGGTCTCCCGGAAGGTTCCGCAGCGGGTCCGGGCCGAGCCGCGCCAGTACGGCCGCCGCTTCCGCGTCCGTGATCGCCTCGCACGTGGTCGCGCCGCGGAGATCGGCCCAGCCGTGCGCGCCGGCGAGCCGGACGCGGACGGCACCGACCGGCGCGGGCGGGCCCTCATATGCGGCCGGCCCGGCCGCCTCAGCGTCGTCGTAGACTTCCCGCTCCCCCACCTTCCGGGGCGCGCCAATGCTGGAGGCGCCGCGGAAGGTGGCGTCACCGCCGAAATCCCAGGCGCCATAGAGGCCCAGGTGGACGTGCAGGAGAAGCCCGTGCCCGAACTCCAGGAAGAGGTGCTTCCCGTGCGCCACGGAACTGACGAGGGTGTGGCCGTCCAGCAGCGCCGCGCCCTGGGCAAACCGGCCCTGCGGACTGGAGACCGCGAGCCGCTCCCCCGCGAAGACGTCCCCGAACTGGCGGGCCAGCCGGTGGACGGAATGCCCCTCCGGCACTAGTCGATGACCTCGCCGGTGCGCTCGTACGTGGCGATCTTGCCGATCCGGCGGACGTGGCGCTCATCGTTGCTGAAGGGTTCGGCCAGGAACGCCTCGATGATTTCCGTGGCCTCGTCGACGCTGTGCTGGCGGCCGCCGACGGCGACGACGTTGGCGTCGTTGTGCTCACGTGCCAGCTGGGCGGTGGACAGGTTCCAGGCCAGCGCGGCACGGACGCCCTTGACCTTGTTGGCGGCGATCTGCTCGCCATTGCCAGAGCCGCCGAGGACTATGCCGAGGGCGTGGGTTCCGGCCTCCTGGTCCGCGACGACGGCGAGGGCGGCGTTGATGCAGAACGACGGGTAGTCATCCAGGGCGTCGTAGACCTTCGGTCCGTGGTCCACCACCTCATAGCCCTTGGCGCCGAGGTGGCTGACCAGGTGGGCGCTGAGCTCCATTCCGGCGTGGTCGGTGGCAATGTGCACGCGGGGCAGGTCAGAAATGGTCACGGCTGTTCCGTTCGGTTGCGGCGCCGGGCGGCGGCCGGGGCGGTTGGGGTCTGGTCCAAGCGTACTAGGCCGGGCCTCCCGGGACCTTGCTGCAGCCCGCCGGACCCCTCACTGGACGGTCGTGTTACACAGGCCCGGCACGCCGTCCTACTCCACCGTCTTGTCCGCCGTCCTACTCCACCGGGGACCGACACCGCGGACCGACACCGCCGTGCTACACGGCGGTGGTCCCGCCGTTCCGCCGGGCCCTGTCCGCCACCCGGGACAGCGTTTGGGCGATATTGTCCGCCGCGGTGGCACTGCCGCCGCTCACCGCCAGCCGGCGCCCGTCCGAGCGGTCGATGACCACCGCGGGGCCGCTGCTGACCAGCATCGCGGTGGTGTTGCCATGGGTCCGGTAACCCCACCCGCCATAGTCTGCCGCCGTGACGTCCCTGGGCGTCGCGGCGTCGATGGCCGCGGCCGGAACCTCCATGACCCGGACGAAGCCTGCCGCGAAGACGTGCAGGCCGCCGCGGTCAACCCGGATCCGGGCCACCAGGAACGCCGCGGCCACCAGGGCCGCCGCCACCAGGAGGACAGACAGCCACGGCACGGCAACGGTCAGGAGGGCGGCCGGCAGAAGCGTTGCGATGCCGAGCATGACGAAGATGGAGCTGCGGGCGTGGACCCAGAGGCTGACCCGGTCCCTGGCCAAATCCGGATCCTGTTCGCGCTCAAGCGCCTGCCGGACGGCGACGTCGTCATCAACGGACCAGCGCTCGTCGGCCTTGAAGACAAAACCCATCACAATGCCCAGGCCGAGGGCCGCGCCGCTGCCGAGGGCCAGGACCGAGGCGTCCACATGGGATCCCCGCGCATCGGGCAGGCCCAGCTGGCCCACGAGCACGGCGGCAAGGACTGTGGTGACGAACAGGCTCATGGACAGGCCGGCGCCCATCATGATGCGGCGCATCATCGCGGGGCGCGACAGCGGCACGGCCTGCAGCAGCACGGCCCAGCCGATCACCACGATCAGCGAGGCTCCGGCACCCGCGACTGTCACGAACGGCGCGAAGCCGGCGGCACCGGCGGCGGTCCAGCGGACGGCCAGCGGCTCGGGCAGATCCGGGCGTACCAGAAGCGCACACACCACGAATCCTGCCGCCAGCATCAGGGGGAAACCGATGGCAAAGCGCAGCGCCCTGGCATCGACGGAGTCACGGATCTTTCCCATGCTCCAACGCTACCGCGGACGCCCCTTGATGGATCTGGGGACGTGCGCGCAGGTCAGGAGGTGGACGGGAAGCAAATGTGGGATCAGGCACGTAGTCCGGCGCCCGGACCTCGCCACGAGCAAGAAGAGACCGCCGGGGCAACGTCAACGTGGCCGCCCCAACCGCACCCATCTGACACGAATGGCCGCCAAGGGCATCGGCTAAGCGGCCATTCGTGGCAAATCGTGGGCTGGATGCCGAGGCCTTGGGGCCGGTTGTGACCGGGCTAACTTGCCAAGGGCCGCTAACGTGAAAGAATAATTTCACAGTATCGCCGGCGACCGCGGCCGCGGCCGGCCGGCAGTATCCATCTTCTTCTGGAGGCCCCTTTGCCCGGTATGAACCTGACCCGCGCCGAAGCCCGCGAGCGCGCCGCCCTGATCGACGTCGACTCCTACGAGGTCAGCCTGGACCTGACCCGCGGCGAGAAGGTCTTCGGCTCCACCACGGCCGTGAAGTTCCGGGCCAAGCCGGGCTCGTCGACCTTCATCGACGCCGTCACCCACGCCGTGCACAGCGTGAGCCTCAACGGCCGTGAACTGGATCCGGCCGAGGTCTCCGACGGCGTCCGGATCCAGCTCCCGGACCTCGCGGCCGAGAACCACCTGCTGGTGGTCGCCGACGCCCCGTACATGAACACCGGTGAAGGCCTGCACCGCTTCGTGGATCCGGTGGACAACGAGGTCTACCTGTACACCCAGTTCGAGGTCCCGGATTCGCGGCGCATGTTCGCCGTCTTCGAACAGCCCGACCTGAAGGCCAGCTTCACGTTCACCGTCACCGCCCCCTCGCACTGGGATGTCGTGTCCAACTCCCCCACCCCGGTGCCGGTGGAGACCATCCCCGGCGCGGATGGGGGCGCCCGCTCTGTCTGGGAGTTCACGCCGACACCGCGGCTGTCCTCCTATGTCACCGCGCTGATCGCCGGGCCGTACCAGTCGGTGCGCAGCGAGGTCACGTCGGCGGCGGGCAAGGTCACCCCGCTGGGCATCTTCGCCCGCAAGTCGCTCATGCAGTACCTCGATGCGGACAACATCTTCGAACTCACCCGGCAGGGCTTCGAGTTCTTCGAGGCCCAGTTCGGCTGCCCGTACCCGTTCGAGAAGTACGACCAGCTCTTCGTGCCGGAGTTCAACGCCGGCGCCATGGAGAACGCCGGGGCCGTCACCATCCTGGAAGGCTACGTCTTCCGCGGCAAGGTCACCGACGCCCAGGTGGAACGCCGCGCCATCACCGTGCTGCACGAGCTCGCGCACATGTGGTTCGGYGACCTCGTSACSATGCGCTGGTGGAAYGACCTCTGGCTCAACGAGTCCTTCGCCGARTACATGTCCCACCTGGCCGCCGTCGAGAACACCGAGTTCGGCCACGCCTGGACCACGTTCGCCTCCGTGGAGAAGTCCTGGGCCTACCGGCAGGATCAGCTGCCCACCACGCACCCGATCTTCGCCGAGATCAACGACCTCCAGGACGTCGAGGTGAACTTCGACGGGATCACCTACGCCAAGGGCGCGTCGGTGCTGCGCCAGCTCGTCGCCTGGGTGGGCCCGGAGCAATTCATGTCCGGGGTGCGGGAGTACTTCAGCAAGCACGCCTGGCAGAACACCGAGCTCAGCGACCTCATGGCCSAACTCGAGAAGGCCAGCGGCCGCGACCTGGAACGGTGGGGGCAGCTCTGGCTGGAGACCGCCGGCGTGAACACCCTGACACCGGAAATCTCGGCGGCCGCGGACGGCACCATCGAGTCCTTCGCCATCGTGCAGTCGGCGATCGAGAGCGAACCGACCCTGCGCCCGCACCRCCTCGCGGTCGGCTTCTACAACCTCAACGGGGCCGGCAAGCTGGAGCGGGTGCACCGCGAGGAGCTCGACGTCGACGGCGAGCGCACCGAAGTTCCGGCCCTGGCCGGCCTGGCCCAGCCGGACCTGATCCTGCTCAATGACGACGACCTCGCCTATGCCAAGGTCCGCCTGGATCCGAAGTCCCTCGCCACCGCAACGGCGCACCTGAAGGACTTCAGCCAGAGCCTCCCCCGCACGCTCGTGTGGGGCTCGGCCTGGGATGCGGCGCGCGACGGCGAGTCCCCGGCCCGCGGGTACGTGGAGCTGATCCTCGCCAACATTGCCGAGGAATCCGATTCCTCCGTGATCCTGGTCCAGCTCCGGCAGCTGGCCACCACGCTGACCTTCTACGTGGCCGGGGAGCACCAGGAGGCGACCGCCGTCGCCGCGGCCGACAAGCTCTGGGAGCTCGCCTCGGCGGTGCCGGCCGGCTCGGACGCCCAGCTCCAGTTCGTGAAGTCCTACGCCCTGCTGGCCCGCAGCGCCGGGCAGCTGGACACGGTCTCCGGGCTGCTGGACGGCTCACTTTCCCTCGATGGGCTGAGCGTGGACCAGGACCTGCGGTGGGAGCTGCTGGCCTCCCTCGTGGCAGGCGGCCGCGCCGGGCAGGAGCGGATCGACGAGGAACTGGAGCACGACAACACCTCCAACGGCCAGAACGCGGCGGCCCTGGCCACGGCCGCCATCCCCACCCCGGAGGCCAAGGCCGCGGCCTGGGAATCGATTGTGGTCAAGGGCGATCTGTCCAACGCCCTGCAGGGCTCCGCGGTGACCGGCTTTACCCGGGTCCTGGACACGTCCCTGCTCGAGCCGTACGCCGAGAAGTACTTCGAGGCCGTCCCCGGCATCATGGCAAGCCGCACCCACGCGCTGGCCTCGCAGATCGTCGTCGGGCTCTACCCGGCCCAGCTGACCACGCAGGCCACGGTGGACCGCACGGATGAGTTCCTGGCCTCGCTGCCGGAGGGCAGTGCGGCGCTGCGCCGGATGATGCTGGAGAACCGCGACGGCGTTGCCCGCGCCCTGCGCGCCCGCCAGGCCGACGTCGGCTAACGACCAAGGCACCGGACCCCGAAGGCCTGGAACCCCGGCGCCGCCCCTGTGCGGCGCCGGGGTTCTGTCGTTCTAGGCTGGAGTCATGAGCCTTGACGAACATCACTATGCGCTGACCGTCCGCTGGACCGGGAACCGCGGGGCCGGGACGTCCTCGTACCGCGGTTACTCACGGGACCACGACGTCGAGATCCCCGGGCTGCCGGTGCTGCGCGGCTCGGCCGATCCGACCTTCCACGGGGACCGGGAGCGCTACAACCCCGAACAGCTCCTGCTGGCCGCGCTCTCGCAGTGCCACATGCTCTCCTTCCTGCACGTGGCCGTGAAGCACGGCGTTGTGGTGACGGCCTACGAGGACCGGGCCGAGGGCCTGATGCGGACCAACAGGGACGGCAGCGGGCAGTTCGAATCCGTCACGCTGAAGCCCCGGGTGACGGTGGCGGAAGCGGCGGCACCGGATGTCCTCGAGGAACTCCACGTGGAGGCCAACAAGGTCTGTTTCATCGCCCGCAGCGTGAACTTCCCGGTGTTGCACGAGCCGACGGCTGTGGTGGAGGGCCAGGCTGACTGAATAGTTTTCAGGCGGCGCCGTCAGCCGGGTCGGCCGAGGCCTCTGTCCGGTACTCGGACACCAGCCGGCGCTCCGTCTCCGGGCTCATTCCGGCCTTGCGTTCACGGCCGAGTCCGCGGCGGCGTTCATCCGCCAGGGTGTCCCGCAGCGTGTCCATCCAGGGCCGGAGCCGCAGCCCTGCTGTCCGGGCAGCGTCGTTGCTGCGGGTCGCGAAGCCCTCGTGGCCTGGCGGCAGCCACAGCGGCAGCGAGTCCGGGCCGGCCCAGTAGTTCGCACCGTGCGACGCCAGCCAGTCCTCGGGGGCGACAACCACCTCGGAGTCGGCGTCGGCGAGCTGGCGGGCTTCCTCCAGGTAGGCGGCAAAGGGCACCGGCTCACCGACGGCGTTCAGCGCCCCTGTGGTTCCGTTTTCGGCGGCGGTGAGGATCCAGGCCGCGAGGTCGCGGACGTCGATGATCTGGGTGGCGTCGGCGGGGATGTCCGGGACCAGGACGGGATCGTTGTCCCGGGCGAATCGGGCCGGCCAGTACCCGTAGCGGTCGGAGCCGTCCCCGGGGCCGCCGATCAGGCCGGCGCGGCACAGGTGCGCCTTGTCCCCTGCCAGTTCCCGGGTCAGGTGCTCGATCGCGGACTTGGCCTCGCCGTAGTTATCCACGGTCAGTTCCGTGCCCGGGGCCAGCGGCGGGAGCATCTGGGCGTCTTCGGCCTCGCCGGCCACTGAGTGGTCAGCGTAGACCGAGCAGCTGGAGATGAAGGTCCAGTGCCGGGCCGAGCCGGCCAGCGTCTCAAGGGCCTCCCGTGCCTGGGCGGGGTCCCGCGAGACGTCGACGACGGCGTCCCACCCGCCGCTGCCGGCGACCCCTTGGTACGCGGCCTTCCCCTGCGCGCGGTCCGCGCGCAGCCAGGTGGCGCCGTCGGGCGGCGCGGCGGCGGTACCGCGGGCCAGGCATGTGACGTCGTGACCGGCGGCGAGGGCCTGCCGGGCTATTTCAGCTGACAGGAAGACGGTGCCGCCAAGGACCAGGATGCGCATGGGGCCACGCTACGGCGCTAATGTTGAAGTAGACCAGAGCGTTATGCGCCCGGCGAACGCCAGCCGTCTTTCCGGACGCCCAGCCCTGCTGCCGGCCGGCAGCAGGGTTGCAGTAAACAAGGAGTTTTCCCTCACCGATGATCAGCCTGACCACCATCGAACCCATCACCGCGCCGGACATCTCGGCTGTCAACCTGCCAGGCGGCCTCATCAGCCTGGGCATCGGCGTCGCCGTGTGGCTGGTGGCATCCTTCGTGATCACCGGAATCACCAAACGGGTCGCGGCGGGCAGCACACTTTTCAAGAAGTCGCACTTCCGCTGGGTGGCTCCGGCGTTCCGCGCCCTGGACCACGAACGCCGCGTCCAGCGGGCAGAGACAATCGGCGCACTGCTCCGCAGCGTGGTCGGCGTCCTGATTGCCGTCCTCACCATCGTGTACGTGCTCAAGTACCTGAACGTGGACGTGGCTCCCATCCTGACGAGCGTCGGGATCCTCGGTGTGGCGATCGGCTTCGGTGCCCAGCAGTTGATCCGCGACTTCCTCGCCGGCATCTTCATTACCTTCGAGGACCAGTACGGCATTGGCGACATTATCGAGACTTCCGAGGTGGTGGGCACGGTCGAGGCCATGAACCTGCGGATCACCCGGGTCCGGGCCGACGACGGCACCATCTGGTACCTGCGCAACGGCGAAATCCTGCGCGTGGGCAACCGCTCCCAGGGCACATACATTCCGCCCGAGACGTCCCCGGCGGACGAGGCCGACAGCGCACCCCAGCAGAAGGCCGGAGAATAGTGAAATGACGATTCCCAGCGCCAGCGAACCGAGCCAGCCCAGGCAGCTGCTGCAGAACGATCCGTTCAGCCAGCCCGGCTACACGGACAACTTCTATGACGCCGTGGGCGGCCACGAGACCTTTGTGAAGCTCATCGACGTCTTCTACGACGGCGTCGCAGCAGATCCGCTGTTGCGCGCCATGTACCCGGAAGAGGACCTTGGCCCGGCCAAGCGGCGCTTCCTGATGTTCCTGGAACAGTACTGGGGCGGGCCGACGACGTACGGCGAGGAGCGTGGGCATCCGCGGCTGCGGATGCGCCACATGCCGTTCCGGGTGACGCCGGAGGCCAAGGAGCGCTGGCTGTTCCACATGCGTGCCGCGGTGGATGCCCTGGAACTGCCGCCGCTGTATGAGGGAACGCTCTGGGATTACATGGAGCGGGCAGCCCTGTCCATGGTGAACAGCCCGTCGGAGGCCTGAGCGCGGAGGGCGCCGGAGCTTCCTAGAGCCCGGTGCCGGTCCGGACCAGCACGTGGCCGCGGGTGCCGCTGAGCCGGAACCAGCGCCCGGCGCGGTAGAGCCGTTGTTCGCTCTCTGCCAGGAAGCCCAGGGTGAGCGCGGCGAACGCGGCCCCGGCCGGCAGGCCGCCGGCGTCGGGCAGTTCCCGGCCCCAGACCGTTGCCCTGGCGTTGTTGACGATCAACGCACCGGGCTTGTCCGGGATGATCGCGGCGATCTCCCTGATCCCGGCCTCCGCTGCGGTCCGCAGGGCGGTGTCCTGGACGGTGCCGAGCAGTTCCCAGCCGGCGCGCGGCGCGCCGATCCCGGCCCACGACTCGCTGACGGTCACCGGCGGGACGGGAAGTTCGACGTCGTGCTCCCCCGCCCGTGCCAGGCGGTCCAGCACGGCGGACAGCGGCACTGTCACGTCAGTGTCCGCCGGTTGTGCCAGCGCCATGGTCCGCAGGCCCAGGATGGTGGGGGTGGATTCGCCCAGGAGCCGGGGCCGCAGGACGCAGACGTAGGCGGCCAGGACGGGGCCCGCGGCCTGGAGCCGGATGGCGCCGTCGTCAATGGACCTGGCGCGCGTCGCGAAGGTGCGCAGGTCGTCGAGGTCGCGGGGATCGGTGAACTGCAGGGGCTGGGTTAGGACATCAGACACACTACTGACTCTACCGGCTGCGCTTCTTTGGAGCGGCGCTGGACGCCGTCTAGAGTCAGACCATGACTGAAGCCGAAGCCGGACTGCTGGGGCTCCCGACCCAGGACCCCACCTCCTCGCTCATCCAACTTCTCAACCTCGGCGAGCTCGAGGGCGCCCGGACGGACGAGGACATCTTCATGGGTCCGTCCCAGCAGCAGCCCAAGCAGCGCGTCTTTGGCGGCCAGGTGCTGGCGCAGTCCCTGATAGCCGGCAGCCGCACCGTCGATCCGGACCGCAGCGTGCACTCCATGCACGGTTACTTCCTCCGGCCCGGGGACGCCAACAAGCCGATCACCTTCGGTGTGCAGCGACTGCGCGACGGGCGGTCCTTCTCGGCCCGCCGGGTCCACGCCTATCAGGAGGGCATGCCCATCCTGTCGATGATCGCGTCCTTCCAGGCCGAGGACGAGGGGATCGAGCACCAGTCCGAGATGCCTGCCGGGATCCCGGACCCCGAATCGCTGCCGAGCACGGCCGACCTGCTGGGCAAGTTCGATCACCCCGTGGCCCGGCACTGGGCCTACGAGCGGCCGTTCGACATCCGCCACGTCGATCCGGCGCTGTATGTCTCGGCCAAGGGACCCCGGGAAGYCCGCAACGCCGTGTGGATGAAGACCTTCGGTCCGATGCCCGACGACGCCGGCCTGCACCGGGCGGCCCTGGCCTACGCGAGCGACTACACCTTGCTCGAATCCATCCTCCGCAAGCACGGCATGAGCTGGATTACGCCGGGAATGTCCGTGGCAAGCCTGGACCACGCCATGTGGTGGCACCGGCCGGTCAGGGTCGACGAGTGGCTCCTGTACGTCCAGGAATCGCCCAGCGCGCAGGGCGCACGGGGCCTCGCGACGGGCAAAATCTTCAGCCGGGACGGCCGGCACGTGGCGACGGTGGCCCAGGAAGGCATGATCCGCGTCCCGAACGACTTCAAAAACACCGACCTGAAGAACACAGAGAAGGGCGCCGTGCAGGCCGCCGTCTGATCGAGGGCGCTGCAGCACCAGATCAGCAAGGCCGAGGGCTGCCAGTACTCCCCAGCAGCGGCTGGGACACGGTGTCCTCGGCACACGGCGTCAACGGCACACGGCGTCAACGGCACACAGCGTCAACGGCACACAGGCCCACCGCACACAAAAAGCCGGCTCCCCCTGAAACAGTTCAGGCGGGAGCCGGCTTTTTTCGTGGCGCTGTAAGCCTTGCGGGCTTAGTCGCGGGTGAGGCGGCGGTGGGTTACGCGGTGCGGCTTGGCCGCATCCGGGCCCAGGCGCTCGACCTTGTTCTCCTCGTAGGACTCGAAGTTGCCCTCGAACCAGTACCACTTGGACGGGTTCTCCTCGTCGCCTTCGTAGGCGAGGATGTGGGTGGCCACCCGGTCCAGGAACCAGCGGTCGTGCGAGACGACGACGGCGCAGCCCGGGAATTCGAGCAGGGCGTTTTCGAGGCTGCTGAGGGTTTCGACGTCGAGGTCGTTGGTCGGTTCGTCGAGGAGCAGCAGGTTGCCACCCTGCTTGAGGGTCAGCGCCAGGTTGAGGCGGTTGCGCTCACCACCGGAGAGCACCCCGGCCTTCTTCTGCTGGTCCGGGCCCTTGAAGCCGAAAGCGGCCACGTAGGCGCGGGACGGCATTTCGACGTGGCCGACCTGGATGTAGTCGAGGCCGTCGGACACGACTTCCCACAGGGTCTTGTTCGGGTCGATTCCGCCGCGGCTCTGGTCGGCGTAGGAGATCTTGACGGAATCGCCGATCTTCAGTTCGCCGCCGTCGAGCGGTTCCAGGCCCACGATGGTCTTGAAGAGGGTCGATTTGCCGACGCCGTTGGGGCCGATGACGCCGACGATGCCGTTGCGGGGCAGGCTGAAGGACAGYCCGTCGATCAGGGTGCGGTCATCGAAGCCCTTCTGGAGMYCCTTGGCCTCCAGCACGAGYCCGCCSAGGCGCGGKCCCGGCGGGATCTGGATCTCTTCGAAGTCGAGCTTGCGGGTACGGTCTGCCTCGGCAGCCATTTCCTCGTAGCGGGCCAGACGGGCCTTGGACTTGGTCTGGCGTCCCTTGGCGTTGGACCGGACCCATTCGAGTTCCTCGGTCAGGCGCTTGGCCTGCTTGGCGTCCTTCTTGCCCTGGACCTCCAGGCGGGCGCGCTTCTTCTCCAGGTACGTGGAGTAGTTGCCCTCGTACGGGTACAGGTGGCCGCGGTCGACTTCGGCGATCCACTCGGCCACGTGGTCGAGGAAGTACCGGTCGTGGGTGACGGCAAGGACGGCACCGGAGTAGCTGGAGAGGTGCTGYTCCAGCCASAGCACGCTCTCGGCGTCAAGGTGGTTGGTGGGCTCGTCRAGGAGSARCAGGTCCGGCTTCTGCAGCAGGAGCTTGCACAGCGCGACGCGGCGGCGCTCACCACCGGAGAGCAGGGTGACGTCGGCGTCGGCGGGCGGGCAGCGCAGTGCGTCCATAGCCTGTTCCAGCTGGGAATCGATGTCCCAGGCGTCGGCCGCGTCGATCGCTTCCTGCAGCTGTCCCATTTCCTCGAGGAGGGCATCGTAGTCAGCGTCGGGGCTGGCCATTTCCTCGGAGATCGCGTTGAAGCGCTGGATCTTGCCGTAGATTTCGCCGACGCCTTCCTGGACGTTGCCCAGGACGGTCTTGTCTTCGTTCAGCGGCGGCTCCTGCAGCAGGATGCCTACCGTGTAGCCGGGGCTGAGCCGGGCCTCACCGTTGGAGGGAGTGTCCAGGCCGGCCATGATCTTGAGAATGGTGGACTTACCGGCACCATTCGGGCCGACAACGCCAATCTTGGCCCCCGGGAAGAAGGACATGCTTACGTCATCGAGGATGAGTTTTTCGCCGACAGCCTTACGGGCCTTGGTCATTGTGTAGATAAATTCCGCCATGCCTACAAATCTAGTGGTTCGGGCGGGATAACTCACATTCCGTKAGCCCGGATCGGCCACTTAACGGCGTCCGGGGGTTCGGCTCAGTCCCGGACGCCCACGAGGCAGCCRCCGGAGGCCAGACCCGGCAGCACAGCGACGGTGACGCTGCCGGTGCGGATCTGGGCCACGATGCAGTCGCTGCCGTCGCGCACTCCGGCCTCGACGGCGTCGACAGCCAGACCGGTGGGCGTCCGCCCGGCTGTGACTTCCACAGCGTCGGCCGGAATCCCTGCCTTAACCAACGACGCGCGGAGGCCCGCCGTTTCGGGCTGACCGCCGGCGCGGATGGCGGCGTTCAGGACCGCCTCGACCGTGGACTTCATGGCGGATTCCCTGTCGGGTTTCAGGCCGGGTTTCGCCACCGGCGACGTCGTGGCTGCCGGTGCCGGCGACGCAGTGGCTGTCGGTGCCGGGGCCGGCGACGTTGCGGAAGGTGTCCCCTGAGAATCCGCTGCTTCAGAAGCCATGGCTCCGCTGCTGCCGGCCGGCGTCGCACAGGCGGAGGCCGAAAGCAGGAGCACCAAGGTTGCGGCGGCCGGAACGGCCCAGCCGCCGCGACGGGCGTCCCCTCCCGCAGTGCGGGTGGGGCCCGCCCGTCCCGCAGCGATCCTGGCGTGTTGCATCGGGCAATTCTGCCACGCGGCAGTGCCGCGTTCCGGCGTTCCGGTGCCCAGTCCCGGCGTCCACGGCGCTGCCCGCCGGTCTAGCGGATTCAGGCTGCGGCCCCTTTCAGTTCTCCGGTTTCCTGGTCCACCTCCTCCTCCTCACCGCTGTCGTCATGGATGAAGGTCCCGTGGTCGTGGTGGTCGGCACCGTGGCCGCCGTCCCCGTCGTCGTCCCCTGGCTGGCTCTGCGGTCCGCCGCCGTCGCCGTCACCGCTACCGGGCGCGTCTGGGGAACCGGATCCGGCGGCCGCCTGGCTTCCGGCTGCGGCTGAGCGGGTGAAGTTGGCAGAGCCCCACATGAGGTCGTGGCCAACTGACTCCGCGTCAATTTCGGCGACGTGGTAGACCCTGCCGTCCTTCTCCCAGCTCCGCATCTTCAGCCTGCCAACCACGATGACCCGCTGGCCCTTCTTGATGCTGYAGCCAATGTTGCCGGCCAGCTGCCGGTATCCCTGGACGGTGAACCAGTTGGTGTTGCCATCCACCCAGGTGCTGGAGCCGCGGTCGTACCGGCGCTCGGTGGCGCCGAACCGGAAGGACGCCGTGGCCACGCCACCGGGTGTGGTCGAGCTTCTGATCTCCGAGGCGACGAAGCCACGGACCGTAATGTTATCGCTCATTCTCATGTCCTGTCTCGAATTGTCGTGCCCTGCCGGGCAGTTCCAGCATCCCGCCGTGGACCGTGGCCGGGGAGGACCCGGCTGTGCCATGTGGATAACCGGCTGCCGGCAACGGTGTGGGGACCGTGTTGGGGAGAAGTCAGGGCCGGCAGGGCCAGCCAACCGGACGGCGTTGACCTCCACCGGCCGTCCGGCACTGTAAACTTTTTGAGGCGTCACCGGCAGCAGCCGGTGGGAGCCAGCGCGCCCCAGTAGCTCAGGGGATAGAGCAGCGGCCTTCTAATCCGCCGGTCGGGGGTTCGATTCCCTCCTGGGGCACAAGAGAGCGGCTCTGACCTGCGACAACGCAAGGTCAGGGCCGCTTCCTACGCCAACTCCTATTTCAACCAGAACATCAGATCCACTTGTTGTGTTTGAACGTCAGGAACAGGATCCCGCCCATGCCGAGCATGAGCGCGAGTGCCATCGGATAGCCGAAGATCCAGTCGAGCTCGGGCATGTCGCGGAAGTTCATGCCGTAAATCGAGGCGATCAACGTCGGCGCAAACAGGATGGCCGCCCACGACGAGATCCGCTTGACCTGCTCGTTCTGGGCGAAGCTCGACTCCGTCAGGAGCCGCATTTCGTCGTTCTGCCGCTGGGCAACCAGGGCCGCGTTGACGGCCAGGGCGTTCTGCAGCAACGCCCGGAAGGCAGACACCCGCTCCCCCAGCCTGATGGCGTGGTCCAGGAC
>NZ_JBFTNJ010000078.1:0-14219 GCF_056397425.1 Arthrobacter sp. 05N33_2
CCCCTGGGCCAGCGGCGCCGTGGTCATCTTGTCCAGCAACTGCACCAGGGAGTAGATCGCGGACTGCCCCAGCGACAACCCCAGGACAATCAACACTTCGAACCGCAGCCGACGGCGGGAGGGAACCAACATGGTTCTATCTTGCCTGCACTTGCCGATAGTTTGCTGGTGCCCGCGTGGTGCCGGCCGCGCCGGCACCCCCGGCTTTTTGGGAGCCCTATGCTTGGGGATTATGAGTGCGCCCCGGAAAATCATCATGATCCGGCACGGCCAGTCTGCCGCCAATGCCGACACCTCGATCTACAACCGTGTTCCGGACTACCGGATCCCGTTGACCGCGCTGGGCCTGGAGCAGGCCACCGCGGCCGGGGAGGAGGTCCGGCGCCAGCTGGACGGCCGCCCCGTGTGCGTCTACGTCTCCCCCTACCTGCGCGCCTACCAGACCCTCGAGGCACTGAATCTCGGCCCGCTCGTGGAGCGGGTGATCGAGGAACCGCGCCTGCGCGAACAGGACTGGGCCAACTTTCAGATCGCCGGCGACATCGAGGACCAGAAGGAGCTCCGCAACGCCTACGGGCACTTCTTCTACCGCTTCCGCGAGGGCGAGTCCGGTTCCGATGTGTATGACAGGATTTCTTCCTTCATGGAAACCCTGCACCGGCACTGGTCCCGGCCCGGCTATGCCCCGAACGCGCTGTTTGTGACGCACGGATTGACCATGCGGCTGTTCTGCATGCGCTGGTTCCACTGGTCGGTGGAATATTTCGAGTCCCTGAATAACCCCGAGAACGCCGAGGTCCGCACCCTGCTGCGCACCTCGCACGGCAAGTACGAGCTCGACAAGCCCTTCACGCAGTGGGAGAAGAGGCGCGTGGACGAGACCGTCCTCGACGCACCGCCCATGATGTTCTAGCGCGGCCCGTCCGGGGCCGGAGCCAGCCGGGTCAGCGGACCGGCCCGCTAACGGACCGGCTGCGCCACACCGGCGCGCCACACCGCGTGCGTCAGGGGGATGCCGGGCCGGTAGGCCAGGTGCGTGGCGGAAGGTGCGTTGAGCAGGTGAAGATCCGCGCGGTGCCCGACGGCGATCGAGCCCACCGCGCGTTCGCCGTCGGCGTCGTTCCCGGACTCCCGGCCCAGGGCCAGCGCGCCGCCGTAGGTCGCGGCGCGCACCGCCTCGTGGACGCTGAGCCGCATCTGCAGCACGGCGGTGGTGACGCAGAACGCCATGGAGCTGGTGTAGGACGTGCCGGGGTTGCAGTTGGAGGCCAGCGCCAGCTGCACGCCGGCGTCGAGCAGTTCCCGGCCAGGGGCCAGCGGCTGCCGGGTGGAGAGATCGCAGGCCGGCAGGCACGTGGCGACCGTGCCGCGCTGCCCGGATCCAGGGGTGCCGCCGCCGCCGGCGGCGTCCCAGCCGGACCAGCTGCCGGCAAGGGCATCGACATCCGCGGCCGAAAGGTAGTTCACGTGGTCCACGCTCGCGGCGCCGACTTCCACCGCCAGCCTGACGCCGGGGCCCTCGCCGAGCTGGTTGCCGTGGACGCGCAGCCCCAGCCCGGCAGCCTTGCAGGCCAGCAGCACCCGGCGGGACTGGTCCTCGTTGAACGCGCCCTGCTCGCAAAAGACGTCGGCCCAGCGGACGTAGGGCCGGACTGCGGTGAGCATCGGCCCGCAGACCAGCTCCGTGTATTCCTCCGCGTCCATCCCGGCCGGCACAAGGTGCGCCCCCAGGTAGGTCACCTCGTCCGCCACGGTGGAGGCGATGCGGGCGCTGCGGGCCTCGTTCTCGAGGTCCAGGCCGTAGCCGGTTTTGGTCTCCAGGTAGGTGGTGCCCTGCGACACGGCCTCCGCGACGCGGCCCATCGCCAGCCGGGTCAGGTCGAAGTCGCTCGTGCTCCGGGTGGCGCCGGTGGTGACGGCGATCCCGCCGGCACTGTAACTCTCCCCCGCCATCCGGGCCTCGAACTCGGCAGTGCGGTCCCCCGCGAAGATCAGGTGCGTGTGCGAGTCGACCCAGCCCGGGAGGAGCGCCCGGCCACCGGCATCCACCCGTTCGTCCGCGGCCGGGGCGTCGGCCGCGGGCCCGAGCCAGGAAATCCGCTCCCCCTCGATCACCACCGCCGCGTCGCGGAGGACGCGGTGTTCCGCGTCCTGGGTCATCAGTTCGGCGATATTGGTGATGAGGGTACTCATGGATCCATTCTTCAGCGCCGGATGGACCAGCGGGTCGCGGCCAGCGCCTCCGCTGTCCGGGATGCCGGACTGGCCTCGGTGGATGGGGACACAGCCACAGCCGGGGTCAGGGCCGGGGCGGTGCCCTGGCCGGCGAGGATCAGCCCGGCGGCCAGTTCCGCGACGCCGGATGAGGTCTGGAATCCGTACCCGCCCTGGCCGGCGAGCCAGAAGAATCCGGTGGCCTCGGCGTCGAACCCCACCACCGGGACGCCGTCGGCCGCCTCCGTGCGCAGCCCCGTCCAGGCCGTGCGGACGTTCCGGATCCCGAGCGTCGTGATCTCGTTGAGCCGGGCGATGACCCGTTCGATGTCGCCGGGATAGGGCCGGGCGTCCTCGGGTCCGCTCGGCACGTGTTCGGCGGGCGAGATCAGGACCTGGCCGTTGTCCGGCCGGAAGTAGAAGCTGTCATCGGCCGCCGCCACCATCGGGCTGGCTTCCGGGAGGGGATTCTCGACGTCCACGATCGCCGCGGTGCGCCGGTACGGCTGCAGGCCGAGCTTCTCGACGCCGCTGAGGACGGCGAGCTCGTCGGCCCAGGCACCGGCGGCGTTGACCACGACGGCGGACTGGAAGCCTTCCTGCCCGGCGCCTAGTTCCCAGCCGGTGCCCAGCCGCTGGGCGGAATGGACCCTGGCGCCGGTAATGATGTCCACGCCGCCGGCCACGGCGAGCCGCCGGTGGTCCTCGAGCAGCACGGGGGCGTTGCAGGCGAAGGATCCGGTGTCCAGCCCGGCGGCGCTGAACGAATCCGGGACCAGGGCCGGGCACAGGTCCAGTGCCTCGGCGTGGGTGATCCGCTGCATGTGTCCGCTTGCCTCCGCCCGGACGGTGGCGTCGTCCCCGATCAGCATGAAGCTGCGCGGGGTGAGCACCGGTTCCGGACGTTCGGCGTCCTGGGCCGCGATGAGGTCGAGCGTCCGGACGGTGAGCTCCTGGACCACAGGCGGGCCGTAGCTGGGAATCAGTTGCCGGGCTGAGCGGGCCGAGGTGTGGTAGGCCAGGGTCTGTTCGGCTTCGATCAGGGCCACGCTGCAGTGCCCGGCCAAGGCGGAGGCAAGGGACAGGCCGGCGATCCCGCCGCCGACAATTACGACATCGTAATGAGCTGACATGATCCCATCCTTGCAGATCGTCGGGTCAGGTGATCACGTCCCGGTATCCGGCGTTTGCCGCAACCTGCTCCCGGGCGGGCAACGTCAATCGGGTCCCACAGTCATCACCTGCGCCGTTGTTGGGTCCCAGGGCGTTGAAATCCAGTGGCTCACGGTGTTCTCGGCACATGCCCTCTCCACGATTCCGAGTTTGGCGGCAACCTTCTTGGAACCCCGGCTGCTTGGACAAATTGTGCACACCGCCCCGGGACATGCCCTGCCATGGTCCGCACGACCGGACATGTCCCTCGTTGCCCCGGGCCGGCCCGGGACATGCCCCTCGTTGGTCGTGGCCGTTGGACATGGTGGCATTATGTCCAGTCCTCGCTGCCCGAGCTGGACATGTCCCCCGTTGCGGCGGGCAGGCCCGGGACATGCCCCTCGTTGGTCGTGGCCGTTGGACATAGTGGCATTATGTCCAGTCCTCGCTGCCGGGGCTGGGCATGTCCCGCGGACAAGCCCGAGGAGGAAGCCGGGATGAACGGGCAAGGCCGGGGCAAGGCCGGGCAGGGTGGGGCCGGGCAGAGTGGGGCCGGACCCCGTGCTGAAAGCGGGGGCCCGGCCCGGCGATCAGGCGGACTAGGCTGCTGCCATCGCCGCGCGGCTGCGCACGAACGCCTGGACGCAGGCTTCGACGTCGTCGGCGCTGTGCGCGGCGGAGAGCTGGACGCGGATCCGGGCGGCGCCCTTGGGCACCACCGGGTAGCTGAACGCCGTGACGAAGACGCCGTTGTGGAGCATGGCATCGGCCACCTTGGCGGCCATGACGGCGTCGCCGAACATTACCGGGACAATGGCGTGCTCGCCGGGGAGCAGGTCGAAGCCCTCCTCGGACATGCGGTTGCGGAAGAGTTCAGCGTTGGCGAAGAGCTTGCCGCGCAGTTCGCCGGAGTTTTCCACGAGGTCCAGGGCCTTGAGCGTGGCCGCGACGATCGCCGGGGCCAGCGAGTTGGAGAACAGGTAGGGGCGGGCCTTCTGGCGGAGCATCGCCACCACCTCACCGCGRCCGGAGACGTAGCCGCCGGAGGCGCCGCCGAGGGCCTTGCCGAAGGTGCCGGTGTAGATGTCCACGCGGTCCGAGACGCCGGCGTGTTCCGGCGTGCCGGCACCGGTGGCTCCCATGAAGCCCACCGCGTGGGAATCGTCCACCATGACCAGGGCATCGTACTTGTCGGCGAGGTCGCAGATCGCTTCGAGCGGGGCCAGGAAGCCGTCCATCGAGAAGACGCCGTCCGTGACGATGATCTTGCGGCGGGCCGGGTTCTCCTGCGTGGTGGCCTCGATCAGCTTCGATTCGAGGTCCGCCATGTCCTGGTTGGCGTAGCGGAAGCGCTGGGCCTTGCAGAGCCGGATGCCGTCAATGATGGACGCGTGGTTCAGGGCGTCCGAGATGACGGCGTCGTCCGGGCCGAAGAGGGACTCGAACACGCCGCCGTTGGCGTCGAAGCAGCTGGAGAACAGGATGGTGTCCTCGGTGCCGAGGAACGCCGAGACACGCTTTTCCAGTGCCAGGTGCAGGTCCTGGGTGCCGCAGATGAAGCGCACGCTGGCCATGCCGAAGCCGCGCTCGTCCATGGCGGTCTTCGCCGCGGCGATGATGTCCGGGTGGTCGGCGAGGCCCAGGTAGTTGTTGGCGCAGAAGTTCAGCACGTCGGCGCCGGTCTCGCCGATCTGCCCGGCCGTGATGCGGTTGGCCTGCGGCGAGTCGATGTGCCGCTCGGTCTTGAACAGACCGGCGCTGCGGATCTCATCGAGTTCGTGCTGCAGCTGGTCCTTGATGGCTGAATACATGGGTTGGCTCCTCGGCTGGTTGGATGCGGGGGCGGAATGCTGTGCGTGGAATGCTGTGTCGGGCAGGGGCCCGGAAGCGTGCGGTCAGGAAAGGGGCCTAGAAAACGGTCCAGTCGAGGACCACCTTGCCGCCGACGCCGGCGCGGGCCACCTCGAAACCCTTTTCCCAGTCGGTGGCCGGCAGCGTGTCCGTGACCACGGCCGAGATGTTTGCGTGCAGGGCAGGGTTGGAGGAGAGCATGGCGCTCATCGCGTACCAGGTCTCGAACATTTCGCGGCCGTAGATGCCCTTSAKGGTCAGCATGTGSGTGACCACYTTGCCCCAGTYGATGTCGATGGACTGGCTGGGCAGTCCCAGCATCGCGATCCGGCCGCCGTGGTTCATGTTGTCGATCATCTCAGGCAGCGCGGTGGGGTGTCCCGACATTTCCATGCCGATGTCGAAGCCTTCGCGCATGCCGAGTTCGCGCTGGGCGTCCTTGACCCGCATTTTCGAGACATCGATCGCGAGGTCGACGCCGAGCCTGCGGGCCAGTTCCAGCCGGGGCGCGGAGACGTCGGTGATCGCGATCTTGCGGGCGCCCGCGTGCCGGGCGACGGCGATCGCCATCAGGCCGATGGGTCCGGCGCCGGTGATCAGCACGTCCTCGCCGACCAGCGGGAAGCTCAGAGCGGTGTGGACGGCGTTGCCGAAGGGGTCGAAGATGGCGCCGAGTTCCGGGGTGACCGAGGGGTCCTGGTGGACCCAGACGTTGGTCTCGGGGATCACCACGTACTCGGCGAAGGCGCCGTCGCGCTGGACGCCGACGCTGACGGTGTTGATGCACATCTGCCGGCGGCCGGCGCGGCAGTTGCGGCAGATTCCGCAGACGATGTGGCCTTCGCCGGAGACCCGGTCCCCCACCTTGACGTCCAGGACGTCCTCGCCGGTCTCCACGACCTCGCCGTAGAACTCGTGGCCGGCGATCAGGGGGGCGTTGATGATGCCCTGCGCCCAGGCGTCCCAGGCCTGGATGTGCAGGTCCGTGCCGCAGATGCCGGTGGTCATGACGCGGATCTTGACGTCCCCGGGGCCGGTCTCCGGCTCGGGACGGTCGACGAGCTCGAATCCTGCGTGGGCGCCGGCTTTGTAGAGAGCCTTCATGGGCCTTCCTAACTGTGCTTTTGGGGTCCTGCTCCGCGCGTTCTGTTCCGCGTGTTCTGTTCCGCATGCGGGGCCGGCGTGTGGGTCAACTCACCCCATTAGACCCACCAGAAAGCATTAGCACAACCGAATTCTTCTCAATCGACGAATTAGCAATTGCTGTTGCATAGAATGGCTGGCATGGAAATCCACCAGCTGGAGATGTTGCGCGAACTCGGAGCACTGGGCAGCGTCAAGGCCGTCGCCGAAACCCTCCTGGTGACGCCGTCGGCCGTGTCCCAGCAACTGGCCGCGCTGCAGAAGACCGTGGAGGTGCCGCTGACCCGCAAGGAGGGCCGGAACCTGGTGCTCACGGAGGCCGGGCAGGTGCTGGCGGACGCCGGGGCCGCGGTGGTCAGCGCGATGGCGGATGCGAAGATGGCGATCGGCGCCTACCACGGCTCACCGGTGGCGCCGGTGACGCTCAGCGGTTTCCACAGCGCCGGGCAGGCATTGTTCGCGCCGCTGGCCCGGCTGCTGGACGGCCCGGGCCAGCCGCGGATCCTGCTCTCCGACGAGGACGTCGCGCAACAGGATTTCCCGGCCCTTACGGCGCGCTACGACCTGGTCCTGGCGCACCGGATGGACCACAGCCCGCGCTGGCCCGAGGAACGCGTCGCGGTGATTCCGCTCGCGCATGAGCCGCTGGACGTGGCGCTGCCGGCCGGGCACCGGCTGGCCGGCCAGCGCGCGGTGACGGCGGACGACGTCGTGGGCGAACCGTGGGTGACGAGCCGCGCCGGCTACTCCCCCGCCGACGTGCTTTCCGCCGTCGCGGCGGTCTCCAGCCGTGAGCTGAACATCGTGCACCGTATCAACGACTACTCGACCGTGGCGGCGCTCGTGGCGGCCGGCGGCGTGATCGGCCTGCTGCCGCGGCACACCGCGCGGCCTGTGCTGAACCCGGACATTGTGCTGCGGCCGCTGGAGGGCATCAGCACCCGGCGCCGGATCGACGTCCTGGCCCGGCCGGAGAACCTTAAACGCACATCGGTCATGATGGTCTGCGAAGCACTGCAGACCATCATGACCGATTTAGTGGGCGGCTAGGGGCTAGCCCTCGACGCCGAGGCGCTGGAGGATCAGCTCGCGCACGCGGCCGGCGTCGGCCTGCCCGCGGGTGGCCTTCATGACCCCGCCGACGATCGCGCCGATCGCCTGGATCTTGCCGCCGCGGATCTTGTCCGCGACGCCGGGCTGCGCGGCGAGGGCCGCGTCGATCGCTTCCAGGAG
Source organism: Arthrobacter sp. 05N33_2 (assembly GCF_056397425.1). NCBI lineage: Bacteria > Bacillati > Actinomycetota > Actinomycetes > Micrococcales > Micrococcaceae > Arthrobacter > Arthrobacter sp. 05N33_2. The sequence goes on from NZ_JBFTNJ010000078.1 coordinate 7,594, forward strand.
CGGGCCGTCGTCGGAGACCACGGCGAGGCCGCGCTTCTCGACGATTTCCGCCGGGGTGCCTTCGCCCGCGAGCACGCCGTCCAGGACCTCGGAGGCCATCTTGTTGTTGATCTTGCCGTCTTCAACCATCTTGTTCAGTTCCACGATGGTGGCCGGGTTGACGCCCAGCTGGCCGGGATCGACGTCGGCGTTCTTGGCACGGCCGACGATCTCGCCCATCCACCATTTGCGGGCCACGGTGGCGGTGGCGCCGGCGGCGATGGTTTCCTCGATCTCGTCCATGACGCCGGCGTTGACGACGTCGCGGAACTCCAGGTCCGAGTAGCCCCAGTCGGCCTGCAGCCGCTTGCGGCGCGCGGCCGGCGGCTCGGGCAGCGTGGCCCGGAGCTCCTCGACCCATTCGCGGGACGCGGTGATCGGGACCAGGTCAGGTTCCGGGAAGTAGCGGTAGTCGTCGGCGTCGGACTTGGCCCGGCCCGACGTCGTGGTCCGCGTGTCCTCGTGCCAGTGGCGGGTTTCCTGGATGACCGGCTCGCCGGAGTCCAGCACGGCGGCGTGCCGCTGGATCTCGTAGCGGACCGCGTGTTCGACGGCGCGCAGCGAGTTGACGTTCTTGGTCTCCGAGCGGATGCCGAAACGTTCGCGGCCGTGCGGGCGCAGCGAGACGTTGGCGTCGCAGCGCACGTTGCCGCGCTCCATCTTCGCGTCCGAGACCCCGAGGTTCTTGACGATCTCGCGGACGGCAGCCACGTAGGCCTTGGCGAGTTCGGGGGCGCGGCTGCCGGCGCCCTCGATCGGCTTGGTGACGATCTCGACCAGCGGCACGCCGGAACGGTTGTAGTCCACCAGGGAGTAGTCCGCGCCCTGGATGCGGCCGGTGGCGCCGCCCATGTGGGTCAGCTTGCCGGCGTCCTCCTCCATGTGCGCGCGTTCAATCTCGACCCGGAACACGGTGCCGTCGGACAGCTCGACGTCCAGGTAGCCGTCGTACGCGATGGGCTCGTCGTACTGGGAGGTCTGGAAGTTCTTCGGGGTGTCCGGGTAGAAGTAGTTCTTCCGGGCGAAGCGGCACTTCTCGGCGATCTTGCAGTTCAGCGCCAGGCCGATCTTGATCGAGGACTCGATCGCGGTCTTGTTCACCACCGGCAGCACGCCGGGCATGCCGAGATCCACCTCGTTGACGTTGGTGTTCGGCTCATCGCCGAAGACGTTCGGCGCGGAGGAGAACATCTTGGTCTTGGTGTTGAGCTCCACGTGGACCTCGAACCCCAGGACGGGATCGTACTTGTCCATCGCCTCTTCGAAGCTGAGGGTTGCGTCAGTCATTAGTGTGAGCCTCCGTGGCTTGAGGCGGCGGCAGCCGCAGAAGTAGCAGTGAGCGAGGGGGCCTTTTCCAGCAGCGGGCCGCCCCATTGCGCCTCGAGCAGGGATTCCAGGACCGCGCCGACGCGGTACAGGCGGGCATCCTGGCGGGCCGGGGCCAGGAGCTGGATGCCCACGGGCAGTCCGTCCTCGTCGGCCAGGCCGCCGGGCAGGGACAGGCCGGGGACGCCTGCCATGTTCGCCGGGATGGTGGCGACGTCGTTGAGGTACATCGCCAGCGGGTCGTTGAGCTTCTCGCCGAGCTTGAACGCCGTGGTCGGCGCCGTCGGGGAAATCAGCACGTCGGCCTTTTCGAAGGCGGCGTCGAAGTCGCGCTGGATCAGGGTGCGCACCTTCTGGGCCGAGCCGTAGTAGGCGTCGTAGTAGCCGGCGCTCAGGGCGTAGGTGCCCAGGATGATGCGGCGCTTGACCTCGTCGCCGAAGCCGGCGGCGCGGGTGGCGCCCATGACCCGCTCGATGGTCATGGGACCGTCCTTGGGCAGGACCCGCAGGCCGTAGCGGACGCCGTCGAACTTGGCCAGGTTGGAGGAGGCCTCCGACGGCATGATCAGGTAGTAGGCGCCCAGGGCGTACTTGAAGTTGGGGCAGGAGACCTCGACGATCTCTGCGCCCGCGCCCTTGAGCAGCTCGAGGGATTCGTTGAAGCGGTTCTCGACGCCGGCCTGGTAGCCCTCGCCGTGGAGTTCCTTGATGATGCCGATCTTCATGCCCTCGACGTTGCCGGTCCGGGCCGCGGCCACGAGGTCCTCGAGCGGGTCCGGCAGCGAGGTGGAGTCGCGCGGATCGTGCCCGCCAATCACCTGGTGCAGCAGGGCCGAGTCGAGAACGGTGCGCGAGACCGGGCCGATCTGGTCCAGCGAGGAGGCCATGGCGATGGCGCCGTAGCGGGAAACGCCGCCGTAGGTGGGCTTGACGCCGACCGTGCCGGTGACGGCGCCGGGCTGGCGGATGGATCCGCCGGTGTCCGTGCCGAGGGCCAGCGGGGCTTCGAAGGCCGCGACGGCGGCAGCGGAGCCGCCGCCGGAACCGCCGGGGATGCGGTCCAGGTCCCACGGGTTGTGCGTGGGCCCGTAGGCGGAGTGCTCGGTGGAGGAGCCCATCGCGAATTCGTCGAGGTTCGTCTTGCCCAGGATCGGCATCTTGGCGGCGCGCAGGCGCTCGACGACGGTGGCGTCGTAGGGGCTGTGCCAGCCTTCGAGGATCTTCGAGCCGGCCGTGGTGGGCTGGCCGATCGTGACGATGAGGTCCTTGACGGCGATCGGGACGCCCGCGAGGACGTGGAGCTCTTCGGCGGCGGCACCGCCGGCGGCGCGGATCGCATCCACTTCGGCGGCGACGGCGAGCGCCTCGTCGGTGTTGACGTGGAGGAAGGCGTGGACCTTGCCGTCGACGGCGGCGATGCGGTCCAGGTAGGCCTGGGTGACCTCGACGGCGGTGATCTCGCGGGCGGCCAGCTTCTCGGCGAGCGCGGCGGCGGAGAGGCGGATCAGTTCGTTGTTCTCAGTCATGGTCTTAGTCCTCATCCAGGATTGCCGGGACCTTGAAACGGCCTTCGTACGCGTCGGGGGCACCGGAGAGGGATTGCTCGGCCGTAAACGTGTGGCCCACGACGTCCTCGCGGAACACATTGGTCAGCGGAATCGGGTGGGACGTGGCCGGGACGCCATCACCGGCGGCTTCACTGACGGACTTCACTGAATCCACGATGACGGCGAGTTCGCCGGCCATCCTGTCCAGCTCTTCAGCACTCATCTCGATGTGCGCGAGTTGCGCGAGATGCGCGACGTCGTCGCGGTTGATCGCAGCCATGGATCTCCCCTGCAAGGTATGGATAATTTTCCGTCCCAGTCTACGTGGGTTGGACGGTGGTTACTGTCCGCCGCCTGGAACGACGACCACAAACAACGCGGGGTCACTTACGGTCCATCCGGAGGTCCCGAATGGGCCGTAAGTGACCCCGCGTTGGTTGGTGCTGTTGGGAGTGGTTAGCCGATGCCGATGGCTCCGGTGAGCACTCCGACGCCGAGCATCACCAGGGAGATCACGGCCGTGCGCCACAGGACCTTCTTGTGGTGGTCGCCCAGGTCCACCTTCGCGAGGGAGACCAGGAGCAGGATGGCCGGGACCAGGGGGCTCTGGAGGTGGAAGGGCTGGCCGGTGATGGAAGCACGGGCCATGTCGGCAGCGCTGACGCCGTAGTGGGCCGCCGTTTCGCTCAGGACCGGCAGGACGCCGAAGTAGAAGGCGTCGTTGCTCATGAAGAACGTCATCGGGATGCTCAGGACGCCGGTGATCACGGCCATCAGCGGACCCATGTCGGACGGGATGATCTGGACCAGCCATTCCGACATGGCCTTGACCATGCCCGTGCCGTTGAGGACGCCGGTCAGGACCGAGGCGGCCATGACCATGCTGACGACGGCGACGATCGAGGGAGCGTGCGCGATCAGCTGGGCGCTCTGGTCCTTGACCTTGGGGAAGTTGACCAGCAGGGCGACGGCGGAGCCGACCATGAAGACGAACGGGAGCGGAATGACGTTGGCGACGAGCGTCACCATGACCGCGACCGTGAGGCCGAGGTTGAACCAGAACAGCTTGGGACGGAGGGTCTTGCGGTTGGGGTCCAGGGCGGTGTCGGCCATGGCGGAGTCGCGGTCGTCAACGAGGGAATCGGCGCGCTCCAGCACTGCAACGGACGATCCTTCCGGGGAGAGCCCGGCGGGCGAGGCGCCGGGGCCCTTGCGGCCGCGGCGGATTCCGGTACCGCCGGCCGCGCTGCCGCCGGCTGCGCCGTCTGCGTCGCCGTCGAAGGCTGCGGCTGTATCCGGGACACCCCAGATCTCGGGGGCGACGGCGCGGAGGCGGTTGCGTTCCTGCAGGCCGAGCAGCCAGGAGAAGACCAGCACGACGATGAGCCCGGCGATGAGGGACGGGACCATGGGCACGAAGACATCATTGACGTCGAGCTTCAGCGCGGAGGCGGCGCGGGCGGTCGGGCCGCCCCAGGGCAGGATGTTCATGGTGCCGTTGGCCAGGCCGGCCACGCAGGTCAGGACCACGGGGCTCATCTTCAGCCGCAGGTAGACCGGCAGCATCGCCGCGGTGGTGAGGATGAAGGTGGTGGAGCCGTCACCGTCGAGGGAGACCGCTGCCGCGAGGATGGCCGTGCCCAGGACCACCTTGGCGGGGTCGTTGCCGAGCTTGCGCAGGATGAACCGGACCAGGGGGTCAAAGAGCCCGACGTCGATCATCAGCCCGAAGTAGATGATCGCGAACATCAGCAGCGCGGCGGTGGAGGTCATGGATTTCATGGAGTCCATGACCATCGGGCCGATCCCGAGGCCCGCGCCGGCGAAAAGCCCGAAGACTGTGGGAACAATGATGAGCGCCAGCACCGGCGTCAACTTCTTCGTCATGATCAGCACCATGAATACCGCGATCATGGCGAATCCTAGTAATACCAGCACGGCCGGCTCCTTCTTCGTTGAATGACACCACTCCGGTGTGATGCGCACTACAGACGTTAGAGTGGCGCCCGTCACGACTGGGCCTTTGGCTCAATTGATTGGCATACTGCTTATTGGATGCATTTTGCGCATTTTGCTCACGTCCGTACCAACCCCAGGCAGGAGCCCGATGAAGCGCCGCACAGCTCTGCCGGCACTGCGCTTTTCGACCCAGACGCTGCTGCTGCAGCTCGGCGTCGTTGCGCTGGTGGTGCTGCTGAGCAGCGCCGTCCACGCCTGGCTGAGCTATGACCGGCTGGGCCGCGAGGCGGAGAACCAGGCGCTGACCCTGGCCCGGACCGTGGCCTCTGACCCCTCCGTACGGGCTCAGGTCCAGTCCATCAGCGCTCTTCCCGCCGCTCCCCCGGCCGCCGAGCTGTTGGCCGGTCCGTTGATGGCTGCCGCGGAGGGTGCCCGCACCCGCACCGGGGCCCTGTTCGTGGTCATTACGGACGAGACCGGCATCCGGCTGGCGCACCCCGACGCGGAGCGGCTGGGCGAAAAGGTCAGTACCGACCCCTCGGACGCCCTCGCGGGCCGGGAGGTCACCACTCGGAACACGGGCACGCTGGGCCCGTCCGCCGGCGCCAAGGTCCCGGTGTATGCCCCGGACTCGACGGCGGTGGTGGGCGAGGTGAGCGTGGGCTACTCCACCGAGACGATCAGCCAAAGCCTGGCCCGGGACATCATCCCCATCGCCGTCACGGCCGCCGGCGCGCTGCTGGCCGGCGTGCTCGCCTCCTTCCTGCTGCGGCGTCGGCTCCACCGGCTGACCCTCGGGCTGGAACCCGAGGAGATCAGCACCCTGGTGCACGACCAGGTGGCCGTGTTGCAGGGCGTCGACGACGGCGTGATCGGCGTTTCGGCCGACGGCAGGGTCAGCGTTTTCAACGCCGCCGCCCAGCGGCTGCTCGGTGTCCCGGAGCTCGCGGGCACGGCCTGGGCCGCCGCGCCGGTCCCGGAGCAGCTCAAGGCCCTGACCCGGGCCGATGCGGCCGAGGGCGAGGCGGTGGAACTCGTGGCCGGCGGCCAGGTGCTGGTGGTGAGCGCCCGCAAGGCCCTGCACGGCCGCGAGGACCTGGGCTGGGTGGTGATGCTGCGGGACCGGACCGAGCTGCAGCAGCTGACCCGCCAGCTCGACGCCGTCGGCACGATGTCCGCGGCATTGCGGGCGCAGCGCCACGAGTTTGCCAACCAGCTGCACACGATCGCCGGGTTCATGAGCATCGGGGAGCCCCAGCAGGCCCAAGACTATCTCGCCAAACTGGCCGGCACCGGGCCGCTGGCATTCCCGGTGGACCAGGCCGAGCTGCTCCAGGACCCCTACCTGCAGGCCTTCCTCGGTGCCAAGGGCGTCGAGGCGGACGAGCGCGGCGTGAGCCTCCGCCTCGGCCCGGAATCTGTGGTCCGCGGCCACGTCACCGAACCCCAGGACGTCACCACCGTCCTGGGGAACCTGATCGACAACGCCGTGAACGCCGCCGTCGCCGGATCCGCGGCCGAGCGCTGGGTGGAAGTCGAAGTGCTGGACGAACCGGGCATCAACGGAGGCGCCGGCACACTCCACATTGTGGTGGCCGATTCCGGCGACGGCCTGGGCGTTGGAATGACAGCCGCCGAGGCCGAGGGCGTCTTCGCGGAGGGCTACACGACCTCGGTCCGGCCAGCGCGCCCTGGCGGAGGGCAGGGCCTGGGGCTGGCGCTGTCCCGGCAGCTCGCGCGCCGCCGCGGCGGAGA
>NZ_JBFTNJ010000079.1:0-13796 GCF_056397425.1 Arthrobacter sp. 05N33_2
GGCATCAGCATCACCACGATCCCGATCGGCATGGCCATGAGGATGTACGCGGAAAACTTTCCCTCGGCGGCGAGGGATTTGAYGTGTCCTTTGATCTCGCTGCGCTCGCGGATGGTCTCGTTGACCTGGTCCAGGACTTCGGCCAGATTCCCGCCCACTTCACGGTTGATCTGGATGGCCTGGGCGATCCAGACGAAGTCCTCGTTCCGCATCCGGTCCGCGGTGTCGCTCAGGGAGTCCAGGAGGTCCCGGCCCAGGCTGGTCTCTGTAACCACGCGGCGCATCTCTTCCGACGTCGGGCTTTGGGATTCGGACGCGGCGGCGTCAATGGCGCGCATGATGCTGTGCCCGGCCCGGAGGCCGCCGGACAGCAGCTGCAAGGTATCGCCGAGCTGCTGGTCGAACTTGGTGCGGCGCTTGCCGGCCAGGATGCGGAGCACGAGGTGGCCCACGACCGGCGCCAGGAGCACCAGAAGGACCGCCAGCAACGGGCCCGCGACGACGAACCCGGCGAGGCCCCCCGCAACCGCTCCGGCCAGGAGCAGGACGTAGAAGTCGGCCTGGCCCAGGCGCAGGCCGGCCTGTTCCAGCGACTCGCGGTTGAAGAGCCGGACTTTGCGGCCGGAAAAGAATCCGTCGACCAGGTGGACGGCCGAGCCGGCGAACCGCGTCAGCTGCGAGTCGGCCTGACCCTGGACGGGCCTGCGCCGGTCCAAGGGGACACTGGCCCCGCCGGGGGAGAGCAGCGCGAATCCCAGGACCACCACTGCGCTGAAGAGCAGGCCGACGCCGATGGGCAGCAGAGTCATGGACAGATCACGCCCTTCCAGCCGGGGTCAGCGGCGCGGCAAACACAGCGGGGGAGACATGGATGCCCAGGTCCTCGAAACGGTCGATGAAACGCGGGCGGATGCCGGTGGGGACGGGCCTGCCAAGGAACCGGCCGTGGGCGTCGACGCCTGCGGCGTAGTCGAACACGAAGGCATCCTGGAGCGTGACGATGTCGCCCTCCATGCCCTGGACCTCAGTGACGTGGGTGATCCGCCGGGTGCCGTCCCGCAGCCGGGAGATCTGGATAATCAGGTTGACGGCCGAGGCGATCTGTTCCCGGATGGCGCGCAGCGGCAGGTCCATGCCGGCCATGAGCACCAGCGTCTCCAGACGGGCCACGGCGTCCCGGGGCGAGTTGGAGTGCACCGTCGAGAGCGACCCGTCGTGGCCTGTGTTCATGGCCTGGAGCATGTCCAGCGATTCGCCGCCGCGGACCTCGCCCACCACGATCCGGTCCGGTCGCATGCGCAGGGAGTTCCGCAGCAGCTCGCGGATGGTCACCTCGCCCTTGCCCTCGGTGTTCGACGGCCGGCTTTCCAGCCGCACCACGTGTTCCTGCTGGATCTGGAGTTCGACAGCGTCCTCGATCGTCACGATCCGCTCGTCGTGGGGCAGGAACGAGGAAAGGACGTTCAGCAGTGTCGTTTTGCCGGTGCCGGTGCCGCCCGAGACGATGATGTTGAGCTTGGCCTTCACGCAGGCGTTCAGCAGTTCCGCCATTTCCGGCGTCAACGTGCCGAACTCGATGAGGTTCCGGACAGTCAGCGGCACCTTGCTGAACTTTCGGATGGTCAGCGACGAACCGCCGACGGCGAGCGGCGGGATAACGGCATTGACGCGGGACCCGTCCTCGAGCCGAGCATCCACGAGGGGCGAGGACTCATCGATGCGCCGGCCCACTTTGGAAACGATGCGCTCGATCACCTTGCGGAGGTGGTCCTCGGAGCTGAACCGCGACTCCGTCAAGGTCAGTTTGCCGTTGCGTTCCACGTAGATCTGGTCCATCCGGTTGACCATGATTTCCGTGACGGCGGGATCGTCCAGGAGGCGCTGCAACGGGCCGTAGCCCAGGACGTCGTCGGCCACGTCGCGGACCAGCCGGGAGCGCTCTTCGGCGGACAGGGGGACCTGTTCGGCGTCGATGATGCGCGTCAGCTCCTCCCGCGCGGAGGTGCGGAGGTCCTCTTCCGTGGTTGCCGAATCGTTGAAGCGGGTTCCCATGCGCTCGAACAACGCAGTGGCGGCCCGCTGTTTGAGGGCGGCGAAAGCGTCGACGGGCTGCTGGCCCCGGGCGCGGGAGTCCTGGTGCTCCGGGAAAGCCGGCAGCGGTGGGCGGTCAGTCTTCTGGAGCACGACGGCGGCCGGCGCTGCCGCCGTCGTCGCGCTTCCTCCGGTGGGGGACATGGCCAACGGAGATGCGGCCTGCGGGGATTCGGCCCGTGGGGCGGACGCAATCGTTCCCTCGGCGGAGCGGAGCCGTTCGGACAGTTTCATCAGACCACCACCCGGCGGTGCAGTTTCTTCTGGGCGGTGGCGCGCCAGGCGGGATCGAACCGGTTGACGAGCTGTTTCAGTCCCTTGATGGCAGGATCTTTGCGTCCGTCCTGGAGGACCGGGATGCCGCGGTTGGTGGAGAACGCCACTGCCTTGGACCGCGGGATGCTGACGTCCACGGGCGCGCCGATGGTCGCCTCGACGTCCTGGACGCTCAACCCGGACTTCGAGTCCGCCATGTTCAGCACCACGTGGCGGGTCTCGGGCAGCAGGTCCAGGCGCCGGAGGATATCCAGGCCGGAGCGCAGCCCGCGGATACTCGGCACGTCCATGGCAGTCACCCAGACGGCGTCGGTGCACTGCTCGAGGGCGGCCAGCCCGACCTCCGGGAGCCCGGGTGCGGTGTCGACCACGACGTATTGGAACTGTTCGGCCAGTTGTTCGAGCAGGCGCGTGACTTGCTGGGGTGTGATGTCGTCGGCCTCCTCGGGCGTCCGGGGGGCGCAGAGGGCGTAGATGCTCCCGGGATGGACGGTGAGGAAGGCTTTGAGGACGAGGGAATCCTGGCTGGCCGCGGACGAGACGGCGTCGGTCACGGTGTGCTCCGGGTGCAGGTACAGGCCTGAGGCCACGTCCCCGAACTGCAGGTCCAGGTCCACAATGACCACGCCCATGGGCGCCACTTTGCCGAGTCCGATGGCGATGTTGGTGGCGATCGTGGTTTTGCCGACCCCGCCTTTGGGGGAGAAGACGCCGATCACCAACCCCGTGGCGCTGTCAGGCTGGCTGGCCGCCGTGGTTCGGTTGCGGGTGGCGAACGACTGGCAGGCCCGCTCCAGCAGCACCCGGATCTGGGCCGGGTCCGCCGCCGGGCTGAGGATGTCGCGGATGCCGGCCCGCATGGCCAGCAGGACGAAGTTCGGATCAGCCTCGCCGACCAGGATGACGCTGAGTTCGGGAAGCTGGACGTCGAATACCGTCGCCAGGCGCAGGGCGTCCTCCACCGGCACGTCCGGTCCCAAGATCAGGACCTCGGGCCGTTCCTGGTTGAGGCTGGCGAAGAGCTCCGCCGGGTTCGCGGGATTGACGAACGCGAAGGTCTGCAGGCCGCCCGGAAGGCCGCCGGCCAGGGCCTGGCGGACGCGGGCATCGAAATCAGTGTTCGGCGAAATCAGGACAAAGCGGCTCATTTGTACACCTCTGGTCGCGTCACGATGCCGGGGCGGCCGCTGTCCGTGGCGTTGAGCGGTTCCTTGCTCAGCCAGATGCTGGCCGATTCCGTGAAGTTTGCGGCATAGACAATCTTTGTGGCGTCCATATCATTCACGGCAACAGTGACGATCATGGAGCCGGTGGGCAGCGACGTGTCCTCGGCATCCGCGGGGGAGCCGGCGGCGGAGGGCTGCGGGGACGGGGCAACTGCCGGGGCGCGCTGGACCGCCGTCACGAGAGCCTTGTGTACCGTCAGCTGGGTCGTCTCTTTGTCGGCCTTCGCCTCGAGGCCGCCGTCCTTGAGGTTGATGAAGACACCCACATGGTCGCCCGCCGCGAGTCGGCCGCCGACGAGCCGCTGCGGCTCGAGCTGGAAGGAAACCTCCTGCAGGCCCTTAGGCACTTCAATCGCTCCGCTCGTCTTTAGTGCCTCCGGCTCAATCAGCCGCTCGGCGACGAGCTGCTCGCCGGGGAGGAGGTCGACGGCGGTGACTTTGCCGGCCAGCCCGTCCAAGTTCGTGAGAGCCGACTTCGTGACGGCTTTACCGGGAAGATCCTGGCTGGTCACGAAAGCTTTCAGGGCCGCGACCGACGTCCCGGCCGGCACAGCTTTCGACACCACGAGAACGGTGACGGGCTGCAGGCCCTGCACTGCCCTGCTGTCGGCGCCCTGCGCGTAGCTGACTACCAGGACGGCCCCGACGACGGCCAGCACCAGGGCCGCGATTCCTGCCAATAAGCGTGACTTCACTGTTAGGGCACTCCAATGGTAAGGCGGACTATTGAGGTCCCGTAGTCCGGTGCTGCGCCGAGTGCGAAGGCGTCGGACAAAGAGACATATCGCACGAAGTAGCCCCTGATGGTCTTGTTCTTGAGCGTCCCGCCTAATGACCAGCTGTTAGAGGCAAAGTGGTAACCAGTGACATGGAAGGCGGCAAATCCCTTCACGTAGTACTTGCCGCTGGAGCCGTTGCCGGTGGCCACGTCGTACAGCGGGAAAAGGACTGTTTGGTCGTTCATCTTGCTCAAGTCCGCAGCGGTGCATTCGCCTGGTGCGCTCGCGCCCGTGTTGCTGGAAAACCAAACGCCAGAGTTGTTTGCTTGTCCGGCTGACAGGGTGACTCCGCATTTTGCATCGCTGTCCGAAATCCAGCCGAAGCCACCCGGGATCTCGCCACAGCCGCCGGAATCCATGTCCAGGACCTGTTCGGCGCCAGCCAGCGAACCTGGCGGCAGGTTGAGCTTGCATTGGGCAATGGCCAGGGGCAGAAGGATCGTGCCCGTGGACGGCGTTCCCCACTCCACGCGGGAGGTAGCGGTTACTTCGGCGCTTGAAAGGCCCAAGGCCCGGGCGAAGAACAGGGTAACCCGGTTAGGCGCTTTCCCGGTTTCCTGTGCCCCGGCTGTCACTTTCACGGTGCGGGCGGCCTTGTCCAGTACGAGGTCGGCAACGTTGCTTTTCCCGTCAGCAGCATTGCTATCGGCGAGGCTGCGGGCGAGGGCGGAGGTGGTGGAACAATCGGCGTCGTTGATGTTTTTCGCGCACTTCTGCGCGATGGCCAGGGCTGCGGCATCAGCCCCGTTGCGCAGTTGGGTCCGCTCGGCATAAAGCATGCCGACGTCGACCGCCAGCGCCGCGAACCCCAACAGGGTAACCATGAGGATCGCGACCAGGATGCTGATGGCGCCGCGCTCGCCGTTGGCTGGTGGCGCTGCTAGCCGCCGCACAGCATGACTCCTTTGCCTTCCATGGTGAACGGACCCGCGATGCCGGTCATCGTCGAGAGCGAATAAGTGATCTTGAGGGTCACTTGGATTCCGGTGGCGCAGGTGGCGGGGGTGATGGTGATATTGGTGTCGCTGAGCGCCGGCTTCAGCGCGGTGGCTGAATTCCTGGCCGCCGTCCGCGCAGCACTGGGGCTGTTGCTGATGGCCATGACCCGGACGCCTTCGCGGGCGGCGCTGGAGAGGGTGACCTGGGCGTTGTAGGCCCGGCCGAATTCGCTGATGCCGAGCAGCAGCATCACCAGAATTGGCGCGAGAAGAGCGAATTCCACGGCGACGGCGCCCCTCTCCGATGTTTTGGACATGGGCGACCGCCTTCCGTTCGAGTGTGGGCTCTGGATGCGACAGGGTGGCAGCGGCCCAAGGCCACTGCCACCCGCTGGCAGTCGGACTAGCGGCAGGAAGAGGCCGCTGCAGTCACACCGGTGCTTGCCGGCACGGCTGCCGTGTACGACTTACCGCTGACGCTGCACGATACCGATTCAAATGTGGTCGCCAAAGTGCCGCCGAGCATCGTGACGGCGACGATGATCACGACCGCGATGAGGGAGACCATGATGCCGTATTCGACGGCGGTGGCGCCGCGCTGGTCGCGGCGAAGACGGGCTGCGAAGCTGGAGAGAATGGAACGCATTGGTGACTCCTGAGCGAGTTGGGAGGCTGGCCCTGCACCAGCACTGAGAGGAACTTAGCAACCGCCGACACGCCGACGATTGCCTTTGCCGCTTCCTGTGCCAAGGCTTCCCAAACTGCACGTTTCCTGTACATTCCCTGCGCGCATCTTGCGCCTGGAATGCAACATTGCTGTAGCCGGGCCCACAGAAGGACCCCCTTGGCTCTGGTCCAAGGGGGTCCGGTATCTGGGTCTCCTGCGGCCGGCCCCGTGCACGCCGGCCGATCATTCAGCTCGGGATCCGTATCAGCCGGGAGTTGGAACTGATCGCATTGACCGCAGAGACGAAGATCGGGCCGAGTTCGTTTCCGCTTGCTGCGCAGAAGAAGAAGTCTCCGTCGGAGTTCTCGATATTCCGGAGCGCCGCTGTGGAGCAGTCGTTGTCGGCGTCGCTGGGGATGCCGTGTGAGTCCTTCGACGCCGCGGTGGCCAGGACGTTCCGGACAAACGCGCCGCCGCTGCCGCACTGCGCGCTTGTTGCGTCTCCGAATGCGACTGTCACGATGAGCAGGCCCGCCGCCTTGGCGTTGGTTGCGACCGCGTTCAGGTTGTTGCACGCAGCTGACGCGTTGGTAGTCCCGATGTCGTTTGCGTTGTTCAATGAGTTGTCGGATCCCGCGACGTTTTGCTCGTTGGGTTGGCCGTCCGTTTCCAGGATGATGGCCTTGCGTGCCGTTCCAGCGCGCGAGGGCAGGCTGGGTGTGCCAAGCACGTACCGCGAGGCGGCTTTCAGCGGCGCCGCCAGATACGTTCCTCCGCTCGAAGCCGACAGGCAGGTCAGGCCCTTGACCAGCGTGCTGCCCGCGTTCAGTGGTGGCGTTCCGCCTGGAATTGCGGGGTTTTGGGTGTAGTCGTTGGAGAACGGAACCGGGATCCAAGGACCTGTGTTGTCCGTGGATGGCGTGGTGATACAACTTCCCGGAGATGTCTTGCTTCGGTGGATTGTGCCCAGCGCCACGTATTGCTGATCCCGGGTCATGGTTTGGAGGGTGCTCTTGATCCCGGCGACCATCAGGTCCCGATTCGCGGTGCTCATGCTGCCGGTTCGGTCTGCCACTATGGCAATATCCATCGGATTCGGGATCTGGGAGCCGCAGGAACCCTTGCAGGCATCTGACGCCAGCGAGCCGGTGTTGCCGGTATTAATCCCGATCACGGGCGCGAAGCTGAACGCGACGTCCTTATCGTCGGTCACGGTGATCGAATTGCAGGCGTTGCTACCCCCCGGGATGCAGGGGATCGCGCAAATGGTTTCGCTGCACCTGGCTCCGGCGATCGTTCCGGGATTGCAGACGCTCGGGATCTGGCTGCTCAGCACGGTCCGGCCGGCGCCTGTTGACGCCACCACACACCAGAAGTTGACCGTGGGCGCCGCCGCGGGGTCGTTGGCCCGGGCGAATGACGCCGCGGCGTTGCGGGCGGCCACCGGGTCGCCGGGGAGGTATGACGCACCAGCCAGTGCGGCGGCGTCCAGCGCATTGCTCAGGTGCTGGCGCTCGTAGACCAGCTTGCCGACGTCGACGCCCATCGCAAGGGCTCCGAAGAGTACGGGAACCAGCAACGCGAAAATGACCGTCGCCGCCCCGCGCTGCCGGTTTGCCTTACCGCGCATGTTCGTGTCGTTCACTGGCCCCCGGTTACTACCGACGCGACGTATCCACTTCAGGATCGATCCTGGTGTCAGGGGGTACATGTTCCTCCGGTCCAACGCTGTGCGCCCGCGGCCACGGTCGCGGGGCTTTCCATTTTCATGACGGCTTTTGCTTCGAACACGCCGCCGAGTGCCCACGAATAGAATCCGCTCAGCGACGACTGGGGGTAGCGCAGGCAGACAACCATAAGCCCGGGAGCCCCAGCCGACGTGTCGACGGCGAATCGCACCTGGAGCCTGGTGCTGTCAAGCGACCCCCGTGCGCGGTTGGCGGACGCAATGACATCACCCTGTGTGACTCCCTGCCGTGCGCTTTCGCGTGCCGCCCCTTGCAGGCTGACGCTTTGCCCGAGGGCCGTCCCAAAATCGATCACTCCAAGGAGCATGGACAGGAGCAAGGGAAGCACCAAGGCAAATTCAACTGCCGTCGCACCGCGCTGCCGGCCATCCCGAACCTTTCGATGTCCTGTCCTGGACCTAAACATCTGTTGCTCCTTACAATCTGGTTGATTYCTRCCCACTCCRGCGAGGTGRGKGATGAATTGCRTGCCGGCTTRGMTGCTTTCGCTACCGGCCCGAAAAYGTRGCGATTGCRTTGATGACGGCAGGGCCGAGGATGACGATAAACAGCGGCGGAAAAATAAAGAGAAGCAACGGAAATACCACGGCCACCGGAAGTTTCATTGCTTTTTCCTCTGCCCGAAGACGTCTCTTGATCCGCATCTGGTCCGCTTGGGGTTTCAGGACCCGGGCGACAGAAAGGCCCTGCACATCGGCTTGGATGACGGCACCCACGAAACTCTTCAAATCCGCAACCGTGGACCGCGCGGCCATGGCCTTGTAGGCCTCACGGCGGGTTCTGCCGGCCTGGATGTCCTGCAGGGTGCGCACCATCTCGTCCGCCAGCGGACCCTTCCCGCTCGTCCCCACGCGGGCCATTGCGGCTTCAAAGCCGAGGCCGGCCTCGACCGAGATGAGCAATTGGTCCAAGACATTGGGCAGGTCCAGCTGCAATCTCGCCTGGCGTTTCGTGCCGCTGTTGTAGACCAGAAGGTCCGGGAGGAAGTAACAGGCTGCCGTGAGGCACACTGACAGCAGGACCCCCTGCGGACTCTTTGTGCCGCCGAAAAGTAGTGCCAACAGAACTCCGCCAAGGGCCGCTAGCGGTTTCAGGCTCAAGAGGCGATCCAACGGCATGGAGGCCGGCCGGCCCGCGTTCCCGAGCATCCGGTCCAAGTGGGACACATAGGCAGCGGGTGTCAGCCTGCGGGCAAGACGTAGCAGCCAGTGAGGGCCAGCCGGGGAGGCCCCTGCCTGCGGGGCCGAAACGGCAGCCAATCTCGATTGGATCACGCGGCCGGAAGCCCTGTCGACGCCGATCAGGGACCAGGTGAAGTAGGTCAAAGGAAGGATGATACTGGCGATCAGCAGCCAGACTGTGGGGGTCATGTGCTCAGCTCCTTTAGAATTCGATCTTGACCATGCGGCTGATCCAGAAGGAGCCGATGACCATCATGACCACGCTGGCTGTGATGAGTACCCAGCCCAGCACCGTGGTTGTCAGGACCGACATGTATCCCGGGTTGACGAGATTGATGAAGATTGCGACAAAGAACGGCAGCGCAATCAGGATGTATGCCGAGAACTTTCCTTCTGCCGCCAAGGCGCGGACCTGGCCCTTGATCTGAGCTCTTTCGCGCACAGTCTCCGCGACATGGTCGAGGACCCCAGCCAAGTCGCCGCCGACTTCACGGTTGATCTCAATCGCCTGGCTGAGCCATTCGAAGTCTTCACATTGCATCTTGCGGCCGACCTCGGCCATCGATTCCGAAACCGGCCGGCCGACCCTGGCCTCGTTGACGATCCTGGCGAGTTCCTCGCCCATCGGAGCCGGCATCTCGGCGCTGGCCGTGTGCATGCTCTGGGCAATGCTGTGGCCTGCGCGCAGGCTGCCGGAGACGGACATGAGCATGTCGCTGAGCTGACCCTCGAAGGCGGCGCGGCGGCGCCCCGTTTTGAGGGAGAGTAGCGCCTTAGCGCCCACCGGACCGATGACCGCGAACAGGACGGTGAGGAGCCAGCCCTGCAGCACGTAGCCTGCCAGGCCCAGAATGAAGGAGGCAACCAGGATGAGAACGATGAATTCGGAGGGCTGGAGTTTCAGGCCGGCCTCGCTGAGTGCATCGCGGCCGAATGGGCCGCTACTCTTGTGCCCGACGCGACGCTCCACGGCGGCAACTGTGACGCCGCTCAGCTTCGAAATCATCGAGGAGTTGGACTCCGCCGGCGGCCTCCTCCGATCGACGTGGATGTCCGTAAACCGGGGACGGAACGCGACAAAAAGGGCGAGGGCAAAGGCAACCAGAATGAGTACGGTGCCGGCTAGCAGAGCGTAGTCGTGGGTCACGGTGCTCACCGTCCTGTCTTGGCGGAGGCGGGGAAGAAGATTTCGCCGGGGATGCTGATTCCCAGGTCGGCGAACCGTTCGACGAAGCGCGGGCGGACACCCGTGGGAACGGGCTTGCCGATGAACCGGCCATCCTGGTCGACGCCCGCCGCGTAGTCGAAGACGAATGCGTCCTGGAGAGTCACCACGTCACCTTCCATTCCGAGGACTTCAGTAATGTGGGTCACCCGACGCGTGCCGTCCTTCAGCCTGCTCAACTGGACGATCAGATGGACTGCGCTGGCGATTTGTTCGCGGATGGCCCGCAGTGGAAGATCCATCCCCGCCATAAGCACCAGGGTCTCCATGCGGGCTACCGCGTCCCGGGGGGAGTTCGAGTGCACGGTGGAGATGGATCCGTCATGGCCGGTGTTCATGGCCTGGAGCATGTCCAGGGCTTCCCCGCCCCGGACTTCGCCAACTACGATCCTGTCCGGGCGCATTCGCAAGGAGTTCCGGACGAGATCGCGGATGCCAACGGCTCCGCGGCCTTCGATGTTTTCAGGCCGGCTTTCCAAACGGACCACGTGCTCCTGCTGCAGTTGCAGTTCCACGGCGTCCTCAATGGTGACGATGCGTTCGTCGTCGGGAATGAACGAGGAAAGAACGTTGAGCAGTGTGGTTTTTCCCGTGCCGGTACCACCGGAGACGATGATGTTCAGGCGTGCCTGTACACAGGCATGGAGCAGCTGTGCCATGGCCGGTGAGAGGGAGTCGAACTTGATCAGGTCCTCGACGGTCAGGGGTACGGCGGAGAACTTTCGGATCGTCAAGGACGGGCCGTCCACGGCGAGTGGCGGGATGACGGCATTGACTCGCGAGCCGTCCTCAAGCCTGGCGTCAACCAGCGGCGAGGACTCGTCGATGCGGCGTCCCACCCGCGAGACAATCCTTTCGATGACTCTGCGCAGGTGGGCATCGGAACTGAAGGTTGTCCCGGTCAAGTGCAGCCGTCCGCCGCGTTCCACATAGATGCGGCTAGCGCCGTTGACCATGATTTCGGAGACCAGCGGGTCGTCCAGAAGCCGCTGCAGCGGCCCGAGGCCCAGGACTTCGTCCACGATCTCCCGGATCAGGCGTCGCCTTTCTTCCGGTGTCAGGGGGACCTGCTCGTCATCGATAAAGGAGCCAAGGGCCTCGCGCACCATGCGCCGCACGTCGCCTTCGTCGAGGCTGCTGTCGGTGATGCGATTGCCCAGGCGGGCTGTCAGCTCTTCGGCCGCGCGCTTCTTGATCCCCGCCAGGGCGTCCGAGGAGTTGGCTTGGGGTGCCACGGCCAGGGTTCCCAGCAGATTGGTGCCGACGGGTTCGGCCGCCGCAGGCACTGGAACCATGGCGATACCGGGCGTATGGTCTGGCCGGGCGGGGCCTTCCGTGGCCATTCGGACGGCTTCAAGTCGGTCAACGAGACTCATGGCTTTTCGCCCCTTCGGTTTGGACGCTGGCTTGCGGGTGAGGACGAATTCTGCCCGAAAAGCGCAACCAGGTTTCTCAGCCCTTTCAGGGCAGGATCCCGACGGCTGTCCTGGATTAGCGGGACGCCGGCATTCGTTGAAAACGGCAATGTGCGGGACCACGGCAGGATGATGTCCACTGGCAGGCCAACCGTCGCTTCAACGTCTTGGACGGTTAGTCCGCTGCGCTTGTCGGCGAAGTTGAGGACAATCGTGTTCGACGGGGGCATGAGGTCCAGTTGCCGCAGCACGTCCAGTCCGTGGTTGAGCCCACGGATGCTGGGAATGTCCATGCCGCAAACCCAGACCCCATCGGTGGCCAGTTCCAGAACGGCCAGGACCTCTTCCCCGAGCCCCGGTGACGTATCCAAAATGACAAACGGGAACTCCAAAGAGAGCTGGTTGATCAGAGTTGTTACGTGCGCCGGCTTGATGAGGTCGGCGTCTGCCGGACGGCGCGGCGCACACATGGCGTACGCCCCCGACGGATGCGGGCTGAGGAAAGCCTTGAGCACCATGGCGTCACTGGACGCGGCACCCGAGACTGCGTCGTTGATGGTGTACTGCGGCTCCAGGCCAAGCCCTGAGGCCACGTCACCGAATTGAAGGTCGAGATCGACAATGACCGCCCCCATCGGTGCCAGTTTGGCCAGTCCAACGGCCAAATTGGTGGCAACGGTGGTCTTGCCCACCCCGCCCTTCGGGGACATCACGGAGATCACCCGCCCACGGACCCGTTTCTGGCTGGCATCATCGGAGGCAATCTGCTTGCGGCTCCWGGACGTTTCGGCAGCGTGTTCCAACGCTTGACGCATTCGTCCAGGCTCCGTGTCCGGCGGCAGGACATCGCGGATGCCGGACCGCATGGCGGCCAGCGTGAGCTCGGGTGCCGCGACTGCCGCCAGCACGAGCACAATGTCCGGGAAAGTGTGCTCAAGGCTTGCCGACAGGGCGAGCATCTGCTCCGACCGGACGTCCGGGCCGAAGACCATCACGTCGATGGGACCGCCCAAGTTTTGGGCCAGCAGGTGGCCGGGGCTGCCGCCCGCGGCTTCGGAGGCGAGGACCTGGACGTCGTGGGTGTCGCCCAGGGCTGAGGCGAGATGGCGCTCGAACTCCGGGGAGGAGGTCAGGACTAGGAAGCGGCTCATTGAAAGATCCCGCTGGTGGTGACGGCTGTTCGCTGGCTTGGCGGTGTCTTCGCCGTTTGTTTGGTCAGCCAGATATTGCCTACGCGGGCRCTGAGAATGATYTTGGCGGAGTCAGTGGAATTGCGGGCSAGGGTCACAAACGAGGAGCCGGTGGGAACGGCGGACGTTCCATCCGCCGTGTTTCCGCTGCTGGGCGGCGCCTGCTGGATTGCTGTCACCAAAACCTTGTCGAAGACCAGCTGAGTGCTCATGACTTGCGGAGCCGCAGGATCCCCCTGGGTTACGTAGAGTCCCACCAGGTCTCCGGCTCGGAGGGTGCCGCCGACCACGCTTTCCGGGGGAAGGAGAACGGTGACTTCCTGCATGCCGGCGGGTACTTGCACTGCGCCCGCGGTGACACGCTGGGACGGGTCCACCAGCCGGCTTGCCAGCAACTGTTCGCCCGGTTCCAAGGCCACGGCCGTGACCTGACCTGTGATGCCGTCCAGCGAAGACAACGCGCCGGCGGCCTTTGCCGCATCCGGAATGGACCGGAGCCTGACGTGGGAACGGAGGTCTTCCACCGTGGTGCCGGCCGGAACCGCCGAATCGACCACGACGACGTCGACGGGCTGGAGTGACTCTTGTGCCCGTCGGTCTGCATTCGACACGTAATTTACCAGCATCAGGGTGCCGGCGATCGCCAGGACTAGCGCAGCCAGCCCCGCGACTAAACGAGATTTCATGATTAATTCCTCACCTCTGGGAAAAACCTCAAGATTGCTTGGGCGCACATTAGGGCGTCAGCCTGGGCGCGGCTTGCCGCGCCGGAGTGCCGTCGCCGAAACGCCTCTGCCGGCTGCCCGGTGTGGCGGACAGCCGGCAGAGTGGCGTGCGTTGTGGGCGGTTGGCCGCTACGGTGCTGCCGGCGGTGCGACCTGGCGGGCGATGTCGCCGAAAGCGGTGTTGAGGTTAGTGCCAAGGGTGGTAACCGCGCCGATGATAACGACTGCGATCAGGGCGACCATAATTCCGTATTCAACGGCGGTGGCGCCCTTTTCCTCGTCCGAGAGGCGGTTCTTGATTCCAGAGACAAAAGCGAGCATTGAGACCATGAGAC
>NZ_JBFTNJ010000080.1:0-13744 GCF_056397425.1 Arthrobacter sp. 05N33_2
GGTCCCTGGCCTGGGGTCCCTGGCCTGGCGGGCCATCCCGGCGTCGGGTTCGTGACCGGCATCGATGAGGAGGGCGGGGCGTGGGCGATCGGAAGCGGCGGGCGCGTCAATATCACCAGCGGGGCAGTGGAGGGCACCGACCCGCTGGCCGGTTTCGGGCCGCATGCGGCGCGGGTGCTGAATCTCGCGCTGATGCACCCCGAGGCGCCGGATCTCTATGTCAACAGCGCGGTGGATCCCGTGACCGGCGACGTTTCAGCATTCGAAGGCCTCGTGGGATCCCACGGGGGTCTGGGGGGTTGGCAGGACCGCGCCGTGCTGATGGGCCCGGCCGATCTCATGGCGGGGCTGCCCGAGCGGATCGAGGGTGCCGGGGAACTCCACCGGGTGCTGGTGGCGATGCTTGAGTCCTGTGGCCAGCGCGCCACGACGGCGTCCCGCGGCTGAGCGACCAACGGGGGAATTTCCCCGGGGCGGGTCCAATCCGAGGCCCTGGGCTTACGAGGGCGCGACCCAGGTCTGGCCGGGAGCGAGGACGACTGCCGTGCAGCCGGGAGCCTGTTCCGCCACGGCAGTGGCGAACCGGTGGCCGGGCCGCTCGAGCCAGCTCCGGGCAAAGTAGGTGACGAACGGAGGGTGCAGCGTCCCCCAGTGCACCGGCAGGGCGAACCTTGCGCCGCTCATCGCGACAGCCCGTGCGGCGGTCTCCGGAGTCAGGTGCCCCGCCGAGAGCCTCGGTCCCCACCCCCAGACCGGCACCAGGGCGACATCGATCGGCCCTCCGGCCATGGCGGGGAGCGCGGCCATCTCCGGGAACAAGCCCGTGTCACCCGCGATCCACACGATGCCCGACTGGCCGCGGATGAGCTGGCCATTGGCGTCGTTGGGCCGGTGCGGCATTGGCCGGCTGCGATGCTCGGCCGGCACCTGGCGAATCTGGACGCCGCTGCCTACCGGGGTCCAGCCGTCGCCCAAGGAAACTGTGTGCGCCAGCTTTCGGCGACGCAGCCAGGCCACGTTCGCCGGCGCGCTCATCAGCGGTGCCCCGGGCAGCATGCGCAGGGAGCGCAACTCGGCGTGGTCGTGGTGCAGGTGAGAGAGGAGCACCGCGTCCGGTCGGTCCCACGAGACCGGGTCCGGACGCGGTGCCAGGCGTCGGAGCAACCCGGCATGGGAACGGAGCAGCGGATCGGTGAGGATCCGAACCCCGTCGAGATCCAGAACCACCGTGGAGTGACCAAGCCAGGTGATTCTCATGTCGGGCGTAGCCCGTTTTCGTGTCAGGCCAAGGCCTTTGCCTTGAGGGAATCAAACTCGGTCTGGTTGATGGCTCCGGAATCAAGCAGCGCCCTGGCATCGGCGATCTGGCCGGCCGGGCTGGCCGTCGAGCCTGCGGCCTGCTTGATGTACTCCTGCTGGGCAGCCTGCTGCTGGGCCAGCATCTTCATCTGACGATCAGTCATGCTCCGGCCCCGGGCGATCAGGTAGATGAGGGCGCCGAGCCAGGGAACGAAGATCAGCAGGATAACCCAGCCGGCCTTGGCCCAGCCGCTGAGCTCGTGGTCGCTGAACAAGTCCATCAGGCAGCGGAACCACACCATCAGCGCAGCGATCCAGATGAAGAACCAGAAACTCCAGAGCAGAACGTCCCAGAAGCTATTCGTGTCCATCGATACTCCTCGAATCGTGTCCGCCGGAGCCTGACCTTACGCTTAGCGCATGAAACCGTCGGGGCCGGCGGAACATCTTGAGGTCCTAATGCGGACCTTATTGGTCAGCCTGCCCGCACCTGAGGCGCAACGCATCGCCCGTGAAGGATGAGGTCTTGCAAAAGAGGCCCCGGATCCGGGAGGTCAGGGGCCCGCTGGAGCGGAACTAGAAGGAGTGTTCCGGGCCGGGGAACTGGCCTGAGCGCACGTCGTCGCCGTAGGCTTTTGCGGCGTCACTGAGGGACGTGCGGAGGTCGGCGTATTGTTTGACGAATTTCGCCATCTTTCCGCCGCGCAAACCGGCCATGTCCTGCCACACCAGGACCTGTCCGGTGGTGGCGTTGCCGGCGCCGATGCCGACCGTGGGGACGTCGACGGCGGCATCCACGGCGGCTGCCGTGGCGGCCGGGACCATTTCCATGAGCACGCTGAACGCGCCGGCGTCGGCCAGCGCGACGGCGTCGTCGATCAACCGCTGGGCGTCATCGCCGCGGCCCTGGACGCGGTAGCCGCCGAGGGAGTGTTCGCTCTGCGGGGTGAAACCGATGTGCGCCATGACGGGGATGCCGGCCTGGACCATGGCGCGGACGGTCTCGGCGTAGAACTTTCCGCCTTCAATCTTCACGGCGTGGGCCAGGCCCTCTTTCAGGAACCGGACGCCGGTGGCAACCGCCTGCTGGGCCGAGACCTCGTAGCTGCCGAACGGCAGGTCAGCGACCACCAGGGCCCGCCGTGCGGAGCGGGCGACGGCGCGGCACAGCGGAAGGAGTTCGTCCACCGTCACGGGAAGGCTGGTTTCGTTGCCGAAGACGTTGTTGGAGGCCGAATCGCCGACCAGGAGCACCTCGATGCCTGCCTGGTCAAAGATTTCTGCGGTGTACTGGTCATACGCGGTGAGCATGGCGAAGCGCTCACCGTTGACCTTGGCCGCCTGGAGATGATGCGTGCGGATCCTGGCCGCCGGTTTCCGGACCGCCTCCGCAGCCCCGCCGGCGCCGCCGTCGGGGGTCCCGCCTGTGCCACTGGCCGACGTGCCCGAAGAGGCGGCCGCTGAAGCCGCTGCCGGGCCGCTGCCGTAGGGGGCCGCAAGTTCTGCGGGCGTGCTGGAATCGGAGCTGTTACTTGAGGCCATGCCACGAGCGTAGTGCGAGACGAAGTGCCGCAGCTACCGCGGGTTGCCCCCGCCCGGCGTGAATCACGTCACACGGGCGGCCTGTGAGGCGGCGCAATGCCCCCTCCCGCCGCGAATTCGTCCGGCTTTGTGTTAACGGTGTGTTACGCGGGGGTCCGGCTTCAGCAATCGGTGGCAATGCTTAGTAAAGTGAACCGTGAGCAGCCGCGGGGCCCATGTATGCCGGGCCCGGGGCGGATGGAAGAACCGGAAAGAGGCCAGTATGGACCGCCAGCAAGAGTTTGTCCTGCGGACGATCGAAGAGCGCGATGTGCGGTTTGTGCGCCTGTGGTTCACCGACGTCGTGGGATCGCTCAAGTCCGTGGCGCTGGCCCCGGCCGAGGTGGAAGGCGCCTTCGAGGAAGGACTCGGATTCGACGGTTCCTCGATCGAAGGCCTGGCCCGCGTCTTCGAATCCGACATGCTGGCCCAGCCGGATCCGGCCACGTTCCAGATCCTGCCGTGGCGCGGCGAGACCGAGGCCACATCGCGGATGTTCTGCGACATCCTGACGCCCGACGGCGAACCTTCCGCCGCGGACCCGCGCAACGTCCTCAAGCGCACCCTGGCCAAGGCCGCGGACATGGGCTTCACCTGCTACACCCACCCCGAGATCGAGTTCTACCTGCTCAAGTCCCAGGAGCCGGGCCCGGACGGATCACCGATCCCCGTGGACGAGGGCGGCTACTTCGACCACGTCCCGGGCGGCGTGGCCCAGGACTTCCGCCGGACCGCCGTGACCATGCTCGAATCGGTGGGCATCTCGGTGGAATTCAGCCACCACGAGGCAGGCCCGGGCCAGAACGAAATCGACCTGCGCTACGCCGACGCCCTGCAGACCGCGGATAACATCATGACGTTCCGCACGGTCATCAAGGAAGTCGCGCTGCAGCAGGGCACCTATGCCACCTTCATGCCCAAGCCCTTCACCGCCCACCCGGGTTCCGGCATGCACACCCACTTTTCCCTCTTCGAAGGGGACACCAACGCCTTCTACGAGGCCGGTTCCGAGTTCCAGCTTTCCGAGACGGCGCGCCAGTTCATCGCCGGCATCCTCAAGCACGCCCCCGAATTCACSGCCGTGACCAACCAGTTCGTCAAYTCSTACAAGCGKCTCTGGGGCGGSGGMGARGCGCCGAGCTACCTGAGCTGGGGCCACAACAACCGCTCCGCCCTGGTCCGCGTCCCGCTGTACAAGCCCGGCAAGGGCCAGTCCGCGCGGATCGAATACCGTGGCATCGACTCCGCCGCCAACCCCTACCTGGCCTACGCCGTGCTGCTCGGTGCCGGCCTCAAG
Source organism: Arthrobacter sp. 05N33_2 (assembly GCF_056397425.1). Lineage (NCBI taxonomy): Bacteria > Bacillati > Actinomycetota > Actinomycetes > Micrococcales > Micrococcaceae > Arthrobacter > Arthrobacter sp. 05N33_2. The sequence continues at coordinate 4,178 of NZ_JBFTNJ010000080.1, forward strand.
GGCATCGAGGAGGGCTACCAGCTCCCCGCGGCGGCCGAGGACGACATCTGGTCGCTGAGCTCGGCGGAACGCCGCGCCATGGGACACGACCCGCTGCCGGCCAGCCTGCACGACGCCATCCGGACCATGGAGGATTCCGAGCTCATGCCGCAGATCCTCGGCGAGCAGGTGTTCGAGCACTTCCTGCGCAACAAGCGTGCAGAATGGCAGGACTACCGCCTTCAGGTGACGCCCTACGAACTGCAGCGCAATCTCGGCATTCTGTAGGTTGCCCCGATGAGCCTGGCACGACGCCTCATTGCCGCCGGCTTCAGCGATCTCGACAAGGGCGAGCGGTTCCTGGCGGCCCGGGAACTGGAGGGACTCGACCAGGATGCCCTCTTTGCGGGGCTGCAGCTGGCGGCCAACCCCGACACGGCCCTGCAGTCCCTGGTCCGGCTGATCGAGAAGCACCCGGAGCTGCGCAAGCTTGCCGTCGCAGACCCGGAAAGCAGCGAGCCGCTGTACCGGGTCCTGGGGGCCTCCGAGGCGCTGGGCGAGTTCCTCATCCGCCACCCCGAACACCTCGATGCCTTCGACGTCCGGGTCAGTCCGGAACCGATGCCCGCGGACGCCGTGGCCCTGCGGACGCGGCTGCTGCAGTCGGTGCGGGCCGATCCCAAGTCTGCCCGGCCGGTGGCGGCCCTCAGCGGTCAGGAAGCCTACGCRGCCCTGCGCACCGCCTACCGGCGCGGGCTCGTGGASCTCGCCATCAAGGACCTGTGCGCGGCCGATCCGCTGGACTTCATGCCGGCCGCGGGTGCGGAACTGGCGGATCTCGCCGGGGCTGCGCTCGAGGCGGCCCTCGCCGTGTCCCGGGCCGAGGCGGCGGAGAAGTTTGACGCCGCGGAGGTGGCCGACGTCGGCCTCGCCGTGATCGGCATGGGCAAGTGCGGTGCCCGCGAACTGAACTACATTTCCGACGTCGACGTCATCTACGTGATCGAGTCCGGCGCGCTGGAGGAGACCCGGGCCACGACCATCGGCACCGTCCTCGCCTCCGGGATCTCGCGCGCGATCATGTCCACGAGCCGCGAACCCGGGCTGTGGGAAGTCGATGCGAACCTCCGGCCCGAGGGCAAGTCGGGGCCGCTGGTCCGGACCCTCGCCTCGCACGAGAGCTATTACGCGCGCTGGGCCGAGAGCTGGGAATTCCAGGCCCTCCTGAAGGCCCGGACCATCGCCGGCGACACCGTCCTGGGGGCCCGCTACGAGGCAGCCCTGACGCCCCTGATCTGGTCTTCGGCCGGCCGGGAGGGCTTTGTCGAATCCGTCCGCGCCATGCGCCGCCGCGTCACCGAGCATATTCCGGCCGATGAGGAACAGCGGCAGATCAAGCTGGGCCGCGGCGGGCTGCGCGACGTCGAATTCACCGTCCAGCTGCTGCAGCTCGTGCACGGCAAGTCGGATGAATCCTTGCGCTGCCGGGACACCACCTCGGCCATCGCGGCGCTCTCCGCCGGCGGGTATATCGGCCGCTCCGACGCCGCGGAGTTCGACCGCGACTACCGCTACCTGCGGCTGCTCGAACACCGGATCCAGCTGTTCCAGCTGCGCCGGACGCACCTCATGCCGGTGAATGAAGCGTCTTTGCGTTCCCTCGCCAAGGCGGTCCTGGGACCGTTCTCCGCCGAGCGGCCCAAGCCGGACGCCCTGGTCGCCGCATGGCGAAAAACCAAGCGCTCCGTGCGGGAACTCCACGAACGAATCTTCTACCGCCCCCTGCTCAATACCGTCGCCACCCTGAGCAGCGAAGAGGCACGCCTGACCCCGGAAGCCGCCCAGGGCCGCCTCGCCGCCCTCGGTTACCTCGATCCCCCCGGCGCCATGCGGCACATCGAGGCCCTCACCGCCGGCGTGAGCCGGCGCGCGGCACTCCAGCGCCAGCTCCTGCCCATCCTGCTGGACTGGCTCGYCGACGGCGTGGACCCCGACGCCGGGCTGCTCGCCTTCCGTCGGGTCAGCGAGGCCCTCGGCACAACGCACTGGTATCTGGGCATGCTCCGGGATTCGACGGCCGCGGCCGAGCGGCTCTGCCACGTGCTCGCCAACTCCCGGCTGATCGCGGACCTGCTGGAGGTTTCGCCCGAATCAGTGGCGTGGCTGGGCACGGACAAAGAACTGGTGCCGCTCAGCTTCGAATCCCAATGGCTTGAAATCACCTCGAAGATGTCCCGGCACGCGGACCCGGAGAGCGCCATGCGGCTGATMCGGCTGATCCGTCGCCGGGAAATCCTCCGGGTCGCCATCGCGGACAGCGCCGGGCTGCTGGACCAGGACCAGGTGGGGGAAGCCCTCGCCGACACCGACCGGGCCGCCGTGCTGGGGGCCCTGCGCGTGGCGGAGACAATCATCACCGCCGGGGAAGCGCTGAAGACCCACGTGCTGGTGGTTGCGATGGGCCGTCAGGGCGGACGGGAGATCGGCTACGGCTCGGACGCCGACGTCATGTACGTCCACCGCGGACTCCCCGGCGTGCCGGAAGAGGAGGCGCAGGCTCAGGCCCTGCAGATCGTGGGCAAGCTCTCCAGCCTGCTGACCCAGCCGCTCAAACCGGCGATCCTGGCTGAGCGGGTACTCGCGGTGGACGCGGACCTGCGCCCCGAGGGCAAGAGCGGGCCCATGGTGCGGTCCCTGGAGTCCTATGCCGAGTACTACCGCCGGTGGTCCCTGGTCTGGGAGTCCCAGGCGCTGCTGCGGGCGCGCCCCATGGCCGGCGACGACGCCCTGGCCGAGGATTTCGTGGCGCTGATCGACACCATCCGGTACCCCGGGTCTTTGTCTGATCAGGACGTCCGGGAGGTGCGGCGGGTCAAGGCCAGGGTCGAGGCGGAGCGCCTGCCGCGCGGCGCCGATCCCGCCCGTCACCTGAAGCTTGGCCGGGGCGGGTTGAGTGACGTCGAGTGGCTGGCCCAGCTGCTCCAGCTCCGGCACGCCGGCCGGCATCCGGAGCTGCGGACCACGTCCACGGTGGACGCGCTCGAGGCGGCCGCGGCCCTGGACCTGATGGACGCGGGGGACACCGTCATCCTCCTCCGGGCCTGGCGGCTGGCGAGCCGGATCCGTTCGGCCAACGTCATCTGGACCGGCCGGCCCTCGGACCTGCTGCCCTCGTCCCGCCGCGACCTTGAGGCGGTGGCCCGCTGGTGCGGCTACGGACAAGGCAACGCCGCGGCGCTGGAGGAGGACTACCTGCGGTTGAGCCGGCGCGCCCGGGCGGTCTTCGAGCGGGTCTTCTACGGCCAATAGCGCCCGGCGGCGGCCTGCCGGCTGCTGACAGGGCCTACTGACACATGCTGCGGGCGGTGCTACCTTGGGCCAATGGCCAGGCAACTTTTTGTGAACCTTCCCGTCCGGAATCTGGATAAGACCGTTGAATTCTTCACGGCGCTGGGATTTTCCTTCAACCCCGACTTCACCGATGAGAACGCCACCTGCATGATCGTCAACGACGGCGCGTACGTGATGCTGCTCGTCGAGTCCTACTTCAAGACCTTCACCTCGAAGTCCGTCGCCGCTACGGCCGGCACCGCCGAGGTGATCATGTCCTTCTCGCTGGAGAGCCGCGAAGCCGTGGACGAGGTCATCCGCACCGCCCTGACCTCCGGGGGCACGGCATCGGAGGAGGCCCAGGACTACGGCTTCATGTACACGCACAGCTTCCAGGACCCGGACGGGCACCTCTGGGAAGTCTTCTGGATGGATCCGGCCGGACCGCCCAAAGACGCTGCGCTGTAGCCCCTTTCCGCTAGGGGCGGGCGCCGCCGGCGCGGGTACGCTGTCTACATGTCTGGACATGTATGGCTGCTGCCTTTGAAGAATCTCGACGACGACGCCCGGGCCATCAAGCTTGGGGAGATCGCGCTGCTGGAGCTCGGCGCAGGGCAGCAGAAGTTCGTGGGGGACCCGCTGCGGATGATGCTGATCGGGCTCGAGGAAGAGTCCCGGCACCCGTTCGCCGTGGATGAGAACGGGGCCGCCGTGGGTGTCCTGACGCTCCAGGCTGGGGCGGCGACCCTCGCGGGCTGGCCAGAGGACCACACGGCCTGGCTCCTGCGCGGCTTCCTGATCGACCGGCGGCAGCAGGGCAAGGGCCTCGGCACCCTCGCCGCGGAGGCCGCCGTGCGGGAGGCCGCCAAACTGACGGCGGACCTCGGCAGCGGCCAGGCCGGCGTCGTACTCTCCGTCAACGAACTGAACCCCGGCGGCCAAGCCGCATACCGCAGGGCCGGATTCGAGGACCGCGGCCGCTACGAAGGCGGCGACGCCGGACCGCAACGCATCATGTACCGGGCATTCTGACCGAAAGCGCATCTTGACTGGGACGGTGCGTGCCGCAGTATTGAACCAAGACCAGCCGCTGGAAAGGTGCATGATGGGTCACTCACAGATGCAGGTAGAACCGGTCATCCAGGAGCTCCACATCCCCGCCGGGCTGGCAGGGCCGGTTGAGTTGACGATGGACGTACGCTGTTTCCTTGTGCCGCACGCCGGGGGATTGCTGTTGATCGATACAGGCCTCAAGGGCAGCGAGGATGCGATTGCGGCGGCCTTGGACCGTGTCGGAGCAGCATGGAGTGACATCACCGACGTCGTCCTCACCCATTGGCATCCGGACCATGTCGGYGGCCTCGGCGAAGTCGTGGAACGGAGCCCGTTGGCAGCGATCTGGGCGGGCGCGGCGGACGTTTCCCAGATTCCTTCTGCGGTGCCGCTGCGCCCGCTCGTGGAACGTGACAGGGTCCGCGATATCCAGATCGTGCAGACGCCTGGCCATACCGCAGGACATATCAGCTTGCTGCATGACGACGGAATGCTGTTCGTAGGGGACGCTGTGGGGACAGCCGGAGGCGTGATGAGACGGGCGCCGGAGCAGTTTACAGCGGACTCTGCGCGGGCCGAAGAGTCGCTTCTGAGACTGAGCTTGCTGGAGCCGGACAGGATGCTCTTTTCCCACGGACCGGAGATCCCCGATCCCGTAGGGGAATTGCGCCGGCTTCTTGCCGTCAACCAGGGTTGACGCCTCTCCCGGTTGTCAACTAACGTTGACGCCGGAGGTGCTTCATGCAGACATTGATAGGTTCCATGGACGGCAAAGGGCCAGCCGAGGCGCTCTACGCCGTGGCGGAACTCCACAAAGAACTGGCGCGCACGGAAACCGAAGTGGTGCTGCGTGCCCGGCAGGCCGGACTGTCGTGGGAGGCCATTGCGGTGTGCCTTGGCGTCAGCAAGCAGGCCGTGCACAAGAAGTACGGAAAGCGCTGATGTGCTGGAAAGCGCTGAACCAGAAGGCCGGCCACGGGATGAACCCGTGACCGGCCTTTTTATGCTGGAACTGTTGCGGACGAACAGTGTCGGGCCGCTTATCTAACTAGACGCCGTAGTAGAGCTCGAACTAAACAGACCTGATTGGGTGAAGTTGAGGGGTGTTGAAATCCGCTAGATTCCGGGGTTTTCGGTACTGTCCATGATTGGCTCTAATTACCCGGCTCTGAACTTCTTGCGGACTTTCTGCGGACTATGAGTCAACGCTTGGAACGCGCCTGTCCCTCCCGGCAAGGTTTCGGTACGTTTAATCGATGACCACAGAAGACGGCGCGACGCGCCTTATGAAGTCGTTGGGCGAGCAGAACACATTCTGGACGCAGGACAAGGACAGGTCTGGACTTGAGCCAGCGCTGATGACAGTCATGCGCGAACTCGCGAGCATCGTAGGCGAGGCGCCGGTCATGTTCTGCGCTGGCAATCTGTTCCGCAACGTGGATCACGGCAAGGAAACCTACGACGCGAACGGGAAAGTTGTCTGGCCCGAGAAACCGAACCAATACGACGCCACGGTCATCACCGATCGACTCGTAGTCACTACGTGGGGCCACATCACGGATGACGGGCTCAGCATCAACCGCGAAGTCACTAGCGTCAAAGCGCGGAAGCACATCACAGGCGTCTCAGTGGGAGCGGAACCTGGTGAGCGGAGGGACAGCGGTGCCGTCGCCACGCATCACGATCTTGTACTTACATTCACAGACGGGACCACGGAGCACATTCCCAACACCGAGGACGAACTCAGTACGGCAGGGGCGACTAGATTGGCCGAGCTTATCCCTAGCTTCTATGCAGAAATGGCCGCGTAGAATGCCGGCCTCGGTGATTCAGTGACCGGAGCGCATGTGATGGCAGCGGGCTCTAGGAATCCATGCTCGGCCACGAACTCCTCGAACTTGGCGCCGCCGGGCAGCAGAGAACCCCCGCCAGTCGTGATGACTGACGGGGGTTCTCTGTGTGTGGAGATTAGCGGACGATGTACGTCCGGCTGAACCGATAGCTGACCTTGCCGTTCAATGTGCCCTTGACGCGGACGACGTACTTATCGCCTTTGACTGGCCAGGCCTTGTGGGTGTCATGGTAGCCGCCCGCGAAGATCTCGCCGTTCCTGAACCAGCGGTATTCCAGCTTGGTGCCCTTGGGCCAGCCGTACTTGTTCGCCCGCAGGACTGTTCCTGCGGTGACGTACACGGTGGACACGCCGGCTGTGCAACTCGCGGTAGTTTCTGCACATGACGAGGGGCACCAATTGAATTCCGTTGGACAGGTCGCGGCGCTCGCCGGGGCCGCCGCGGTGAGCGCTCCTGCTCCCAGGGCAACGGAAAGGGCGGCAGCGGCTGCCGCTTTACGGAAGAACGATCGTTTCAATGCTGGCACGGTTCCCCGCACCTCCTGTCGGTGGTTGGCAGATAATTTTTGGCTGCTGAACGCTTCCGACATACACCGTCTAAGGCGCCCCCAAGCCCTGAGTATAACCACACGGGTCACACCAGCATCAAGGGCGCCTTGCCTAGGCCGACAGGAATCCGGGCAGCCGGTTTCCCCAGCGGATTCCGCGAAGGTGTTCGGAGAACGCCTGCACTCCTCGATATCCCAGTCCGAATCGCTGACGCGTTCCACGTTGCCGGCGGGCATCCAAGCCCAGTGCCCGTGCCGTGCTTCGTCCGCCCATCCCACAAGGACGTAGGACGGGTTCCAGCGTTCCGCATGGGCATAGACACTCACCGTTCCGCCGTCAGCCAGGAGCCGGGTTGCCAGCACCTTGGGGTAGCTCCCGTACTCCCACGGTTTGGTTTCGTCCGGCGCGTGTCTTGGGTCCGGCCTTAGATACTCGTACGTTTCAACGTCGAGCATGAACGCTGACATGCGGTAAATATATCTGCCGCGTGTCAGCATCGCGCCCACCGCTTCAACATCAATCTTCACCACGGACGGAACAAAGGGCGCGCGGTCTGACACCCCTGCCGCGGCCAATACTGTAGCTTCGTGGCATAGTTCTCTCAGTTGAAAGTCGAAGTTTCGAATATTGGAGGACTCGTGTCTAAGTCTTGCACCGGCAGAAGCGCCTCGCTCTGGACGCGTCGGGTGGCARCCGGCATGGCCGCCACCGCCGCTATATCAGTCGCCGGCGTCGGGCCAGCAAATGCGTCGACCATAGACTCCGAGGCCCCTGTGATCGTCAGTGCGTGGGTTTCTCACCCGCAAATAATTGACGTCATTGATGGGCCAGTGCGGGTCACGGCGCGGGTCGAAGTCGAAGATGTTGGCTCAGGAGTGGGCGCGGACTACCCCCAGCTGCGCGTCCATTCCAACCGGTACACCATCCCAGCCCAGACTATGACGTTAGTCTCGGGTGACCGGTTCCACGGCACCTACGAAACGGTCTTCACTTTCCCGGAGCATGTCCCCAACGACGTTTGGGAATTTCAGCCGCGCATCGTCGATCTCGCGGGCAACCGGTACCAGGAGGAAAACTTCCTCCCGTTCTCCCCGACGACGGTGTCCCTGGAGGACAATGACGCTCCTGACGTCACGGCCGCCACGAGTATTAAGTTCGCCGCTACCAGCGGCGGTGCGCGCAATGTCATCGACATCACCGACGGTCCAGTCCCAGTGGCGATGACTGTCAACGCGTATGATGCCGGCATCGGATTCCGGCCCGATGCCAGCGTTTCCATCGGCGCCAACCTCCGTCAGAATTCCTCAACGGATGTCCACCGGGGAGTCTTTACAGGAACCTACGAATTCGCTCGATACAATGGCGACCCGGATTCTCTGGGTCCCCGAGAAATATGGAGCCCCAGTGTGGCCGATGCCAACGGCAACACGTCACCTCGTTACAAAATCCAAGACGTCATCTTCGCGACCCGGCCGCTGCGGGCCAAGCTTCCCGCCCTGAGCGCAAGCATCGGAAGCGTCAAGGCGAGCTGGGCGGCACACAGCGACGTGCTTGGGATCCTGGAGTACGAGACCGAATTCACTGGAACGGGAATCGTTCGCAATGTGCGCACTACTGTCACGCAGGCGTCGCTGAATGACTTGCCTGCCGGCACCTTCACGGCGCGGGTACGGGCACGGAATCAGCTCGGCTGGGGAGACTGGACTAACGCTTCGGCCCCTGTGGCCTACATCCCCGCTCCGTTGAGCGGCAGCACACCCACTATCTCCGGCACGGTAAAGGTAGGACAGACCCTCACCGCCAACCCCGGAGCGTGGACAACCGGCACTACGTTCGCATACCAGTGGCTGGCTGGCGGTCTCGCAGTGTCCGGCGCGACCGGTTCCACTCTTGTGTTGGGCCAGGGTCAGGCCGGCAAGGCCATCGCCGTGCGGGTCACTGGTTCCAAAACCGGCTACGTTACCGCTTCCAAAACCTCTGCGGCGACCTCAGCCGTGGCTAAGGGCTCACTAGTTGGGGTTGCTCCGACGATTACCGGCACTGTCCGCGTCGGTTCGAYGCTGACGGCAGATCCGGGGTCATGGTCACCGGCCCCTGTGACTCTGTCGTATCAGTGGTACGGGTCCGGGGTGGTCATCACGGGCGCAACTCTTTCGACCTACGCCTTGACGACGGCTGACCTCGGAAAGACGATCACCGTCAGAGCTGCTGCTAGCAAATCCGGATACAACTACACCTACAAGACCAGCGCCGCAACGGCTTCGGTAGCGACCAACGTCTTGACCGCGCCCAGGCCGGTTATTCCTGCCTCCGCTGCCGTGGGTCAAACTCTCACTGTCAAGGTCGGCGTGTGGACACCGACGGTTTATCTGCGGACATACCAGTGGAAGCGGAACGGAATTAGCATTCCGGGCGCAACGGCGAGTTCTTATAAGGTCGTCGCCGCAGACCTGGGCGCAGGGCTTTCCATCGCTGTCACCGGACGGAAAAGCGGCTACCTGACAGAAACAGTCACCAGCAGCAGCACTGCGCCGGTGACGAAATAGCGGGCAGACTAAGGGTTTGCCTTAACTGATGCCCGCCGCGGAAACCCCCGCCAGTCGTGATGACTGACGGGGGTTTGCTCGTTCAACGCCTAAGGGAAGACGAGATACCCCCGTCAGTCGCGGCTACTGGTTTGGGCTGCTCAATGCTCGTGACCGAACTTTGAACGTCCCACCTGTCTTGGTGACCGATTTGCCAGCCTTGATGCCGGTTACGGTGACAGTTACCGTCTTCCCACAATCGCCCGACCGGGTCTTGTA
>NZ_JBFTNJ010000081.1:0-13349 GCF_056397425.1 Arthrobacter sp. 05N33_2
CTGACAATCAGGTTCTTTCCTGCGGATCGTACGTGCCCGCTCCACCGGGGTCACCCGTCCTCCACCGGAACCCCTCCTGCCGGGGAGCGCAACGCGCACAATATGAACTAAGTCTGCTCAGGCCTCAGCCGGGGAAAAAGCGCCTCGGAATTGCCGCGGTCTATCGCCGCGCGCACCGATGGGTCCAGCGGATAATTCTCATACTCCATATTCAGGAAATCGATCGCCGCAGAGGGTGCGAACGGGAAGTCAGTTCCGTATGTGATGCGGCCCGGGTCAGCTACCTCGAGCAGGCTGGGCAGGGCCGCCGGGCTGGCGGATAGGGCCACGTCGTAATAAAACCGCCGCAAGATGGACTGCTTCTTATCTCCCAGCGCCGCCAGTGCGCTGAGGGCCAGGTCCTTATCGTTGAGCATCGTCAGCAGGATCCTGTAGGCGATGTAAGGCACGAAGCCGCCCGCGTGGGCCAGGATGAACCTGATTCCCGAGAACTTTTCCATCGCACCGGACAGGATCAGGCTGATAGCGGTGCGGGTCGTGTCGAGCATGAAATCTGCGGCAAAGGCGGGTATGCCCGGCACCGCCGGACCGGGCAGTTCAGCGGGGTGGACGAACACTACGGCCCGCCGGTGGTGCAGGAACTCCAGCAGAGGCTCAAAGCCAGGATCGCCCAGATAGCGGCCGGCGTTGTTGGCCAGCAATACGACCCCGTCCGCGAGCAGGGTGTCCAGGGCGTACTGGGCCTCCGCCAGGGCGCCTTGCACGTCCGGCAGCGTGAGCGTCGCGAAGAACCCGAACCGCTCAGGCCGGGCCGCGACCACCTCTGCACAGTATTCGTTGATCTCCCGCGCCCGCCGCCGTGCCTCCGCAGCGTCCCCGAAGTACACGCCGGGAGTGGACAGGGACAAGATGCCGGTCTGCACGTCGTGCCTGTCCATGAACTTCAACGCTGAGCGCTCGGACCACGACGGCAGGCCAATGCCGCCGGGGCGGATGCCCTTTTCAAGCATCCAGCGCGCATACCCGGGCGGAACGATGTGCTGGTGAGTGTCAATGCGGTACGGCCGGCCCATCCGGATCCTTGTCCACGTCGTTTCGCCGATATGCGGGCCCTCAGCGGATGTGAACAATCTACTCGCAAATCCGACCCCTGAGCAGACCGCCGAACGGTGCGTGGGACTGAGCTAGACCGTCACTGGGTGCTCGTCGAACTCCTGTGTACCAAGGCCGCGGGCGCTGGGATCCGTTCTCTTAGCCGCCCTGCTGGTTGTCCGTGGTCAGCGCGCGTCCGGGGGCGCGGTGACAGGTGACGGCAGAGGCTAGAGCGCATAAATGAACGTCCTGAAGGACACATGAACAGGTGCCGCCCCGCCCACGTGAAAGGAACAATCCATGAGCAACAGCAAAACGCGCAAACCCTATCCCGGAACTACGACCGCCAAGTGCCTCGGCCCCTAGCCATAGGCCTCAGGAATCCACTGACAACAGCATTGAGATTCCTTCTACTTGTGCTTCCGGTTAGGCAGGCACGACCCAGTAGCGGCGTTTGCCGTTGCGGCTGTCTTCGTAGACGCCACCGTTCTTTTCGATTGTGGCCCGGGAACCGGCGTTATCTTCATCGCAAGTGAGGAGAATTCGGGCGATGCCCAGCTCCCTGGCAATTGGCAGGGCGTTGGCCAAGGCGGCAGCTGCGTGGCCGCGGCGCCGTGCGGAGGGTCTCAGGCTGTAGCCGATGTGCCCACCCTGATTGAGAAGGAAATCGTTCAGCTCGTGCCGGATGGCCAGTGAGCCAAGGAAAGTGTCACCGTCCACGATCCACAGGTATGTGCAGGGTACGTACCCTGGTTTCCTCGGGCTCTCCGGCCGGGCATCGTTGACGAGGGCGTCGACGAAGCGGCGGAACGACGGGTCATCTTCGAGTTCTTCAAGTGGCCAGTCCTCCGCACCCGCGCCGTCCCGGTGGGCGCCGTCAAATTCGGCGGATCCCTCCAGCCAGGAGGTGTGATAACTGACGTCCGGAGCGATAAGGCGAGGCATCACACGATCGTATTCGAAGGGTTCTCCTTTTCGCAGGAGTCGGTCCGGTCCTCGTTTCAACGGGCAAACCCTCAACGCCCACCCGATGCAACGTCCGCAGGCCCGAAAGCGCCGCCGCATCCGTGCCGAAAGGGCCAACACGGGGCCTCTGGAACCGCTCCGTATTTCAGATCGGTAACGGATGCTCCTATGCTTAGCTGGAGCCTTTGTAAGGATTTGGGGGCGAGTAGTCGTGAGGAAACCGGTATATGAGTAGTGTTCTGACAATCCGCGGAGGCGTCCCGCTAACTGGCCGCGTCACCGTTCGCGGGGCCAAGAATCTTGTCCCCAAGGCCATGGTTGCCGCCCTTTTGGGCAATGAGCCATCGGTGTTGCGCAACGTGCCTGAAATTAAGGACGTCGAGGTTGTCACGAGCCTGCTCCAGCTGCACGGYGTCAGGGTGGACAAGGGTCCCCTGACCGGCGATCTGACGCTTGACCCGAAGGGCGCCAAGACCGCGTCCAGTACGGCCATCGACGCCCACGCCGGCGATTCGCGCATCCCGATCCTGCTGTGCGGGCCGCTGATCCACGCCATCGGTGAGGCCTTTATCCCGGACTTGGGTGGCTGCAAGATCGGCGACCGTCCGATCGATTACCACCTCAATGTCCTGCGTCAGTTCGGCGCCGTCGTGGAAAAGCGTCCCGGCGGCATCCACATCTCCGCGCCCAACGGGCTTAAGGGCGCCAAGATTGCGCTGCCCTACCCGTCCGTGGGCGCCACCGAGCAGGTCCTGCTGAGCGCCACGCGCGCCGAAGGCATCACCGAACTCTCCGGGGCGGCCACCGAACCGGAAATCGTGGACCTGATCGCGGTGCTGCAGAAGATGGGCGCCATCATCAGCGTCCAGACTGACCGCACCATCCGCATCGAAGGCGTCCGGGACCTCGGCGGCTACAACCACCGCGCCCTCTCGGACCGCAACGAGTCCGCCTCATGGGCTTCCGCGGCCTTGGTCACCCGCGGCGACATCTTTGTCGAAGGCGCCACCCAGCGCGACATGATGACCTTCCTGAACACGTACCGCAAGGTCGGCGGCGGCATGGACATCGGCGACGACGGCATCCGCTTCTACCACCGCGGCGGCAAGCTCAACCCCCTGGTCCTCGAAACAGACGTGCACCCCGGATTCATGACGGACTGGCAGCAGCCGCTCATCGTCGCACTGACCCAGGCCGAGGGCGTTTCGATTGTCCACGAGACCGTCTACGAGAACCGGTTCGGCTTCACCGATGCACTGATCCGCATGGGCGCCAATATCCAGGTCCACCGCGAGTGCCTCGGCAGCGTGCCGTGCCGYTTCGGCCAGCGCAACTTCCTGCACTCCGCCGTCATCTCCGGTCCGGCGCAGCTCAAGGGCACCGACATCGACGTCCCGGACCTGCGCGGCGGATTCAGCCACCTCATTGCCGCCCTGGCCGCCACCGGCACCTCCCGCGTCACGGGAATCGACATCATCAACCGCGGCTACGAGCGCTTTACCGAGAAGCTCGCGGGCCTCGGCGCCGATTTCGACATCACCTCGGCCAAGTAGCGGGGGACCCGTGAAGGAATCGGCCAAGAGCCACGTCACGTTCGTGACAGTCGCCGGGATCATCCGGCCCGTGATGAACCTCCTCATGGGAAAGAAGTGGGAAGGCCTCGAAAAGCTCCCCGCCGGGGGCTTCATCGCCGCGCCCAACCACTGCACGGAAATCGACCCGTTGGTGGTGGGGCACATGCTCTACAACCAGAAACGGATGCCGCATTTCCTCGCCAAGGCCGGCCTCTTCAAGGTGCCGGTCCTTGGCGCCGTCCTGCGCTCCACCAAGCAGATCCCGGTGGAACGTTCGACGACGGGGGCGAACCGTTCGCTGCAACTCGCCAAAGAGATCGTGAACGAAGGCGGGGCGATTATCATCTACCCAGAGGGAACCCTGACCCGGGACCCGGCACTCTGGCCGATGAAAGGGCACACCGGTGCCGCGCGGATGGCACTCGAGAGCGGTATTCCCGTGGTGCCCATCGCCCACTGGGGTGCCCAAGAGGTCTTCCCTCGGTATGCGAAACGTTTCTACATTTTCCCCCGCAAGACGTCCCGCCTGGTGGTCGGGGATCCCGTGGACCTAAGCGCCTTTGAGGGCCACCCGCTGGACAAGGCGACGCTCGACGCAGCCACGAATGCCATCATGGACGCCATCACCGGCCTCCTGGCGGGACTGCGTGGAGAACAACCGCCCGCGCAACGCTGGAACCCGGCGGCGCACAACCAGCCAACGCACGGCCGTATAGACCCGGACGTCACAGAGTGACGGCGGATTTGGCGATGTCGGCCGCCCGCGAATCCGGGTCCGCCGCCACAGTGGCCGTCCTGGGGGCAGGCTCCTGGGGCACGACCTTCGCCAAGGTCGTGGCCGACGCCGCCACAGCCTCCGGCGTCGAACGAAATATCCGCCTCTGGGGCCGGCGGCCCGAAGTCGTGGACCAGATCAATACCATGCACCGCAACGAGCAGTATCTGAAGGGCATCACGCTGCCGGCCAGCATCACGGCGTCGAAGGACGTTTCCGAGGTCCTGGCGGGCGCGGAGCTGGTCATTCTGGCCGTGCCGGCACAAACCCTGCGGCCGCAACTGAAGGCCTGGAAGGAGCATCTGGCGCCTGGGGCCGTCGTGGTGTCCCTGATGAAGGGCCTCGAGCTCCACACGGATGCCCGCATGAGCGAGGTCATCAGTGCGGAGCTGGACCTGCCTGCCGACCGGGTCGCCGTGGTTTCCGGCCCCAACCTGGCCATGGAGATCGCACGGGAGGAGCCAACAGCATCGGTGGTGGCCTGCACGGACCCGATCACGGCAGGCTGGATCGCCCGCAGCTGCACTGCCCCCTACTTCCGCCCCTACACCACAAGCGACGTGATCGGCGTCGAAATCGGCGGCATCGTCAAGAACGTGATCGCACTGGCCGTGGGAATCTGCGAAGGAAAGAAGATGGGGGACAACACCAAAGCCTCCGTCATCACGCGCGGCTTGGCCGAAACCTCACGGCTGACCCTCGCCCTTGGCGGCGAAGCCCGGACCATGGCGGGGCTCGCAGGCCTGGGCGATCTCGTGGCGACCTGCTCCTCCCCGCTGTCCCGAAACCACACGGCCGGCAGGCTGCTGGGCAAGGGGCTGACCCTCGAGCAGGTCACCGCCGAAATGAAGCAAACGGCCGAAGGCATCAAGTCCAGCCAGGCGGTCCACGAACTTGCCGGAAAGCTCGGCGTCGATATGCCGATCACGGCCGCCGTCGTCGCGGTCCTTGCCGGAAAACTGTCCGTAGACGAACTGGGGCCGCTGCTGCTGTCCCGGGACCTGAAACCCGAAGGCGATCACTGAGAGTGTCAGAGAACAATATGACCACAGAAGGCCGTACGGGCCAGCCCAAGCCCCGGGTGGCGGTGCTGTTCGGCGGCCGCTCCAGCGAGCACGCCGTCAGTTGCGTGACAGCCGCCGGCGTCCTGGGCGCCATCGACAAGGACAAGTACGACGTCATCCCGATCGGGATCGCCAAGACCGGCCAGTGGGTTTTGGCCTCCGGCGGAACCGACGAGTGGTCGCTCTCCGCCTCGTCGCTGCCCGAGGTGGCCCCCTCGGCGCAGACGGTCACCCTGGCCGAAATCGGCGGCGAGCACCAGCTGATCGTCGCAGCCCCGAACACCGTCCCGCAGGAGCTGGGCGTCGTCGACGTCGTCTTCCCGCTGCTGCACGGGCCCTTCGGCGAAGACGGCACCATCCAGGGCCTCCTGGAACTGTCCGACACCCGCTACGTGGGAGCGGGCGTGCTCGCGTCCGCCGTCGGCATGGACAAGCACTTCATGAAGGTGGTCTTTGAATCGGCCGGGCTCCACGTGGGACCCTACATYGCYGTGACKGACCGGCAGTGGCGCAACGATCCCGAGACCGTCCGCAAGCGCGTGGACCAGCTCGGCTTCCCGGTATTCGTCAAGCCGGCCCGGGCAGGGTCTTCCATGGGAATCTCCAAGGTGGACTCCCTCGAGGGCCTCGACGCCGCCATAGAGATCGCCCGCGAGCACGACCCCAAGCTGGTCATCGAGGCCGGCATCACGGGCCGCGAGATAGAATGTGCCGTGCTGGAGGGCCGGGGGACCGATGCTCCCCGGACGTCGATGCCGGGTGAGATCTCCGTCGCGGGCGGCGGCCACGAATTCTATGACTTCAACGCCAAATATGTGGACGACGCCGCTGCCCTCAGCTGCCCGGCCGACCTCCCCGAAGAAGCGATCACCCGTGTCCGGGAACTGGCCGCGGTCGCCTTTGACGCCGTCGGCGGCGAGGGACTGAGCCGGGTTGACTTCTTCTACACCCCTGATGGCGAACTGATCATCAACGAGATCAACACCATGCCCGGGTTTACGCCTAAGAGCATGTACCCGCAGATGTGGAACGCCTCAGGACTGGGCTACGCCGACCTGATTGACGAGCTGATCCACCTGGCCCTGCACCGAAAGACCGGCCTGCGCTAGAACCGTGCTGCGCTAGAACCGGGCGGGCGCGGATGTGCCTGCCCGGGCCTACTTGCTGGTGGGGAGGTTCGGCAGATCCTCTTGACCCACACATTTCCGGGTTGCCGGGATCTTCAGCGCGGCGGCGGAGAGGTCCGCCAGCACGGTGGCCGAACTGATCTTGTCCGGATCCATCAGGATCTCCGTGGCCGGTTCGCGGCCGAACGTGGTCAGCGTCCACACGGGGTCGCCTTCCTTGATGACCCAGTCGACGTCGTTGACGCTGACACAGCGGTCCGTCGTGGGTCCGGGAACGTTAACGCCGCAGCGCAGAATCACTTGGGACGGATCGCCCCAGGCCGCAGTGGCCTGTGCGTTGGTCTTCCGCAGCTTGGCATCGCCGATCGCGTCCGGCAGGGCCAGCATCATCGGCGCGCAGGCCGCGTTCGCGGCATCCTTAGCCGGTGTGACGTCGACAACCGGGGAACACGAGGTCAAGGCCAGGCCGGCTGCGGCGGCCGCCACCGCGGTAATAAGGGGAAAGCGCGCGGAAACGACGCGGCTGAACTGGAGCATTCATCCAGCCTAACCCGGCCCGCGTGGCGCTATCGCCATAGTTTGTGGAGTAAAGGTAGCATCTCTAGGAACAGGCTGACTCTTACCATCGAGTAGACTGGGACCTCGTGCATCAGTGGGGCTCTGCCGACAAGGACGTTAGTGTTGGCCGCATAACGCACACCTGATTCAATCTCGCACTGTGGGGGAGGGACTGTCGATGACGTCGTGCAGCCGAAAAAAATCTATACGCGTGGGGCTGGGAGCTTTGATCCTCGCCGGCTCAGTCATGGGCACGGCGACAGCCGCAAATGCCGATGACAACGCACCAACAGAACCGGCAACGGTAATCACTCCCACCGTTCCGGCAACGCCGCCTACTGAACCGCCGCCCACAGCGCCCCCCTCGACGAACCCTCCGCCGAGCGAACCTGTCATCGTACCGCCGGTGGAGACGCCGCCTTCGCCGGTACAAACCGTGGCGCCGGTGGTTCCGCCCGTAGTGCCTGCGGCTCCGCCCGTCGTGGCGCCTGCGCCCGTCATCGAAGCGCCGCCCGTCATGGCACCAGTCGTCCCGGTGCCTGTCGTCCCGGCCCCCGTCGTCGAGGAAACCCCCTCGGAAACCCCGACCCCAACACCTACGCCCACACCGGCGCAGTCCACGGCTCCCGCTGTCATCGCGACGCCCACTCAGCCGCCGGTCATGGTGAAGTCCGAAGTTCAGGCCGCCGTGGCCGTTGCTACCGGAAGCCCCCTGGCCGTCCAGGCCATCACCGTGCTGGTCCTGCTGGGACTTGGCTTTGCCTACTTCCGGTTCATCGGTTCGAAGAAGGCCACCGGCGTCCCCCGGACCGGTAAGTCCTGACGCCCGTGCAGGATGAAGCCCTGGTGGAATGTACAGCGCCCAAATCCAAGTATGACGGCCTGCAGATCACGCTGATCACCCACTCCTATTGGCCGGAGCAGAGCCCGCCGCAGCGGCGCTGGACTGCCATGATCAAGGAGTTCACGCACTCCGGCTGGGATGTCGACGTCGTGACTCCGGTGGCGCACTATCCCTTCGGCCGGCGGGCCCTCCCGCGCTGGATGGCCGGAAGGCCGTTCCGGCTGCGCAACGGCCAGTTCACCGAAAAAATCCTCCACGTCCCCTACCTGCGCCACGGCAACTCCCGCGCCGCACGGCTAGTTGACCAGTGCTATTCCGCCTTCATGTCCGTCCCCGCTGGGATGATGGTCCGCAAGCCCGACGTCGTCATTGTCACCGCTCCGGGGCTGCCTTCGCTGGCTGCCGGCTACGCCCTGGCCAAAATGCGCGGCGTCCCGCTGATCGTGGAAATGCGCGATGCGTGGCCGGACCTGGCCCGCGACGCCCGCCTGGTCCAAGGCAGTGTCAAAAGCATTGTGGAGCACGTGGTGGACTTCGTCCAGCACCGGGCAGACCTCGTGGTCACAGTGACCGAGGGATTCGCGGCCACGCTGCGTTCGCGCGGAGTCCGCAATGTCGCCACCGTCAGCAACGGCGTGCACCTGGACGCCATTCCGGTCGTGGGGCCACCTGAACCGGAACGGGACGTATTCGAGGCCCTGTACCTGGGGAACCACGGCGAGAGCCAAAAACTCGATGTCGCCATCCGTGCCAGTGCACTGGTGGGGGACTCGATGCACCTGCACATGGTGGGCCACGGCACCCAGAGGCCAGCGCTCGAGAAGCTGGCACGTGAGCTGAAGGCTCCTGTCACGTTCCACCCGCCACTGACCGGGGACGCCATGCTGGAACGCTACTCGTCGGCGGACACCTGCATCGTCTCCCTGCGGGACGACTGGAAATCCTTTGAGACCACTGTGCCGTCCAAGACTTATGAAGTTTTGGCAATCGGCCGGCACATCACCGCTGTAGTGAAGGGAGAAGCGGCGCGAATCGTCTCGGACGCCGAGGCCGGCGACATCGTGGCCAGCGACCCGGAAGCGCTGGCCACACTATGGCGCGAACTGGCAGCCGACCGCGGCCGCCTGGTTCGCAACGGCGACAGCCGCCAGTGGGTCAAAGCTAACGCCGAGTACGAGCAACTCGCCAGCCGCTACATGGAAGTCATCACCGAACTGCTCGCGGAAACCGGCCCTAGCCGATGATGCAGCTCCTCAAGAACGTGCATCTGGCCCAGAGCGTGGTCCGCCAGCACTTGACTGACGATCCCGTCATCCTGTTCCTGCAACTTTCGCGCAGGCTGCCCTCGGCGGTGCTTCCCCTCGCGAAACGCCTCTGCCACCTGGCCCCGAAGGATTCCACCTCCGCGGCCGTATTGTTTGCCGCACTCGCCGCCGGTGACGACGCCGACGTCGAACGGCGGCTGCGCATCGCTGCCGACGGCTCCGTCGAGGGGGAGCGGGCGCGACGCCTTGCCGACGTCGCCCTCGCCGCGAACCTCCCGGCGTTATCGGACGATTTCCTGGCCAAGGCAAGTACGGCGCAGCGCCTCAATCAGGCCCGGGCACGTCGCCTCTGGTATGACGGCGACGTCAGCGGCGCGGTCGAGGCCCTCCATGGCTCAGGCGCGGCGGGACAGCGGCAACGTGCCCGCCTGGCTGCTGAGGCGGCCATCCTGACGGACGCATCGCCCTCTCTGGAACGCCGGCCCTACGAACCGGTTCCCGGCCGGATTCTTCATCTACTTACGAACTCGCTGCCGCACACCGCCAGCGGCTATGCCCAGCGCTCCCACTCGACGTTGCTGGCCCAGCAGGAAGCCGGCTGGGACGTGCTTGCCGTCACCAGGATGGGCTACCCCGTGCAGGTCGGTAAACTCCTCGCAAAATCCACGGACACCGTGGACGGGATCCGGTACCGGCGGCTCCTGCCGGGCACGATGGCCCAGTCCATTGACGCTCGGCTGCAGCAGCAGGCGGAGGAACTGCTGGCCGTGGCCTTGGACTTCAAGCCGAGCGTGCTGCACACCACCACGCACTACGTCAACGGACTGGTGGTGCGGGCCGTGGCCCAGGCCCTCGGGATTCCCTGGGTCTACGAGGTCCGCGGCCAGCTGGCCGACACATGGGCCTCCACTCGCGGACCCGACGCCCGGAGCAGCGAGAAGTACCGGCTGTTTCAGACGCGGGAAACGGAAGTCATGCAGGATGCAGATCTCGTGCTGACGCTCGGGACAGCTATGAAGGCCAACATCGTTGCAGCCGGGATCCCGGACAGCAAGGTCCTCATTGCCCCCAACGCCGTTGGCGGTGACTTCCTTACCGAGCCGCTGGACAAGGCCAGTGCCCGGCGTGAGCTCGGTCTCGCAGAAGACGCGCAATTTATCGGCACCGTGAGCAGCTTGGTACCCTATGAAGGGATCGAGGACCTCCTCGCCGCGTTTGTTTTGCTCGCGGCGGACATGCCTCAGCTCCGTCTCCTGATCGTAGGTGACGGGTCCTCCATGCCATCGCTGCAGATTCAGGCGCAGCGGAGCGGATTCATCAACCGCATCACCTTTACAGGCCGGGTGCCTCGGAGCCAGACGGCCCTGTGCCATCAGGCGCTGGATGTTTTCGTTGTGCCGCGCAAGGACCTGGAGGTGACGCGATCCGTGACACCGCTCAAACCGGTGGAAGCCATGGCCTGCGCACGGCCCGTAGTGGCCAGCGACCTGCCTGCGTTGGCGGAAATCGTCGAAGACGGCGTGACCGGCCTTTTAGGGGAGGCGGGAAACCCTGCCTCATTCGCCGTCGCGATCCGGGAACTGCTTATGGATCCACAGCTCGCAGCACGATTCGGCGCCGCCGGCAGGGACCGCGTGTTGCAGGAAAGAACATGGGCCGCCAACGCGGTTGCCCTGGCAAGAGAGTTGGAAATGCTGGGAGTGACTATCAGATGAGCATCCAGGAAAAGACGGAAGCGGAACAGACCAAGGCGCCGACCGTCTCTGTGCCCATTAACCTTGTCCGATTGACCAAGGTGGGCCAGCGGCCCGATTTCCTGGATTACCTGGTCCAGTTGTGKGACCGTCGGAGTTTCATCCTGTTCGATGCCCGGGCCAGGGTGCAGAGCGGCCACGACAAGACCCATTTGGGAACCGCCTGGCTTGTCTTGACGCCAGTCCTGAACGGTCTCAGTTTCTACCTGATCTTTGGCGTGTTCCTGGGCACCAGCAAAGGCATTGACAACTTCATCGGCTACCTGATCATTGGCGTCTTTACGTTCCAGATGAGTACGCGGTCCATCCTTGGCGGAGCCAAGTCGCTCACCGGTAATACATCAATGATCCGTGCCTTCCAGTTTCCGCGTGCGTCTCTGCCCATCGCCGTCAACGTGCGCGAGCTCCTCTCTAACATTCCCGTGACGATCGTCATGCTGCTCTTCGTCATCTTTACGGCGCCGGCCGAGGAAATCACGTGGCGGTGGTTCCTGATCATTCCGGCGATCCTGCTGCAATTCCTGTTCAACCTGGGGATTGGCATGTTGCTGGCACCGGTACTGCTCAAAATACCGGACCTCAGCCACCTGCTCTCGTTCCTCATTCGTTTCCTGATGTATGTCTCCGCGGTCTTCTTTGCTGAGAGCCGCTTCGGCAAGTATCCCGTGATGCGCACCATCATGGATTTCAACCCGGTCTTCCAGGTCATCAAGGTCATCCGTGACACGGTTCTTTATGACACCACACCGTCCTGGCGGGCCTGGGCGGTTTTGGGGCTGTGGGCTCTGGGGTCGGTAGCGGCCGGACTCTTTGTCTTCTGGCGCGGAGAGGAAAGCTATGGACGTGTCTGAGGTGTCCGGCGGCCACATCAACGAGCCGACAGTAGTAGTAGACGACGTTTCGGTGGTCTACCGGACCAAGAACCAAACCCCCGGGCGGACTAATGCCCGGACCTCGGTCCTGAAGAGGCTTCGCGCGCCCCGGCGCGGCGACTCCGTGGTGAAGACCAAGGCGTTGAGCAAGATTTCCTTCGTGGCCAACCAAGGCGACTCCATTGGGGTCATTGGCCRCAACGGCTCGGGCAAGAGCACCCTGATGAAGGTGCTTGCGGGTCTGATCATTCCCGATTCCGGCACTGTTTACGCCGCGAGCAATCCCATCCTGCTCGGTGTCAACGCGGCACTGATCAGCTCCATCTCCGGTGCCCAGAACATTCGGCTCGGCTGCCTGGCCATGGGCATGAGCCACGCAGAAATCGATGCCAAGTTCGATGACATTGTCGAGATGTCCGGGCTGGAGCACGAGATCTACCACCCGATGAACTCCTATTCCTCGGGCATGGGGGCGCGCCTCCGCTTTGCCATCGCCGCTGCCGTGGACCCCGAGATTCTGCTCATCGATGAAGCGCTCAACACCGGTGATGCCCAGTTCAAAGATCGCTCCAAGGCCAGGATGGAGCACGTGACCAACCAGGCCGGAACAGTGTTCGTTGTCAGTCACAGCCTCGGGACAATTACGGGCATGTGCAACCGCGCCATCTGGATCGACAAGGGCGACTTCATCATGGACGGAACCCCGGATGACGTCGCCAAGGAATACCGGAACTTCATTTGGCGCATGAACGAGGGCAACGCCGATTACGGCCGCCAGATCCGGGCGGAGCTGATGGCAAGCCTTCCGGAAATGCGGACCACGCTGCTGCCCAACGGCTGGAAGCGGTCCAGGTAGYGAATGAGTCTTCGAAACAAGACGGCGTACTGGCGCCGAGCACTTTGGCACGCCCGTCGGGGTGGCATGGCCCAAGTCAAGAGCTATCTCGACCGCAGCACGGCCGAGCGCGACGAGGCCAACCTGGCCGGAGTTCGCGGCGCGGAAGGTGCTTGGCGCGGCTTGGGACGCAGCCGGCACCTGATCTTCCGTGAAACGGCCATTGACGTCGCGCAGCCGCGGAACCCGGGTCTGCGTGTCGGCATCATCATGGACGACTTTTCCGCGGCGGCATTCTCCGCCGAGTGGACAGTCGTGGCGCTCAGGCCGGACAGCTGGCGAGAGCAGCTGCGCGATGAGGCACTGGACTTCGTCGTCGTCGAATCCGCCTGGGCCGGCAACGCCGGACTCTGGCGGGGCAAAATTACTGGCCCCGCCGGCCCCGCAGTAGTCTTCCAGGAATTGGTGGAAGGATGCCGGGCGGCCGGACTTCCTGCGGTCTTCTGGAACAAGGAAGACCCGCCGCACTACGAGGACTTCCTCCCCGCAGCGAGATTGTTCGACCACGTCTTTACCACCGATGCCAACATGCTTCCCCGTTACCGGGCGGACCTGGGCCACAG
>NZ_JBFTNJ010000082.1:0-12995 GCF_056397425.1 Arthrobacter sp. 05N33_2
CCCTTAAGGGCCGCTGGCACTACCTGGAGCACGAGTGGTGGGCCGAAGAAGGGACTTACGCCTTCGAAACACCGGGCGATATCCACACGCTCGTCGTCCCTGACGGGGTCGAGGAAATGGCCACCCTGTTCCACGTCACCGGCACCTACATCTACGTGGATCCCGACGGCAACCCCACCGGCATTGAGGATGTCTTCACCAAGATTGCCCTTGCCCGGGCACACTACGAAGCAGTAGGCCTTGGCGCCGACTACGTCGATCAATTCATCCGCTAAGAGGCCTCCTCTCCCCTCGGGGGCCGGACCGCGATTCCCGGAATCGCCACAAGCTGGCCGCAACCCGGGGCCGAGTCCGGTGCTGCTCCTGCGACCACTGCAGCCAGGAGCGGCACCGGGCGGCATCCGGATACACCAATGACGCTGTCAACCTGCCCCGGCGCTGCCGGCGCCGACGGACCAGCCGTTACCACAGACTGCGGAACTTCGAAGGAGAAGAACCGATGAACAAATTCGTACAGGGCTGACCGTGAAAGCCCTTAGAAAACAAAGCACCTCACCGAAAGACGTGCGGGTGCAGGAGCATCCCAAGCCCGACCCGGCTCCCGGAGAGCTCCTTGTCCAGACACTGGCCTGCGGCCTCTGCGGCAGCGATGTGCATGCATGGCGTCAGGACACGGGTTACGAATGGGTCCATTGCCCGGTGACACTGGGTCATGAAGCGGTCGGCGTCGTTGTAGGTACCGGAGCGGGAACGGGCAGCCAATGGATCGGTCAACGCATTGTGCCCATTGCCATCGATGGCTGCGGATCCTGCGATCCGTGCCGTCGAGGAACTCGTCAACTTTGCCTGGACCGAACCGTGCTGGGGCTCTCCTTTGACGGAGCCGCCGCAGATCTCTTCTCCATCCCTGAATACCGCGCCGTGCCGGTGAACAATGAGCTGCCCGCTGCGGTTCTCGCCCTCACGGAGCCGCTGTCCGTGGCCCTGCGCGCGGTGACACGCCTGGAGCAATCGATACCGGCCCAGGCCCGTGTCATCGTCAGCGGTCCCGGGCCGATCGGCCTCATTGCCGCGTTGCTCCTGAAACAGCGCGGGCATCGGGTTACGCTCCTCGGCGCAGCACGCGACGAAGAGCATCGCCTGCCCCTGGCCCGGCTACTTGGTCTGGAAACCATCCAGGCAGAGGACGTGACCCCGGCAGGGCTGCACGGGTGGCTGGAAGCATCGGGCGCGGCCCAGGCATTGTCATCTGCGGTGGCAAATATCGGCCCGGGAGGAACCATCGTCGTCGCCGGCCTGTTCCCGTCGATCCCGGCCGTAGACATCAATGTGCTGGCCAGGAACGAGATCCAACTTGTCGGGAGCTACGGCTCAGTCGCCCTCGACTACCGCAACGCGCTGGCAGCGCTGGAGGCAGCGCCTGACATGTGGGCGTCGCTGGTGACTACCTTCCCTCTGACCGAAGGCACTCGCGCACTCCAAGCGGCAGCCGACGCCGAAGCCGTCAAGGTCGTGCTCCTTCCCTAAAGCGCCTGCAGGTCAACGCTGACGGTAACCAGACGCCATCATCAAGCATCGTGACACATCCAACGGAGACCCCCATGGTTAACGCACACACCCAGACGTCCGTCACCCTCGCACGGACACCGATCCGCAAGGTCGTATTTGCCAGCCTCATCGGCACGGCCATCGAATGGTATGACTTCTTCCTCTACGGATCAGCCGCAGCGCTGGTCTTCGGAGCGGTATTCTTTCCCAGCCAGGACCCGGCAACCGGAGTGCTTCTGGCCTTCGGCACCTATGCTGTCGGCTTCGTCGCCCGGCCCCTGGGCGGCATCATCTTCGGTCACTTCGGAGATCGCGTAAGCCGCAAGAAGATGCTCGTCATCAGCCTGGTGCTCATGGGAGCGGCCACTTTCGCCATCGGCCTGCTGCCCACCTACGCCATGATCGGAGTTGCCGCTCCACTGCTTCTCGTCTTCTGCCGGTTGCTCCAAGGCTTCGCAGTGGGCGGTGAATGGGGCGGCGCTGTCCTCATGGCCGCCGAACACGGCGACGACCGGCACCGCGGATTCTGGTCCTCATGGGTCCAGGCCGGCGTACCGCTGGGCAACCTGATGGCCGCAGTCGTGCTGTGGGTGCTGGCCGCAGTGCAGTCAGACAGCGATTTCTTGGCCTGGGGCTGGCGCATCCCCTTCCTCCTGAGCGCCTTGCTGGTGCTTGTCGGGCTCTGGGTTCGCCTGAGTATCGAGGAGTCCCCCGTCTTTGCCGAAGCCAAGAAGGCCGCATCCATGCGCGAGAAGGCCAAGGCCCCAATCTTCGAGGTCCTGCGCAAATACCCGCGTGAGGTTGCCATTGCCATGGGCATGCGTTTGGCCGAAAACATCGCCTACTACATTTTCAGTATTGTCGTCATTACCTACATGGTCACGTATCTGGGAATGCGCAAGGACGTCGCTATCGCCGGCGTGCTGATCGGCTCTGTGGCCCAGTTCGTGCTCACTCCGATCATCGGATCCTTCTCCGACCGCGTGGGCCGCCGGCCCCTCTACCTGGCCGGCGCGGCAGGCACGGGTCTTTGGGGTTTCGTCTTTTTCCCGCTCATCGACACCCGTAATGACGGACTTATTATCCTTGCCATCGTCGTCGGCCTCGTCTGCACCACGTTCATGTACGCTCCCCAGGCAGCGTTCTTCTCTGAACTGTTCGGCACCAGCGTCCGCTACAGCGGCGCCTCCCTCGGCTACCAGCTGGCATCGGTCTTCGCCGGCGGGCTTGCACCCCTCATCTCCATCGCCATTCTCGGCAGCGTGGACCAGAAAAACACCCTCGGTGTCAGCATCTACCTCGGCATAGCGGCAACGATCACCTTTATTGCAGCACTTGTGGCAAAGGAAACCGCCAAATCATCACTGCGGCACGACCGCGTACTCGAACAGGAGACCACGAAATGAAGCCCGCCGGAACCGGTTCAGCAACGGGAAACACCGCAACCCTTGCGGCCGGACAGCCACTCGCGACGAACCCCTTCTCCCTACACGGCAAAACCGCACTCGTCACAGGCGCCGGCAGAGGACTGGGCCGTGCGGTCGCCACTGCCCTGGGACTTGCCGGAGCAGAAGTCATAGCGCTGGACCTCTCGCCTCTGAACGACTTCARGGACGAACTGGAAGCGCACGGCGTGAAATGCCGGATACGGTCGCAGAATCTCGCCGCTCTCTCACCGGACCAGGCCGCTGAAATCATCACCTGGGCCAAGGAAACCGGAAGAGGGCCCGACATTCTCGTCAACAACGCCGGGCTGATCCGGCGCGGACCTGCGCTCACGACAACCCTCGAAGACTGGGAATCCGTGATCGGTTTGAACCTGACTACACCTTTCGTGCTCTCCCAAGCGTTCACCCGCTCCCTGATCGGCGATGACCAGCCTGGCAGCATCATCAACATCCTCTCCATCAATGCCTTCCAAGGAGGCGTCGAAGTACCCTCCTACGCGGCATCCAAACACGGACTCCTGGGAGTGACCCGTGCCCTCGCCAACGAGTGGGCCCCCCATGGAATCAGAGTCAACGGAATTGCGCCCGGATACATGGAAACAGAACTCACTGCAGCCCACCGCGAAGACCCCGCAAGGTACCAAGCCATGCGCAGCCGCATGCCTATAGGCCGCTGGGGACAACCCGACGAAATCGGCGGCGCCGCGGTCTACCTCGCGTCCGCGGCCTCCACCTATCTATCGGGAACCGTCATTAACGTCGACGGGGGATGGCTCTCCCGCTAAGTCTGCCGCCAAGCTGTCCACCACGATACCGCCGGCTCGATTCGACCCTCCGGCCAGGCCCGCTGATAGGCCTCCAGATGGCCAGCTTTTGTGCCGGTGGCAAAACGGGCTACGGGGGTCCCATGCCCCTGGTCAGCGACACGGCGCCCTATCTGTGAACCAACTTCCAAGAAGCGGCAAGCGACACCCCATTGGTTCCGCTTAGTGTTGGACCGTGAACAATGCAACGGAATTTGGATCAGGCCAAGAGGCTGCCAACGATCATCGCATCTTGGTCTTCGGGCGCCTACTGGGTGCGGCGAACCGGCTGGAGTTTCTCCTCGGCCGCGCCCTGGAACAGGAGTTCGGGCTCAGTCATTCACTCTTTGAACTTCTCCTCCTGGCCGCAAGAGGCGGCAACGAGGGAATTCCAGTACGTGACATCGCGCAGGCGCGGGTATTGACGTCCGGCGGAGCCACCCGACTGGTGCAGAGGGCGTCAGCGCTGGGCCTTATTGAACGAGAGAGCTCTGCTGTCGATGGCCGGGTCCAGCTCATCCGCCTCACCACACATGGCGAAGACGTCCTCCTCCGGGCAAGCACCCGCCACGTGGAAAAAATTGAACGGTACATGCTCGACCTGCTCTCACCCGCAGAAGCCGAGGTGCTCTCGGAGGCCGTGAAGAAGATCAGCAAAAACGCTGCACAGCACCTGCCGATCATGCCATGATCGAACGGGTTACACCCCTAGGGAATAGCTGACTAGTCAGCTATTGTTGGATTTGAGTGAGCGTACTGCGCGACTCGCTTCGGACACTCCGGGGCATCCGAGAAAGGTTCACTAGCATGTCGCTGCATTTTGAGGTCTTTGATCTCGACTTTCCCGCAGGTTCACCCAACAAGTCAGCAACATTGTTCACCGGCCCGTCAAAGGCCCTCCTCGTGGACGCCGGCTTCACCCGGGCCGACGGTCATCGTCTCGTCGCGGCCATCCTGGACTCCGGTAAAGAACTGGACACCGTTTTCATCAGCCACGCTGACCCTGACTACTACTTCGGCCTGGAAGTCATCGTCGATGCGTTCCCAAATGCCACAGTCCTGGCGACACCGATCGTCATCGAGCACATCCAGGCAACCTACGAAGGCAAACTCCAGGCGTGGGCAGCACTGGGTGCCAACCTTCCGACCCGCTTGGCAACGATCGCGCCCCTGAGTGCAGACGCGATCGAACTCGACGGGTACCGCTTCGAACTCCGAGGCGGCTCTGACCTGCTACCTGACAGGCACTACCTCTACAACGTCGATCAGAATGCAGTCGTCGGTGGAGTCCTTGTCTTCCAGGAAGAACACGTCTGGACCGCAGACACGGCCACCCCCGAACAGCGCTCGGCTTGGATCGAACTCCTTGACCAGATGCGGGCCCTCAACCCGGATCTCGTCATCGCAGGCCACCGGCTGCCGGGAACGGCCAACGATTCCACAGCCATCGACTACACACGGTCCTACCTCCAGGAATTCGAACGGATCCTCGCCCGCTCAGCAAATGCCGCGGCTGTTACGGCTGCCCTGATCGAAAGCTACCCAAACTCCGGGATGTTGATCGCGGCACAAATCGGACCCAAGGTCGCCAAGGGGGAAATGACATGGGGCTGAGTGATTACACCGAACTTGCCCGCTCAACCTCCCCGCGCGATGTCGTCCGCCGGCAGTATCTGGCATCAGCAGCAGGTGACCTCGAAGCGCTCCGCGCCACGATGGCCCCGGATGTTGAATGGACTGAGATGGCCGGCTTCCCCCTCGCAGGGACCTACCGCACCCCCGACGGGGTCACGTCCAATGTCATGGAAATTCTCGGCCGGGACTGGGACGGCTGGGCAGCCCACGACGACACATACATCGTCGAAGGTGAAAACGTAGTGGTCCTCGCCAGGTACACCGCCACGCACCGGGCAACCGGGAACCCATTGAACGTCCGGGTGGCCCACCATTTCATCGTCCGCGGCGGACTCATCGTCCGCTTCGAACAATTCGTCGACACCGCGAAAGTCGTCGAAGCAAGCCTGTTGGTATAAGTCTGCGACGACTTTCGTTTCACCCTCAAGGCCGGCTGAAGGGAGCCCCCACGAATCCCGCATATGAAGCCTGCGGCGTCCGCCTACTTCTGCTGGGTTCAAACTTCCGTGACACCTTTAAAGGTTCGCGGGCAACTCACCAATGAGCGCATCTTCGCGCGTGAAGACTCATCGCCGCAAAATCCCGCGGCTGATTGCAGTCCGTCATCCACCGCCGCGCGATCCTTCCTGTTCAGCCCCAGCTCCGTCGATGAGCGCTGCGAACTGAGAGTTGCTGAGCACCTTCAGTCCGAACTCCTCCGCCTTGTCGCGGACTGCCGCGTCCCCAGTGACGACGAACCACTCCGGGGCCATGAGGTATTGGGTGTCGTGCTCTTGGCCCTCGAGGGCGCATGCGACGACCAGCGGGTCGGCGTTACCTAGGTTGGCGTAGAGGTTGACGAGCCGGGTGTCAGTGTCCGGCACTGTGGCCATGACCTCGACCAACAGCTGGAGCACCCTTGGCGTCGTCGGGTGGACGTTGTCGCGCAGCGATGTGATGTCTGGAAAGCCCTTGGCCTCGTGCAGTACAGCCTCCGGTATGACGGCGCTCTCCAGAAAGTACTCGCTCGCTCGTCGCCTTCTTCCAAGCTGACTGAGCGCGTTTGTGTCGACGACGTACCGTCGCCCGAAGTCGCTCATCCGAGAGCCCGCCTGAGGTCATCGATCTGAGTTGGCTTGAGGTGGTTCAAACAGACTGCACGGCAGAACTCGCCTGGTGAGATGCTCTGGTTATCAAGCGCGTGCAGCATCCTCCGGCTGAGTTCCCTCCCGTTGTACTTCCGAACGGCATTCTCAGGGTGAATCGGGCTCCGAGGACCGCCCTTGGGGCGGCTCCGGAACTCCTCCCGCAACTGCGCGAGGTAGTTGCTCGTGGTCTCAGCATTGATCATTCCCAGCCTCATCGCGCGCACCGTTACGGCGCTCGCAGTGACCTTGAATGCGTCCGACGCGATCCTCATGTCATCGAGCGACGTGGGTCGGATCGCCTTAAACCGGTCGCATGGCATCAGCATTGCACCAGCGATATCGTACTCCCGCCCGGGATCCGTCTGAACGCTGCCGCCGTCCCAGGTCATTGGAGCGAATATTCTTCGGGCCACGAGCACCGTCATCAGCGCCAGCGTGAAGATGGTCCGACCGGCCGGCTCCTGGTCGTCCCCGTGGTCTCCTCCTGCCAGAAAGATAAACGGGACCTTGTTGTCTCGGATCGTCATGCCACTGAACTTCACGTGCGTCAAGCGCTGCGGCATGTAGTGCTGGACACTTCGCGAAACCAAAACCTGGTTGGCTTCGAGACGATCAATCATGAGATCGAGCGCCTTCTCCTTGGTCTTGCACGCACGGACCGCCTCGTGCGAAAGGCCTATGGCCGACATGAGCCGTGCTGCGTCGGCATCGATGGATGACCCGTCATCACGGAGCACGCCCACAATCTTGTTCCGCTGGAGCGACTTATCGTGCTTCCGGACGAGGTGCTGTTTTCGGATCAGGTCCTTGACGATAAGTTCGACGTCCCGCAGCTCCACCTTCGAGCGCGACCCTATCGAGAACGTGTCTTTGCCGAGTCCCGCAAGCAACTTTGAATATGTCAGTCTGATCGGAGCCCACTAGGACGGCCCGAACGGTACCCACCTGAGCGACTTACCGGACCTAATGACGGCTTGAATGGTACCCATCTGTGAGCGTTGATCCCATCAATATCGGGGTCAAGTGCAGGAGGGCCGGGATGGGGTCAAGAGTGGAGTTGTTCGCCAGTATTCGCAGGGACGCCAGAGTCGACGGCGCCTCGATCCGGGAACTTGCGCGCAGGCACCACGTGGCGAGAAAGACCGTGCGGAAGGCTTTGGACTCCCCGCAGCCGCCAGAGCGAAAAACCCCGGAACGTTCCTCGCCCCGTCTGGAGCCGTTCAAGGCGGCGATCGACGCAATGCTCATCGAGGACACAACTGCGCCGCGGAAACAGCGCCATACCGCCCGAAGGGTCCTGACCCGGCTCATCGAGGAGCACGGCGCGGAGGACTTATCGTATTCGACAGTGCGCGACTACGTGCGGGCCCGCCGGGCCCAGATCGATGTGGAGGCCGGCCGCCGTGTGGAGGCATTCGTCCCGCAGGAACACGCCCCGGGCGCTGAGGCCGAAGTGGACTTCGGTGAAGTCTGGGTTGTGCTGAACGGCGTGAAAACGAAGTGCCACATGTTCATCCTCCGGCTGTCCCACTCGGGCAAGGCCATCCACAGGATTTACCCGACGCAGGCCCAGGAAGCCTTTCTGGAAGGCCACGTTGCAGCGTTCAACGTATTGGGCGGCGTCCCGACCAAGCACATCAGGTATGACAACCTCACCAGCGCGGTCACTGCCGTGGTGTTCGGACGGGGCCGGCAGCGGCAGGAGAACGACCGGTGGGTGCTGTTCCGCTCGCACTACGGCTTCGACCCCTTCTACTGCCAGCCCGGTATCGACGGGGCCCACGAAAAAGGCGGCGTCGAAGGAGAGGTCGGCTGGTTCCGCCGCAACCGGCTCTCACCCATGCCTGTCACGGAGTCTCTGGATGAGCTCAACGACCGGATACGGATCTGGGAAGCCCAGGACGATGCCCGGCGGATCAATGACAGGATCCGCACGATCGGCCAGGACTTCGCCGCCGAACAGTCGTTCCTGGCGCCGCTGCCCGCAGAGGACTTCGACCCGGGGCTGGTGCTGACACCCAGGGTGGACCGGTCCTCGATGATCACCGTCCGGATGGTGAAGTACTCCGTCCCGGCACGGTTCATCGGACGCAGACTCCGGGTGTCGTTGAGAGCGTCCGAAGTCGTGGTTTTCGACGGGCGTGCCGTAACCGCCAGACATCAGCGGATCGTCGCCAAATACGGGCAATCAGTCCAGCTGGACCATTATCTCGAGGTCCTCAAGACCAAGCCCGGCGCGCTGCCCGGTTCCACCGCGCTGGCCCGGGCACGCGAGTCCGGGGAGTTCACCAACGCCCATGAAGCATTCTGGGCCGCTTCCCGGCGGGTCAACGGCGATGCCGAAGGAACCCGTGAACTCATCGACGTCCTGCTGCTCCACCGCTCCATGGACGCCGGCGATGTCATTGCAGGAATCACCTCGGCGCTCGGGGTGGGTGCTGTCAGTGCCGACGTCGTCGCGGTTGAAGCCCGCAGACACGTTGCGGGCATGACGGCGGGTGGGTCCGGTTCGGACCGTCATCCCGGTGCTCACGATGACGTGAATGTGCACCGGGTTGTCAGCCTTACCCAGCGCCGGCTCATGGACCCCGCCGCTGTCATCGCCGGGCTCCCGCCAGACACCCGGCCAATGCCCTCGATCCGTGCCTATGACGAGCTGCTGGCCAAACGCAGCGAAAACCCCGCAGGAACAGCGTCGAAGGAGAACATCTCATGAGCCCTGCAGCACCCTCGACGACCATCACTCCGACCCTGCGCCGGCGGAGAGGCCTGACCGAGCAGGCCGCCGTCGCGGCCGTGGACCAGGCCTGCCGCCGGCTCCGGCTGCCCACGATCCGGGCTGTGCTCGATGAAGCCCTCACAGTAGCGGCGAAGGAACAACTCTCCTACCAAGGCTTCCTGGCCGAGCTGCTGCTGGCCGAATGCGATGACCGGGACCGGCGCTCCTCCATCCGCCGCGTCAAAGCAGCGAACTTTCCCCGGGACAAGTGGCTCGGCGATTTCGACTTCGATGCGAACCCGAACATCAACCCCGCCACGGTCCACACCCTCGCGACCGGGGACTGGATCCGCAAAGGATCGCCCCTATGCCTGATCGGTGACTCGGGAACCGGCAAATCCCACCTGCTCATCGGACTGGGGACCGCGGCCGCGGAAAAAGGCTACCGGGTCAAATACACCCTGGCCACCAGGCTGGTGAATGAACTTGTCGAAGCCGCCGACGAGAAAGTCCTGGCGAAAACCATCGCCCGCTATGGGCGCGTTGACCTGCTGTGTATTGATGAGCTCGGCTATATGGAACTGGACCGCCGGGGCGCCGAACTCCTCTTTCAGGTCCTCACCGAACGGGAAGAGAAGAACTCGGTCGCCATCGCCTCCAACGAATCCTTCTCCGGATGGACCAAGACCTTCACCGACCCCAGGTTGTGCGCAGCGATCGTGGACCGGCTCACCTTCAACGGCACCATTATCGAAACCGGCACGGATTCTTATCGGCTCGCTGCCACACTTGCCCGACAGGCAGGCAACTAGTCTCTGCCATCACCGCGGCCTCAGACTGCCGAACAGGGCATAGTGCCTCCCACCTCGCAGTTGGCCTACGGTTTGGCCCGCAACTGCCTGGTCCTTGACCTCAGCATTATCCAGATCGCCGCAGCCAAGACCAGGAAAAGCAGCGCAACCGGCAGGAGAAAAAAACCCGCGCCGCTGTCGCCGGCCGCCAACGTGACGCCAGAGAGGCCACCGAGAACGATTCCCACGAGAGCACCAGCAAGGGCGATCCTTTTCCATACGCCGGCGTCACGATCGCTGAGGTCCGATGCCTTTAGCTGAGAAGCCCTTTCCTGTTCATACAGCTGGGCAACCAACAAACCTATGATGGCCGGCAACAACCCCGCAGCCGGGTTGGCCTCCTGACGCTCCGTGCTGATGGAGGTGCTGACGACAATCGCGATGATGGTGGCCAAGACGACCCCGATGAGCGTGAAATATCTCCACCGTCGGCGCGTCCGCACAAGTCTCCCGGCCCTGGTCTTGCCCACCAGAATCACTCCACCCCAAGCAATCAGCAAAGCCGCCATGAGGCTCTGGAGGATTCCGAACCATGCCTCAGGGGCGTTTTTCCAAATCGTAAGGAGGGAAACCACGCCGAGAGTTATGACCACCAGGCCGTCCGCGACCCGGAGCTTCCCCTCAGTCTCTCGAGATGCCATGCGCTAAGTGCAACCGGCAGCGGCCCAGTTGTCAATAAGTCAACTGGCAGACAAAATCCAGCGGCCGCGTGGCGCGCAGCGCCCAATGCCGGGGGCGAGCCGGTCTGGTGGGTACCGTTCGGGCCGTCCTGGTGGGCTCCATTCAGGTTGACACAGTCACAACTTCTCATTCTTCTTCTTTACCTGCTCCTGCACCAGCGCAAACGGTGCGAAGAACAGGGAGTATGGGATGTCGCCTTTCTCCGCAAGCGACACGAGGTCGGAGAACTTTATTCGGTGCGATCCGAGCGCATTCTCATAGCCCTTATAGGTTCCCGCCACGGAATTGTCGAGCAGCAACCTGAACACCGCCTCGTCAACCGGGACGGTCTCTCCATCCAAAACAACCTCAATCGCCAAATAAGCTCCCCCTTACCACTCACGATGTCGTGCCTGCACTCTCGATCCACCCGAGTGCATACCCTTCGTCGCCCATCATCGCGCGTCACCCCTGAATATTCTGCGCGAGCACTTCCTCTTCCTTGAAGACTTCCCGACCTGACACATGCCGCCAGATCACGTGGTCTAGCCGGCGTGGCTCCGTGGGGTACAGCTCCGCAACCCCCTTGATCAGGGCCGCAGCATCTTCCTCGCTGAGCCGCCGGTTCTCCAGCTCGACGTTCTCCTTGATGAACCGAATCACCATACGGTCCGGCTTCACCGACTGGAAGCCGGCCAGGATAAGTAGGTAGTTGTACGTCACGCCGGAACGCTGGCTTGGCAGGTCCAGCCAGACGTTCTTCAACTTGGTGAGATGCTCGTCCTCGGCGTAAGCCCGGTGCAGGTCATCCCGTGTTCTGTAGTTCAGCTCGTGGAGTTTCTCAGCCGCCTGCCGGATCACCTCGGCTTTCAGAGGGGCGTTTTTCTTGGTATGCGCCGGCTTGCGGTTATCCACGACTTCGTCTGCCCAGACAGCCGCACTGTTGCCCACGGCGGCAAAGGTCGCCAGGAGCTCCTTGGTGCCGTCCTGGTCCGCGTCACCGTTCTCGGCGCGCCGGTAGGCCCGGTACTCATTCACGACATTGATGACGCTGTTGTAGTGAGAGCCCGTCGAGAAGATGGAGTCAATGATGCAGAGCGCCAGGCTGTGCGGGTAGCCATCGGCGGCAATCCACTTGCTCTCGTCCTTAAAGATGCCTCGGCATACCGCTGTCAGCTTTTCCGCTTCGGCGGTGAAGTCAGTCGTCACTCTCGGACTCTAGCAAGCATCATCAAGATCTTCGGGATTCAGGTAGACGTAGTAGCGAACCTGGTCGGGGGTGGATGGATTTAGTGTGAATCCTGTCTCTGGATCGAACGAGCAAAATTGCCTCCCCTGTCGTTCGACATAGGAGGCACGGCCGTCGGTTGGCTCGTAGTCAGCGCTTGACTGCCAGCTTGTTTCGCAACCACAGCTGCCACTGGGCCCAGCGATGAACGGAACGGGATCACGAACCCATGGAATACCACCGGCCACATCGTGCTATCCGGGTAGCCGTCGGCTGTTATCCACGTCGCTGGGTCACCGAAGATGGCATGGCACGCCTCCGTAAGCCTTACCGCTTCGGCAGCGAAGCCGGTTGTCATGGTGGACCTCTAGCTCGGCACCCGGTCAGGACTTTGGGACTGTCCCCCGGGAAGGCAATCCACGTGCAGTGGGCTCGAATCGATCGATTCGCCCGATCCCAAGTTAACTTTCGCCACCAAGGTCTCAATCCCTAGCTTCCTGTCCCGCATGAACGCCACCAGATTGATGACTTCGGGGAGGTAATACAGCCAGCGCGCTGACTGACCCGACTCGAGGCGGTGAGGTAACTTCGGGTTGTCGTACGGGAAGTAGTTGTCCCCGGCACGGGCAATCCCACAGGGACGGTAATAGAGCATATGCCCGTCCCAATAGGCCGGCAGTGTCCCCGTGTTCCGCACTGTGAGTAGCAGAACTTGATTCCCGAGGTTGTTGTACTGCTCGATACCAATGAATTTTTTAGCTGTGGCGGTCGGGAACTCCACCAAGCCCTGCGCCCCAAAATAACCCAACCCCAATTCTGCTACCACCGTGCGTTGAGGTGGGGCGGCTGAGATGGCTGTTAGTATGGCGTCAATCAGGGCGTCTTCATCGATGCCGGACAGATTCTGCCGCTCGATGCCCATGGAGCCTTCCCGCTCGGACTTCCACTCCACCAGTGTCTCGACGGAGTAGCGGTC
>NZ_JBFTNJ010000083.1:0-12671 GCF_056397425.1 Arthrobacter sp. 05N33_2
CCGAGGACCGGGCCGCCGTCACCCGGATCGCCCGGCACCTGCGGGAAACGGAGGAGGTGCTGCCCGACGGCGGCCGGCTCACGGTGGAACGGTTCCAGATGGTGGGCTCGTTCCTGGGCGGCAACACCCGGGTGGACGCACTGCACCACCTGCTCGAGGACGCCTTCGTGGCCACACCGGGCGGCGACCGTCTCTCGGACACCTTCCTGGAGCAGGTCCGGGGCCTCGTGTCCCGGGCCGCGAACCCGTTGTACGCGTTGATGCACGAATCCATTTACGCCCAGGACGGTGCCACCAACTGGGCCGCCTGGCGCGTGCTGGAGGAATTCCCCGAGTTCCGCCCCGACGCCGGCGAACCGCTTCTGACCGGGGAAATGGTGTACCCCTGGTATTTCGAGCAGGACCCGGCCCTGCACCCGCTGCAGGACGTGGCCCGGCTCCTGGCCGAAAAGGACGGCTGGGCACCCCTCTACGACCCGGAGCGACTGGCGCTGAACACCGTGCCCGTCGCCGCGGCCGTCTACACCGACGACATCTACGTGGACCGGGAGCTGTCCCTGGAGACGGCGGCCGCGGTCCGGGGCCTGCAGGTCTGGGAAACCGGCGACTTCCACCACGACGGCATCGCGGACGACGGCGAGGCGATCTTCGGGCGCCTGCTGGGGATGGCACGTTCCGCCCGACGGTGACCCGGGCGCGGCCAGGCACGGGCCCGGGCCGATGGCGCCCGGCTTAGCAGGTACTGCTTAAACAGGTACGGCGCCGGACCCGTGAGGGTCCAGCGCCGTACTGCTATGCGCCGCGAGGTGTGTCCTGCACTCTCACCCCGGCGGTTTGGTACTAGTCGACGTCGCTCAGGCTCTTGCGGGAGTCCTCTTCCAGCCGGGCATCCAGCTTCGACTTGGACGCCTTGGAGCTCATGAGGCTGGCGACCACCGCGACGACGATGGTGCCGATGATCACACCGAGCGAGACGTAGGTGGGGATCTCGGGGGCCCATTCGATGTGCTGGCCGCCGTTGATAAAGGGCAGCTCGTTGACGTGCATGGCGTGCAGGACCAGCTTCACACCGATGAACGCCAGGATCACGGACAGGGCGTGCTTGAGGTAGATGAGCCGGTTCATGAGGCCGCCGAGCAGGAAGTACAGCTGGCGCAGCCCCATGAGGGCAAAGATGTTGGCGGTGAAGACGATGAAGGCGCTCTGGGTGAGGCCGAAAATGGCCGGAATGGAGTCGACAGCGAAGAGCAGGTCCGTCATGCCGATGGTCACGAAGACGATCAGCATCGGGGTGAACACCTTCTTGCCGTCAACGACGGTGCGGAGCTTGCCGCCGTCGAACTTCTCGGACATCGGCAGGACCCGGCGGATCCGGGCGATCAGCGGGTTTTCCTTGTCTTCCTCGTCCTCGCCCTCGTCCTGGGCCTGCTTCCAGGCGGTCCAGAGCAGGAAGGCGCCGAAGATGTAGAAGACCCAGCTGAACTGCTCGATCACGATCGCGCCGAGCATGATGAAGATGCCGCGGAGGATCAGGGCGATGATGATGCCCACCATRAGCACTTCCTGCTGATACTTTCTCGGTACCGAGAAGCGCGCCATGATGATGATGAAGACGAACAGGTTGTCGATGCTCAGGCTGTATTCGGTCACCCAGCCGGCGATGAACTGGCCGCCGAATTCCGGGCCGGTGAAGGCGAACATGGCGCCGGCGAAGACCAGGGCCAGGGCCACGTAGAACGCGACCCACAGTCCGGCTTCTTTCATGGAGGGCTCATGCGGGCGTTTGAGGACCATCAGCAGGTCGATGGCCAGAATGACGCCGAGGACGACAAACGAGCCGATCTCGAACCACAGGGGAAGCTCGGGCACGGGGGAAATACCTTTCGTAGGGTACAGCTCAGCGGTGTAAGTCTCTCCGACCGCCGGCGCATGACGCTGCCTGGCTGCCCGCTACGCCCGGCGCGGCATCGTAGCCGTGCGTGTTGACGATCGTAGCGTTTGGGATACTCCCCTACGTTTGACCGAGTTTACCCTAGGCGTGCCCCGCGGATTGCATTTGCCGCAGTTCCTTCTTCAAATCCCCCACCTCGTCGCGCAGCCGGGCGGCCAGTTCGAACTGCAGCTCCCCGGCTGCGGCGTGCATCTGTTCGGTCAGCTGTTCAATCAGCCCGACGAGGTCCTCGGCCGGCGCGGCAGCGAGCCCGTCCGCACGGATGAGCGAGGTGCCCTTGCCCTTGCCGCGGTTCTTCCCGGCCGCGGCCAGCAGCTCGCGGGTGTCCGCGTCTTCCTTGGCCAGCTGGTCGGTGATGTCCGCGATCTTCTTCCGGAGCGGCTGGGGATCGATCCCGTTCTCCGTGTTGTAGGCCACCTGGATGGCGCGGCGGCGGTTGGTCTCGTCGATGGCATGGGCCATCGAATCGGTGATCCGGTCCGCGTACATGTGCACCTGGCCGGAGACGTTTCGGGCGGCACGCCCGATGGTCTGGATCAGGGATGTCGAGGAGCGCAGGAAGCCTTCCTTGTCCGCGTCCAGGATGCTGACCAGCGACACTTCCGGGAGGTCCAGACCTTCACGGAGCAGGTTGATGCCGACGAGGACGTCGAAGACACCCATCCGCAGTTCGCGCAGGAGTTCCACGCGGCGGAGGGTGTCGACGTCGGAGTGCAGGTATTCCACCTTCACGCCATGGCCCAGCAGGTAGTCCGTCAGGTCCTCGGCCATCCGCTTGGTCAGGGTGGTGACCAGGACCCGCTCGTTCTTCGCGGTGCGGGTCCGGATTTCGCCCAGCAGGTCATCGATCTGCCCCTTCGTGGGCTTGACGACGACCTCGGGGTCGATCAGGCCGGTGGGGCGGATGATCTGCTGGACGAAGCCGTCGGACTTGCCGAGCTCGTACTTGCCCGGCGTCGCGGAGAGGTAGACCGTCTGGCCCACGCGGTCCTGGAACTCGTCCCATTTGAGCGGGCGGTTGTCCATCGCCGAGGGCAGCCGGAAGCCGTGGTCCACGAGGTTCCGTTTGCGGGACATGTCGCCCTCGTACATGGCGCCGATCTGCGGCACGGTGACGTGGGACTCATCGATCACCAGGAGGAAGTCATCCGGGAAGTAGTCGATCAGGCAGTGCGGCGCGGTCCCCCGGGCCCGGCCGTCGATGTGCGAGGAATAGTTCTCGATGCCGTTGCAGAACCCCATCTGCTGCATCATTTCCAGGTCATAGGTGGTGCGCATCCGGAGCCGTTGGGCCTCGACCAGCTTGTTCTGGCTTTCCAGCACGGCGAGGCGCTCGGCCAGTTCGTCTTCGATCCGCTTGATCGCCCGGCCCATCCGTTCCGGACCGGCGACGTAGTGCGAGGCGGGGAAGACGTACATTTCGTTCTCGTCCCGGAGCACTTCGCCGGTCAGCGGGTGCAGGGTCTGGATATTTTCGATCTCGTCACCGAAAAACTCGATCCGGATCGCCAGTTCCTCGTACATCGGGATGATTTCCACGGTGTCCCCGCGGACCCGGAACGTGCCGCGGTGGAAGTCCATGTCGTTGCGGGTGTACTGCATGGAGACGAACTTCCGGAGCAGGTCGTCACGGTTCATCTCCGCCCCCTTGCGGAGGGTCACCATCCCGGCGATGTATTCTTCCGGGGTGCCGAGGCCGTAGATGCAGGAGACGGTGGCAACCACGATCACGTCGCGGCGGGTCAGCAGCGCGTTGGTGGCGGAGTGGCGGAGCCGTTCGACTTCCTCGTTGACGGAGGAGTCCTTCTCGATGAAGGTGTCCGTCTGGGCGACGTAGGCCTCCGGCTGGTAGTAGTCGTAGTAGGACACGAAGTATTCCACCGCGTTGTTCGGCAGCAGTTCGCGGAATTCGTTGGCCAGCTGCGCGGCGAGGGTTTTGTTCTGCACCATCACCAGGGTGGGCCGCTGGACCTGCTCGATCAGCCAGGCCGTGGTCGCGCTCTTACCGGTACCGGTGGCGCCAAGCAGCACGACGTCTTTTTCGCCGTTCTTGATGCGCTCGGTCAGCTCTGCGATGGCGGCCGGCTGGTCACCCGCCGGCTGGAACTCACTGATGACCTCGAAGGGCGCCACGACGCGGTTGATTTCCTGGGCAAGACTCATGTACCTAATCTACCGCCGGGCTGTGACAGGATGCCCTGATTCAGCTTTGGGCGGTACCGGGGCCGGCGGCAGGTGCCGTTGCGGGGGCGCCGCCGACGGTGCCGGCACCGGCGTCGTCTGCTCCGGCGTCGTCGGCACCGGCGTCGTCCGCGTACGACGGCGGTTGCCATCCCGTGCGCTGCACCCACGCTTCCATGCGGGGCCAGGCGTACCCGGTGAACCAGCCCTCCTTGTCGGCCGCGTAGCCGGCGGTGGACTTGTCGACGCCGTGCAGCCCGGCGACCCGTTGCTTTTCGGCCACATAGTCCGTCCGGGCCTCGGGATCGGCGCGCAGCCAGTCGCGGAAGCACAGCGCGTACCGCCAGCCCGGCGAGCCGGCCGCGCGGAGGTGGAGATTCACCGGCCGGCCGGGGTCGGCGTTGCCGTGCAGCCGCTTGCCCCAGTCGGCAGGGTCCGGGTGCGAGGGTTTCGGGTTGTCGGCGATGATGCCGGGCCAGCGCGGGAATCCTGCGTTGGCCAACAGCGGCGCGATCCGGTCCGCGGTGTCGAGGTCCCGGACGCTGAGCTGGAGGTCGATCACATCTTTGGCGTCGAGGCCAGGGACGGCCGTGGACCCGAGGTGGTCGACGGCCAGGACATCCTGCGGGACCGCTGCCCGCAGCCTGGCGATCAGCCGGGCGGCCTGCGCTGCCCAGGCCGGATCGGCCGGGGCGAGGACCGGCCCCGCCGTCCGCGGGGCGATCCTTTGTTCCTTGAGGTTCAGTGCGAACGGCATCAGCCGCTCCTCCCACAGCGCGTCGACCGCGTGCCGGAGGTCCTCCGGGGTGCCGGAGTTGTCCAGCACGACGTCCGCGGCGGCCAGCCGGTCCTCGCGGCCCGCCTGGGCTGCCATCCGGGCGCGCGCCTCGTCGGCGGTCATGTTGCGGTGTTCGGCCATGCGGCGGACCCGGACGTCGTCGGGGGCATCCACCACGACCACCAGATGGAAGTTCTTCCCTTGCCCGGTTTCGACCAGGAGCGGGATGTCCTGGACCACGACGGCGCCGGCCGGGGCGGCGGCGACCATCGCCGCGGCGCGCTCCCGCACCAGGGGGTGGACGATGCCGTTCAGCGCGGCCAGGCGCTCCGGATCACCGAAGACCAGGGCACCGAGCCGGGCCCGGTCCAGCCGGCCTTCCGGGGTCAGGACGGCGGCACCGAAGGCTTCCACCACACTGGCCAGCCCGGGCGTACCAGGTTCCACGACCTCCCGGGCCAGCGCGTCGGCGTCGACAAGCACTGCTCCAAGGTCGCGCAGGCGCGCGGCAACCATGGACTTCCCCGAGGCGATTCCGCCGGTCAACCCGATCTTCAACACCTCACCAGACTAAACTGAACCGGTGGCAGATGCGGCGGAATCCCCCGAGAGCAGGACGGCCGTCTACACCACCCTCGCCGCGGGGCCCGGGTTTCGGCACGAAATCGAGGTCAAGCGGTCCCGTTTCATCACGGTGCTGGCCCGCTCGGCGGACGAGGACGCCGCCCGGGCCGTCCTGGGCGGGTTGCGCCGGGAATTCCATGACGCCCGGCATCACTGCTTCGCCTTCGTGCTCGGCCCCGACCGGGACATCCAGCGTTCCAACGACGACGGCGAGCCGTCCGGCACMGCGGGCGTCCCCATGCTCGAGGCGCTGCTGAAGCGGGAGACCGCACCCGGCGTCGCCGATCTCAGCGACGTCGCCGTCGTCGTCGTGCGCTATTTCGGCGGCATTCTCCTGGGTGCCGGCGGCCTGGTGCGGGCCTATTCCGACTCGGTGTCCGGAGCGCTGGAGCTGGCTCCCCTGGTGCGGCGCCGCCGGCTGCGCATTTGCTCGGTACCCGTACAGCACGCCGTCGCCGGCCGGCTCGAGAACGATCTGCGCGCCGCGGGGTATGTCATGGCCGAAACCCGTTACGAGGCGCAGACTACTGTCCTGAGGCTGGCGCTGCCGGATGATCCGGAAGAACTGGCCCGGGCAGCGGACCGCGTGGCCGCCATGTCGGCCGGCAGTGCGTCGCTGCTGCCCGGAGAAACGGAGTGGATCGATGTGCCCATCAGCTGAGCCCGTGCCCCCGGTCGCGCTGCTTGACGTCAGCGAGGACGTTCTCGAACAACTCCTGGAACTTGCGCTCCGGGACGCCGACGCCGACGAGGTCACCCCGCCGCTGGGCACGACCGCCGGCTGGAACACCGACCGGATCAGCTGGTTCCGCGAATTTCACCGCGCCGCCGCAGCCGGCCTGGACGGTCCCGCGGGGCAGAAGACGTGGGCCATCAGCTGCGACGGGCAGATGGCAGGGTCCGTGCGGCTCAGGCGGATGGACACGGAGCCGGCAGCAGCGGATGAGGGCTGGGCCGGTGGTGGCGGCTGGGCTGTTGGTGCCGCCGGGGCTGGGCCAGGTGGTGGCGCCGGGGCTGTTGGTGCCGCCGGGGCCGTTGCAGGGGGTGGCGGCGGGGCCGTTGCGGGGGGTGGCGGCTGGGCGCTGGAGACCGGAATCTGGCTCGCCCGGAGCTTCCGCGGCCGGGGTGTGGGCCGCGAGGCGCTGCGCCTCGTAAGGGCTCGCGCCGCGTCGACCGGGGCAGCCGTCCTGGTAGCCGAGACGACGGCCGGCAACGTGGGAGCCCTCGCGTTGCTGAAGTACGCGGGCGCCGAACTGGTGACCGGTGCCGCCTCGCAGACACAGACGGTGCCGGTCATAGCGAAGATCCCGCTGCGCTGAAGGCATGGCATCCTGGGCCCGGTCCGGGCTCCCTTCCACCGTTGGACATGCCCTCCGTTGTCAGCGCCTGGCTGCCGTCACGGAGCCTACATTCCATGGCGCGGCCCCTTGCTTGTCCTGACGAGCAGGAAACGCGTGCAACGGCAGCCCGGTGCCTAGGGCCAGGAATGCGCATGTCCGGCACCAACGCACGATGCGGGCGCCCGGCACTGGACATGTCCCGCGCCCAAGGCCAGGGCCGGACACAATCCACAAATGCCCACGGCCCGGCTCGAAAAATGGGCATGTCCCCGGAGAGAGGGCTTCAAAAATGGGCATGTCCGGTGGTCCGGGCAACCGCGGGGCATGTCCGGCACCAGGGCATGGCGCCGGCCTCCCCGCACCGGACATGTCCCGCGCCCAAGGCCAGGACTGGGCACAATCCWCAAATGTCCACGGCCCGGCTCGAAAAATGGGCATGTCCCCGGAGGGAGGGCTTCAAAAATGGGCATGTCCGGTGGTCCGGGCGCCGCGGGGCATGTCCGGCGCCAGGGCATGGCGCCGTCCTCCCCGCACTGGACATGTCCCGCGCACGGGGCCAGGACTGGACACAATCCACAAATGTCCAAGGGCCGGCTCGAAAAATGGGCATGTCCCCGGAGGGAGGGCTTCGAAAATGGACATGTCCGGTGGTCCGGGCAACCGCGGGGCATGTCCGGCGCCAGGGCATGGCGCGGACCTCCCCGCACTGGGCATGTCCGGCGCCAGGGCATGGCGCGGACCTCCCCGCACTGGGCATATCCGGCGCCAGGGCACGGCGCGGACCTCCCCGCACTGGACATGTCCCGCGCCCGGGACCAGGACTGGACACAATCCACAAATGTCCACGGGCCGGCTCGAAAAATGGGCATGTCCCCGGAGGGAGGGCTTCAAAAATGGGCATGTCCCCCCGAGGAACACAAAAAGGTGGCCGCCCCCGAGGGGACGGCCACCTTCAAGCTACAAACTGCCTGGCCTCAGGGAGCTGACTCCTTGAGGATCACGGGCAATTAGTTGCCGGTCAGCTTCTCGCGCAGAGCGGCAAGAGCCTCGTCCGAAGCAAGCGTGCCTGCACCGGTCTCGGCTGCAGCCGGCTCGGAGGAGTAGCTGGTGGTGCCGGAATCGCTCTCACCGGACGTTGCAGCTGCAGCGTCGTCGGCAGCGTGCTGGGCAACCTGCTTCTTGTGTGCTTCCCAGCGGGTCTGGGCGTCAGCGTACTGCTGCTCCCAGGCTGCGCGCTGGTTCTCGTAGCCTTCAAGCCACTCGTTGGACTCCGGGTCGAAGCCCTCCGGGTACTTGTAGTTGCCCTCTTCGTCGTACTCTGCGGCCATGCCGTAGAGAGCCGGATCGAATTCGGTGCTGTCGGCGTCGACGCCCTCGTTGGCCTGCTTGAGGGAGAGCGAGATGCGGCGGCGCTCGAGGTCGATGTCGATGACCTTGACGAACAGCTCGTCACCAACGGAGACAACCTGCTCGGCCAGCTCAACGTGGCGCACAGCGAGCTCGGAGATGTGGACCAGGCCTTCGATGCCGTCTTCAACGCGAACGAACGCGCCGAACGGAACGAGCTTGGTGACCTTACCCGGAACAACCTGGCCGAGGGCGTGGGTGCGGGCGAAGGTCTGCCACGGATCTTCCTGCGTAGCCTTGAGCGACAGGGAGACGCGCTCGCGGTCCAGGTCGACCTCGAGAACCTCGACGGTGACTTCCTGGCCAACTTCGACAACCTCGGACGGGTGGTCGATGTGCTTCCAGGACAGCTCGGAAACGTGAACCAGGCCGTCTACGCCGCCCAGGTCCACGAAGGCACCGAAGTTGACAATGGAGGAAACGACGCCGGGACGGACCTGGCCCTTTTCCAGCTTGTTGAGGAACGTGGAGCGGACCTCGGACTGGGTCTGCTCGAGCCATGCACGGCGGGACAGCACAACGTTGTTGCGGTTCTTGTCCAGCTCGATGATCTTGGCTTCGATCTGCTGACCGATGTACGGAGCGAGGTCG
This sequence comes from Arthrobacter sp. 05N33_2, assembly GCF_056397425.1. Taxonomy (NCBI): domain Bacteria; kingdom Bacillati; phylum Actinomycetota; class Actinomycetes; order Micrococcales; family Micrococcaceae; genus Arthrobacter; species Arthrobacter sp. 05N33_2. The sequence continues at coordinate 8,873 of NZ_JBFTNJ010000083.1, forward strand.
CGCACACGGCGCATCTCGACGAGGGATGCGGGCAGGAAGCCGCGCAGRCCGATGTCGAGGATAAGACCACCCTTGACAACCTCGATGACGGTACCGGTGACAACACCGTCTTCTTCCTTGACCTTCTCGATGTCGCCCCAGGCACGCTCGTACTGAGCACGCTTCTTGGAGAGGATCAGGCGGCCTTCTTTGTCTTCCTTGGTGAGCACCAGGGCTTCGACCTGATCGCCAACGGAGACGACGTCTCCGGGGTCAACGTCGTGCTTGATGGAAAGCTCGCGGGAGGGAATGACACCTTCGGTCTTGTAACCGATGTCGAGCAGGACTTCGTCGCGGTCGACCTTGACGACGGTACCTTCGACGAGGTCTCCGTCGTTGAAGTACTTGATGGTGGCGTCGACAGCTGCGAGGAAGTCCTCAGCGGTACCGATGTCGTTAATGGCGACTACGGGGGTACCGGGCTTCTCGGTGGAGGTGATGGTCATGTAGTAGGGGCTCCGTTGTGGATAGTGAGTCGGTCAGGCAAACCGCTTCGCCGGCATTATGGAATGCAGGCCAAGAGCACGGCGTCACAGCAAGCGTTCCGCCGGGTCATCCTGATTTTGTGGATTGTAGATGCGCGCACGTAGTACGCGCCTGTTTAGTCTAGTCGTTTACGCGAACGCCGGTCAAAGCGCACGGGGCCGTCCGTGTCGCCTTAGGCGCCGAAATCGGACCGGAGGCCTAGAAGTGCGTGAGGCAGTGCGGTGAACGTTCGACGGCGAACATGAGGCGCGCCGTCAGCGCCGCCCCGGCGGTGTGCTCGGTGATCCGGCCGGCAGCTTTCAGCGTCACGGGACAAACGGCGCCCAGATAGATGGAGCCGAGGTCCGCAACATCAAGGGACAGGTCCGGCTCAGCCTCCGGAGCCGGCCGCACCGTGGCCTCTCCCCCGCTGACCGTGAGCGCGAAGGTGCCGGCCGCGAAGCCGAGACTGTCCCTGACCGCGAGAACGACCGTCCCGTCGGCCGAGTAGCGCCGGGCCCCCAGCACCCGGGCCGGGTCCAGGACGCGCAGCCACAGCATGTCGCGGTGGTCCGATGCCTCGACGCATCGCGGGTCCTCAAGCGCCCAGGTCAGGGGATCGTCCACCGGTGCATCCTGCCAGCTGATCCGGTCCACGAGGTCGATGCTGCCCAGGAACTGCCAGAGTTCCAGGTACGCGGCGTCATTCGCGGCCACGAGGTCCACGATCTCCATGGTGTACGGCTTGGCGTCCCACCCGGCGAATTTATAGGACACGTAGCCGTCCACGGTTCCGGCGGCGTCGTAGTGCAGGGCGCAGCGGATTGCCTCGTCCTCGCTGCCGTCCCGGCCGAGTATGCCCGAAGACCGCAGCCGGTACGCTTCCTGCCGCGAGATCGATCCGGGCATGGACGCGTGGACCCGGCCAAAAACCTCGGGGGCCAGTTCCAGCAGGACCTTGCGGTCCGCAATCTCCACGGTGCCGGCGGGCCCATGGCGCAGCCGGAAGCGCGGCCCGGTGTCGACCTTGATGCTGCGCTCGAAGGTGGCCACACCGTAACCGAACCGCCCGTAGATCGAGGCCTCCGAGGCGGTCAGTGCCGCCAGCGCGACGCCGTCCGCCTTCGCCGCGGCAAGGTCCTCGGTCATCATCCGCCGCAGCAGTCCCTGCCGGCGGTGGGTCCCGCGCACCGTGACGGCCGTGACCAGCTGGGCTTCGAGCTGACGGCCGTAGCCGATGTTCAGGTCCTTGCGCAGGGTGGCGAAGGTCGCCACCGGGACGTCGGCAGCCAGCGAGTGGGCCGCAACGCCGTCGGCCTGGTAAACGCCGGTCATTTCACGGTTGTCCACGAGATACATGGCCATGATCTTGTCCGCGAAGTCGTCTTTGCGCGGCTCGTCGTAGAAGCCGATCCCGACCCCGCGCAGCCACGCCGTGCCTTGCGCGTAACCCGCCTCGTCCTTCGCGACCGCGCGGAACCGCCTGAGCTCGTACTTATCTGCCACGTACTTCTCCCCCTGAGAATCCCGGGTCCCGGCATAGCCGGAACGAATACTGCCGGACCGAAACCTTGCCGGTTCCGGTCCAGCTTTAGTGCCCCGCCTCGTACCAGCTGGAGCCGATGCCGATCTGGACGTCCAGCGGAACGCTGAGGTCCGCGGCCGAGCCCATTTGCTCGGTCACCAGCTTCTCCACGGCCTCGCGCTCACCCGCGGCGACTTCGAGGACAAGTTCATCATGGACCTGCAGGAGCATGCGCGATTTCAGGCCCCGTGCCGCCAGTTCCGCGTGCACACCCAGCATGGCGCGCTTGATGATGTCAGCCGCCGATCCCTGGATGGGCGAGTTCAGCGCGATGCGCTCCGCATTCTCACGCAGCTGGCGGTCGGTGCTGGTCAGGTCCGGGAGGTAGCGCCGGCGCCCCTCGATGGTGGCGGTGTAGCCGTCGATCCGGGCCTGGTCCACCACGCCGCGGAGGTAGTCGCGGACGGCGCCGAACCGGTCGAAGTAGTCCTTCATGAGGGTCCGCGCCTCGTCAACGGAGATCTCCAGCTGCTTGGACAGACCGAACGAGGTCAGCCCGTACGCGAGGCCATAGGACATCGCCTTGACCTTGGACCGCATGGCGCTGGTCACCTGGTCGGTGGGCACATGGAAAATGTTAGAGCCCACGAACCGGTGGAGGTCTTCGCCGTCCTTGTAGGCCTGGATCAGGCCGGCGTCGCCCGAGAGGTGCGCCATGATGCGCATTTCGATCTGCGAGTAGTCCGCGGAGAGCAGGCACTCGTAGCCCTCGCTGACCACAAAGATGCCGCGGACGCGCCGGCCTTCCTCGCTGCGGATGGGGATGTTCTGCAGGTTGGGGTTGTTGGAGGAGATCCGGCCCGTGGCTGCGACGTTCTGCGCGTACGTGGTGTGGATCCGGCCGTCTTCCGTGACGGACTTCTTCAGCGACTCCAGCATCTGGCGCAGCTTCGACGACTCCCGGTGCGCCATGAGCTGGACCAGGAATTCGTGCCCGGTCTTTTCCAGCAGGTTTTTGAGTGACGCGGCGTCGGTGGTGTAGCCGGACTTGATTTTCTTGGTCTTCGGCAACTGCAGTTCGTCGAACAGCACGGTCTGGAGCTGCTTCGGCGAACCGAGGTTGACCTCGTGGCCGATCGCGGCGAACGCCAGCTCCTGGGCGTTGTCGATCACCTTGGCGAGATCCGACAGCTGCTCGTCCATGCGGGGCATGTCGATGGCGATTCCCGCGAGTTCCATATCGGCCAGCACGCGGCTGACGGGCAGTTCGAGGGTGGTGAGCAGGTCCTGCGCTTTGCGTTCCGTCAGTTCTGATTCGAAGAAGCGGCTCAGGGCCTGCACGACGGCGGCGACGTGGACCAGCGCGCCCGCAGCGGCGGCGTCGTCGCCGTCGAACGCCAGCTCAAGCTGGCCTTCCTTGGCGGCCTCCGTGGAAACCGCGATGTTGAGGTGATGCTGTGCCAGCTCGGCGAGTTCATAGCTGCGGCGGTCCGGCTGGATGAGGTAGCCGGAGATGGAGGTGTCATCCACCACGCCTTCCAGTTCCAGGCCGCGCGCGGTCAGGGCCTTCAGGGCAGCCTTGAACCCGTGCATGACCTTCGGTGCGTGGGCGTCGCGGAGCCATGCGGCCAGAACGTTTTCGGCGGCGGCGTCCTGGCTGGCCAGGTCGATATAGACGGCGGCGTCGTCGCGGACGATCGCCACCGCTGCGGCGTCCTCGGCGATCCGGCCGGGCACAACGTCGACCGCCACAGCGGAGCGCTTGCCGGC
>NZ_JBFTNJ010000084.1:0-23863 GCF_056397425.1 Arthrobacter sp. 05N33_2
TGCCACGGCGGCCAGGATTTCCGTGCCACGGCGGCCAGGATTTCCGACGGCGGTAGCGACAGATCCAGCGGGAACTCAACAATGTCGATATCGGTATTGAGAATTCGGCGCAGCTTGATTTCCCCGGCTCCCGGGTAAACGATCCACGCCGTCGGCACCCGCAAGGATGTGCAGTAGGCCAGCATCCGGTAATGGTCGCCCGAAAGGGACGCGCCGACGTCGGCCGCGGCCTTGTACTTGGCGTCGTACACCATCACGGGCCGGCCGCCGAGGAAGTGGACGGCACCGGGCTGCACCACAATGCGGTCCGAGTCGCGGACGGCCTCGTTCAGCAAGGCGTTGTAGCGCAACCGCATTTCTCCGGGGTAGGCGGCCATGGCTTCGCGCAGGGCTGTTCCCACGAAGTCCTCGAACACCTTTGCCATGTCCACCACGAACGACGCCGACTGCTGCTTTCCGTCGCCGGCCTCCGCCGACGCGTTCCGCAGGATCAGTTCGGCGAGCCGAAGAGCGGCGTGGTAGCGGGTGTTCATCCGGCTGGGCCGCCACTGCGGCAGCGGCGCGCCGGACTGAAGGCGCGTCACGGCGTCGAGCTTTCCCTTGAGCTGGCGCAGGCGGCTCAGGACTTCCGGCCGAACCCGCGGCACCTGGGACATCCGTTCCAGTGCAGCGCGCAGAATCCGGTTCTCCGCGATGTCCTCGGTGAACTCGTCGTAGGAGACTTCCAGCGGAACCAGCATGCCGGGCCGGCGGGAAATCTGGTCCGACATCCGGATCCGGCCCTTGACGGTCCGGAGGGATTCTTCCACCATGAGATACCCCTGCAGCACCCCGCGGCTCAGCGCCCGGTCAGCGAGCTGCGCCAGGGATTCGGCCAGGGCGCTCCAAAGGTCGGCATGCTCCACCGCGGCGACAGAATCGTCCCGGAACCCCTGGTCCCCCGCGTAGCCGAGCAGGAACAGCAAACGGCTCAGCCCGAGCCGACCTTTCGGTCGCACCTCCAGCTGCACGGCGGGAGTGCGCACCGAGCCGACGGTCCCCACCGGTTCGACCCGGTACAGGCCCATGCCCATCGGCGAGGCCTTCGCCAGGCCGCTGGCGTTGACGTAGGCGGCAGTGTCCGGATCAAGCCGCTCCACGACGCCGACGGAGAGTTCGTCGAGGACAATGTGCCGGCAGGCCTCCGCCGCGCCGCGTCCGGATGAACCGCGACCTGATGAACCGCGCCCGGCCGGACCGGCTCCGGATGAACCCCGGTGGTCCGAGGCCTCCCGGTCCGACGAACCGCGGTCAGCTCCCCGTTCCGACGAACTGCGGTCCAGCGCTATGGCGTCTCCGGCCAGCCTAGGCATGCGCCAGGCGGCCCAGGAGTTGTTCCAGTCCGAACCGTTCCTCGAGCTGGGCGCGGTTGAGTTGCCCGTGATAGTGCTCCTCCAGCAGCGGCATGAGCTCGTATTTCCAAATTCTGCGCAGGCCCTTAGGCGTCTGCGCGGACTTCTTCATGAAGTACGAGGGACCGATCATGAGGTCGCGGTCCCACTCGTCGATCGCGTCGTTTAAAGCGTCAAGCAGCAGGGCCGGGGTCGTGTCCAGGTCACGGGCTTGGAGGAAGCGCAGCAGCGAGCCCTTCACCGGTTCCGTCTTCGGGTGCAGCTCGATGAAGGAGAAGCGCCGCCGGATGGCCGCGTCCATCATCGCGATGGAGCGGTCCGCGGTGTTCATGGTGCCGATGATGTAAAGATTGTCCGGCAGGGTGAACGGCTCGTTGGGGCTGTATTGCAGGTAGATGCGGTCGTCGCGGTATTCGAGCAGGAAGTACAGCTCGCCGAACACCTTGGCGAGGTTGGCGCGGTTCATCTCGTCGATGATCAGGAAGTACGGTTTGCTCTCGTTGCCGGGCTTGGCCGCTTCCTCGGCGAGCCGGCGCAGCGGTCCTGCCACGAGCTTGAACGAGACCTGTCCCTCGTCCGTCTTGTCCGGGCGGAAGCCCTCGAAGAAATCCTCATAGGCGTACGACGGGTGGAACTGGACCAGCTTGACCCGCTCGTCCGTGGTGTCGCCGGCGAGCTCGGCGGCGAGGTGTTTGGCGAGGTACGTCTTGCCGGTTCCCGGCGGACCGTAGAGCACCAGCTGCCGGTTCTCCTCGAGGAGTTCGGCGATTTCCTGCAGCGGCTCGAGGTCCATGTGCAAGGACGCGGCGAACTCCGGCGTCAGCGGCCGGAACCCGTCACAGGCCGGTTCGACGGCGGCATCCGGCGCGGCGCCGTCGCCGTCCTCGGCTTCCGCTTCAGCCGGCAGCAGCGCCTCAAGCGCCTGGATCACGCGGGTGATGTCCACGATGTTGCCGGAAGTGGTCAGCTGGCGCTGCACGTGGCGGGGCAGCCCGGTGGCGTCGTGTTCCTCATCGAACCAGCGGACCTTGCGGCGGAGCTGGCGGTTGTCTTTGGCATGCTCCGGTTCGCCGAGGACCACGCCGATCCGGACCTTGCCCGAGCTCTGGTAGAGCGCAAGGTCACCCGGCTTCATGACGGTCAGGAAGGCGAATACTGCGGTCTTGGTGTCCTCACGCTCCACGTAGCCGAGGTGCTTGTAGTCCTCGTCAACGGCATTCTGGACCAGCCCCGCGGAGACGCCGGGGTCCAGCAGGCGGAGGTGTTCGACGTCGAGCGTCACCGCTTCCTCGTCCCGCCACTCCCCCAGCAGCTCGGCGTTGTCGTGGTGGGTGCGCAGGAGCCAGGCGCGGCGGCCGGGGTCGCCGACCTTCCGCCACTGACTCACCAGCTGGCGTGAGTACCAGTCGATCCGCTGCCCGGCCTGCTGGTCCAGGTGCAGGCGGATCCGGTGGATGTCCGCCGAAATGTCCTCGTCGCTGTCCCCCTTGGCCCCGCCCACGAGGGAAGCGAAAGCGTCACGGATCTCCTGCCGTTCGACATCGGCCACCACGGGTTCGAAATAGCTGGGCCAGACCAGGAACTCAATGCTGCGGCGGATGGCCGGCTGGTCATCCGGGGTGCCGGCGACCAGCCGGTGGAAGGCCAGCGGATCCTTGACCGCGGCCTGGACGACGTGGGCCGGCCGCTGTGCGACATGCTGCACGAAGCGGCAGAGCCATTTCAGGTGGTCCCAGATGGTCCAGTTGAATTCCGCGGTGCGGTCCCGGATCACGCCGTGGTCCGTCATGCCCGCGTAGAGCTCGTCGGGGAGCTCCAGCGCAGGCTCCAGCCAGGATGCCGCCTCGGCGACGCGGGCCCGCTTGACCTTCAGCGACTTGACCTCGTGGGCAAGCGGCAGGGACTGGAGGAAGAGTAGCTCCACGGCCAGTTGCTTCGCCCCGCGGGTTGCGTCTTCCAGGTTCTGGCGCAGGTTAGTCATCATCGGCGCCTTGGGATCCGGAACGCCCCGTTCGAGGCGTTCCAGCAACTCCGCGGCAGCCTGGACGGACCACGTTTTGGTGCGGCCGTCCAGGGGGGACGCCTTGCCGAGCAACCCCGGGCCCAGCACAAACCACGCCGCGTCTTCAATCTCCTTGGAGATACCGAGGGCGCGGTGCAGGGCAGGCTTCTTGGTTGGGGTCATACGTTCAATTTACAGGCTTAAACTGAACGCGCCCATTTAACGCCGCCCCTAAACTACCGGCCAGTAGATTATGGACGGGCGGGCAGCAGACCCGATTTCGCGCCGGGCCGGCGCTTCACGCCGAAGGTGAAATACGTGGCCGGACCGATGAAATTCACCAGCGTGGCGAGCCGCCACATGGCCTTGCTGCCGCGGATCTGCGCAGCCGGGCGTCGGCTGATGTCCGTCTGGGCTGCGACCAGCAGCGAGAGTTGGACGATGCCAGCCGAGATGGTTCCGAACCGTGCCATCGGCGAGAGTTCGTTCCACTTCTTCTTGCGGGTGTGCTGCTTGTGGATGTTCTGGTGCAAGGTGTTGCCTAGGTTGTGATGCATGTTCTTGTGCATGTCTTTGCCCATGTTCACGGCGACCACGCCTCCTTATGCGTCGGGATTGTTCATTCTAGGAGCCGTGCCGGGAACCGGAACAGAGGCTATGGGACCGGGTGGGCGCGGGTGTGGGGAGCCAGCCGATCCTTCTGCTCCGGCGTCAGCCGCAACACCCGGCCGGTTGCCTCGTCCACAAAGGCAAGATGGCTCGTGGCCCGGACACAGTCCTCCCGCGTGACGGGATCCTGCACCAGGTAGTGGATGTCGAAGCTGGCGCCCTTAATCGCCCCGATCCACAACTGGACGACGGCGGGCACGTTCCGGTACTCAAGGGTCCTGACGTACCTGATCTTGTGCTCGACGACGAGCGCCAGCGTCCCTTCCGGAATTTCGTTGAAGAGCGGCACCAGCGGTTCGGTTCCCGGCAGCCCGGGACCCCGGGGCGGGCCGAAAGCCGCGATCCGTGCTTCTTCGAGGATCCGGACAATCTGGACGTTGTTGATGTGCCCGTAGGCATCCATGTCGCTCCAGCGCATCGGCACCTCCACCTCGAGGCGCCAGGGCTCCGTGGATGTGTTCTCCTCAGCGGGTCCACCCTTCCCGGCGGGGCCCGCGGCTGTGCCTGCGCTCTCCCTGCCGGGCCCGTTCCCGCCGGCTGCGCCCTTCCCGGCGGGGCCTGCGGCGCTCAGCTGTGCACCGCCGTCGCGTCCTCCGCGGAATCCGCCACGGCAGACTCTGCGTCCTCACCGGCGAACTGGGACATGTACAGCCGGTAGTACGCGCCCTGCAGGGCCAGCAGTTCGGCGTGCCGGCCCTGCTCGACGATCTGCCCGTCCTCCATGACAAGGATGGTGTCCGCATCCCGGATGGTGGAAAGGCGGTGGGCGATGACGAAACTGGTGCGCTCCGTCCGCAGCGCCGCCATGGCCTTCTGGACCAGGGCTTCGGTGCGGGTATCCACGGAACTCGTGGCCTCGTCCAGGATCAGCAGCGACGGGTTCGCCACAAAGGCCCGGGCGATGGTGATCAGCTGCTTTTCGCCGGCACTGACGTTGTTGCCCTCTTCGTCGATCACCGTGTTGTAGCCGTCCGGCAACGCCCGGACGAAGCGGTCCACGAACGTGGCCTTGGCCGCCGCCATGATCTGTTCTTCGGTGGCGTCCAGCTTGCCGTAGCGGATGTTCTCGTAGATGGTTCCGCCGAACAGCCAGGCGTCCTGCAGCACCATGCCCACCTTGGCGCGCAGCTCCGAACGGCTCAGCCGGGTGATGTCCACACCGTCCAGGGTGATGCTGCCGGAGTTGAGCTCGTAGAAGCGCATCACGAGGTTGACGAGGGTGGTCTTGCCCGCCCCGGTCGGTCCCACGATCGCCACCGTGTGGCCGGGCTCGGCAGTGAAGGACAGGTCCTCGATCAGCGGCTTGTCCGGCGTGTAGCTGAAGGTCACGTGCTTGAACTCGACGTGCCCGTCGGTCTTCGCCGGGAGGTGCTCGGTGGCGGTCTCGGCGTCTTGTTCGTCGGCGTCGAGGAATTCAAAAACCCGCTCGGCGGAGGCGACACCGGACTGCAGCATGTTGGCCATGCCGGCCATCTGGCCCAGCGGCTGGGTGAATTCGCGCGAGTACTGGATGAACGCCGTGGCGTCGCCCAGGCTCATGCTGCCCGAGGCCACGCGCAGCCCGCCGACGACGGCGATCCCGACATAGCTGAGGTAGGAGACAAACTGCATGACCGGCATGATCATGCCGGAGACGAACTGGGCTCCGAAGCTGGCCTTGTAGAGTTCCTCATTGCGTTCGTCGAAGCGGGCCAGCATGTCGGCGTCGCGGCCGAACACGCGGACGAGGTCGTGGCCGGAGAACGATTCCTCGATCTGGCCGTTGAGCTCACCGGTGTTCTTCCACTGGGCGGCGAAGAGTTTCTGGCTGCGGGCGCCGATGATGCCGGCGGCCACGCCGGAGAGCGGCAGTGCGACGAGGGCGATCAGGGCCAGCTGCCAGGACACGATGAACATCATGATCACGATCCCGATGACCGTCAGGGCCGAGTTCACGAGCTGGGCGAAGGCCTGCTGGAGCGCCTGCTGGATGTTGTCGACGTCGTTCGTGACACGGGAAAGGATGTCGCCGCGCTGGCGGGTATCGAAGTAGTTCAGCGGCAGCTTGTTGAGTTTCTTCTCGGTGTCATCGCGCAGCGTGCGCACCACGCGCATGACCAGCACGTTGAGGACATAGCCCTGGAGCCACAGAAAGATGTTGGCGACGAAATACATCACCAGCACCACGCTGATGAGGAACGCGAGCTTCTGGAAATCGATGCCAGCGCCCGGCACGACGTCCATCTTGGCGAGCATGTCGGCGAAGTTGTCCTGGCCCTGGGAGCGCAGTCCTTCGATGAACTGTTCTTTGGTGGCCCCGGCCGGGAGCTGCTTGCCGACCACTCCGGCGAAGATCACGTCCATCGCCTGGCCCAGGATCCTCGGGGCAATGACGTTGAGGACGACGGCGACCGTCACCATGGCGAGCACGGCGGTGATGCCGGCGCGCTCGGGTTTCAGCAGTCCCATGAGCCGTTTGGCCGAGGGCCAGAAGTGCTGGGCCTTCTTGGCCGGCACGGCGCCGAACATGCCGCCGTCGGCCTCGCCGGGCGTGTACTCCTCCTCGATGAAGTCATCTTCGATCAGGTCGGTGGCGTCCGTATCGGCAGCGGCCTGGCCGGCTGCGGTGGCCGGCGTGGTGGAGACTTTCTCGTTGGTGCTCATGCCACTGCCTCCGCGCTCAGCTGGGATTCGACGATTTCCTGGTAGGTGCCGGAGCTTTCCAACAGTTCCTCATGTGTTCCGCGATCCACGATCCTGCCGTTGTCCAGCACGAGGATCTGGTCCGCATCGGCGATGGTGGACACCCGCTGGCCGACGATGATCACCGTGGCATCGGCCGTCTTGGCCTTGAGCGCCCGGCGGAGCCTGGCGTCGGTGGCGACGTCAAGGGCCGAGAACGAGTCGTCGAACAGGAAGACCTTGGGTTCGGTGACGAGCGCGCGGGCGATGCACAGCCGCTGCCGCTGGCCGCCGGAGACGTTGGTGCCGCCCTGGGCGATCCGCGCTGCGAGGCCACCCTTCTTTTCGCGCACGAACTCCGCGGCCTGGGCGACCGTCAGTGCTTCCCACAGGTCAGAGTCCGTGGCCTCGGGCTTGCCGAAGCGCAGGTTGTGCTCAATGGTTCCGGAGAACAGGTAGGGCCGTTGCGGCACCATGGCCACGCGCTGCGTGATCTCGGCGCGGTCCAGCTGGGTGACGGGGACGCCGTCGAGCAGGACCTCGCCCGACTCGGCGTCGTAGAGCCGCGGGAGCAGGGCCAGCAGGCTGGACTTGCCGGCGCCGGTGGAGCCGATGATCGCCACGGTCTGTCCGGGCTCGGCCGTAAAGCTGATGTTGCTGAGCACGGGAGCCTCGGCGCCGGGGTAGGCGAAGGTCACGTTGCGGAATTCGACGCGGCCGGCCTTTGCCGCAGGCGCCACCGGGGTGAGCGATTCGTGGATGGAGGGTTCGACGTCGAGCACTTCACCGATCCGGTCGGCGCAGACCGAGGCGCGCGGAATCATCATGGCCATGAAGGTGCCCATCATGACTGCCATGAGGATCTGCAGGAGGTACTGGAGGAAGGCCGTCAGCGAGCCGATCTGCATCTCGCCGGCATCGACGCGCTGGCCACCAAACCAGAGCACGGCGGCCGTGGAGATGTGCAGGATCATGCCGATGGCGGGGAACATCAGCACAAACAGGGAACCGATCTTCAGCGAGACGTCGGTGAGGTCCTGGTTGGCCGCGCCGAAGCGCTCGGCCTCGTGGGGTTCGCGCACGAAGGCCCTGACCACGCGGATGCCGATGATCTGCTCGCGGAGGACACCGTTGAGCCGGTCGATCTTCTCCTGCATGGAACGGAAGAGCGGCATGAGGCGGACCACGAGGTAGCCCACCACGACTACGAGCAGGGGCACGGACACCCAGACGAGCCAGGACAGGTTGAGGTCCTCGCGCAGGGCCATGAAGATCCCGCCGATGCACATGATGGGTGTGGCCACCATGAAGTTCAGCGCCATGAGCATGAGCATCTGGACCTGCTGCACATCGTTGGTGCCCCGGGTGATCAGGGTGGGGGCGCCGAAGAGGTTGACGTCCCGCGCCGAGAAGCTGCTCACCTTGCGGAACACGCCGCGGCGCAGGTCCCGGCCGAATGCCATCGCCGCCTTCGAGCCGAAGTAGACGCCGGCGATCGCGGTGGCCACCTGGATCAGCGCGACGCCGAGCATGACGCCGCCGGTGCGCCAGATGTAGTCCGTGTCGCCGCGGGAGACGCCCTCGTCGATGATCTGGGCATTGAGGCTGGGGAGGTACAGAGCCGCGATGGTCGAGGCCAGCTGGAAGATGACCACAGCCGCGATGTATGGCAGATACGGCTTGGAATAGCGCCGCATGAGGGTAACGAGCATGCCCACGAGTCCTTACGAAGACTGAATTATAGGGAGACCAAATTATGGGGAGAGCAAAGTATGGGAGAGCTAAATAGTGAAGTTTATTGGAAGGCTGATTGGAGACTAGCCCATGGGACCGACAGCCTTAGCCACCCAACTCTACGAAAACCCTCGCCCGGGAGGAACATCGGGAGCTCAATATCATCCAAACGGCGTACTTAAGCGGCTGCTGTGGTCTCCCCCGCAACCGTCTCGCCGCAAACGAAGGCCCCGCAGCCGCCCCTCGAGGCGGCCGCGGAGCCTCTGCGGTCCGGTACTGTGCGCCGGCGCTACTCGGTGCGGTGCCGGCCGTGGGTGGCGATGTAGTCGGCAGCCGCGCGCTGCATCTTGCGCTGCTTGGCGAGCTGCCGGCGCAGGGCCGTGAGCTCCTCGGCAACCCGGGCCTGTTCCGCGGCGATGGCACGCTGCTCGGCGGCCTGCTCGTGCACGGCGCGCAGGGCGTCCGCCAGCAGCAGCTGCTGCTCCGCGAGGAGCCGCTGGGTCTGGAGCATCACAGGTACGACGTCGGCGGCTTCGGGCCGGTCCTCGGCAACCAAGGTCCGGGTCCGCTGGCGGGCGGCATCGGGGAAGCGGGATTCGGCGCGCTCCCGGCTGAGCACCTCGATGAATTCCCGGTCCAGGTCAACGATGCCGGTTCCGCCGGCGGGCGAAGCTTCCTCGGCGGCGTCGTTCCCTGTGTAACCCGTGTTCTCCAGAGCCGGGGCCGTGGCACCGGCCATCGCGGCCATCCCGGCGTCCGGGGCGTCCCCTGCGAGTTCGGCGGGTTCCGGCCGGACGTCGACGGTGCGGCGCAGCGGGCGTTCCTTGATGAACAGGATGGCCACCAGCGCCACGAGTCCGACGACTGCGGAGATCAGGAAGACCTCGGCGATCGCGTCGCCGTAGGCGGCACGCATAATATCGCGGATCGGTGCCGGCATGTCCTTGAGGTCCATGCTGGCCCCCGCGGATCCGGCGGGAACCTGGATGCCGGCCGAGGCCAGCCCCTCCACGACGAGCTCCTTGACCCGGTTGCCCAGCACGGCGCCGAGGACCGAGACGCCGATCGCACCGCCGACGGACCGGAAGAAGGCCACAGAGGCGCTGGCCGTGCCGATATCCTTGGCCTGGACCGTGTTCTGGACGGAGAGGACGAGGTTCTGCATCAGCAGGCCCAGGCCGACGCCGAGGATGGCGGTGTAGATACCGGTCAGCCACAGGTCAGTGGTGTGGTCCATGCTGCCGGCCAGGCCCAGGCCGCCGATCAGCAGGATGGCGCCGGCCACGAGGTACCGCTTCCACTTGCCGGTGCGGCTGATGAGCATGCCGGAGGCGACCGACCCGATGAGGTTGCCCGCGATCATGGGCAGCGTAAGCAGGCCGGCCTCGGTGGGGGTGGCGCCGCGTGCCACCTGGAAGTACTGGCCAAGGAAGGTCGAGGAGCCAAACATGCCCACTCCGACGGCCACCGAGGCGAGGATCGCGAGGGCGGTGGTCCGCTCAGAGATGATCTTGAGCGGGATGATGGGCTGGGCGACCTTGGATTCCACCAGCACGAGCAGGCCAAGGAGCACGATGCCGCCGCCCACCATGGCGACCGTCTGCCACGACCACCAGTCGTAGTAGTCGGGATTGCCGGCGAAGGAGACCCAGATGAGCAGCAGGCTGACGCCGGAGGTCAACAGGATGGAGCCGAGCCAGTCGATCTTGGCGGGGCGCTTGACGTGCTGGATCTTGAGCGTGACCTGCAGCAGGATGAGCGCGACCACCGCGAGCGGGACGCAGACGAAGAAGGTCCAGCGCCACCCCAGCGGGCTGTCGACAATGAAGCCGCCGAGCAGCGGGCCGCCTGCCGTGCCCACGGCCATGACGCCGCCCATGTAGCCGGAGTACTTTCCGCGGTCGCGCGGCGGAATCATGGAGCCGATGATGGCCTGGGCCAGGGCGGTGAGGCCGCCCATGGCGATGCCCTGGATGACACGGGCGGTCAGCAGCAGCGGGATGGTCTCGGACAGGCCGGCCATAACGGAGCCCGCCACGAAGATCACGATGCTCAGCTGGACGAGGACCTTCTTGTTGAAGAGGTCCGCGAGCTTGCCCCAGATCGGGGTGGTTGCCGCGTTGGCCAGGAGCGCGGCGGTGATCACCCAGGCGAAGTCCGTCTGGGTGCCCTTGAGTTCGGACATGATGGTGGGCAGCGCGTTGGCGACGATCGTGCTGCTCAGGATGGCGGTGAAGAACGCCGCCAGCAGCCCGGTGAGGGCCTCCATGATCTGGCGGTGGGTCATCGCCACAGGTTCTGCGGCGGTCTGGGATGCGCGGGATGCCCCCTGCGGAACGTCCGACGGGGCCGGGGACGGCCCTGTGGCGGCGGCGTGGCTAGCCATATATCTACTCCTCAACAATTTCGGTCGTATTCGTGGGTCCGGCCGTCGTTGCCCGGGCTGAGGTCCTGAGGGACTCAGCAAGTTTTTCGAGGGTGCGCGCCGTCAGTTCGACGTCGTCCTGGCTCCAGTCCTGCAGCAGGTCCTGGATGGTGGCCGTCCGCTGGTCCTCGATGAGACGCAGTTTCTCCGTGCCGGCGGCAGACAGGGCGATCAGCTGCGCGCGGCCGTCTTCCGGGTCCGGCCGGCGGACCACATAGCCGTGCTCTTCGAGGTCGGCGATGTGCCGGCTGAGGACCGGGGCGCTGACGCCGAGCCGCTCCGCAAGATGCGTGGCCCGGGATTCGCCCTCCCCCACAAAGCGCAGAACGCCTTGAAGCGCCACTCCGGTGTCCTGCCCGCGCAGGCTGGCGGCGGCAACGCAACGGACCGCGCGCTGCAGATCGAAGATCTGGTAAACGAGTCTGGCTGCAGCGTTGGATTCAACTGACATGATGGACACCCCTCTTTTGTTTGCCCTAGGCAACTATATACGAAAATGGTTACTTCGGGAAACTAACTCTCTCGTGGGAGGTGCCGCGCGGCCTCGGAAGACCCTTAAATAGCAAACGCGGACCGGCCGGGTCTGCCCCTCGCGGTGAGGGGCAGACCNNGTGAGGGGCAGACCCGGCCGGTCGTGAGGGGCAGACCCGGCCGGTCCGCGCTGCGCAGCGGTGCTGCTGTGGTGTTGGTGCGCCTACGTGGCCAGGTGGGTGGGGCCGAACATCTGGAGCAGGGTTTCGACGACGACGACGTTGGGGCCGTCCGCAGCGAAGCCCGCCTTCAGGGCGTCCCCGACGTCCTCCGGGGCAACCCGGACGGCCGGGACGCCGAAGGACTCTGCCAGCTTGACGAAGTCGGGGCGGGCGAGCTCGGTGGCCGTGGCCTTGCCGAAGGCGCCGACCATGTATTCGCGCAGGATGCCGTAGCCGCCGTCGTCCACAATGAGCCAGGTGACCGGGACGTTGTGCTGCTTGGCGGTGGCGAGCTCGGAGATGGAGTACATCGCCGAGCCGTCGCCGGAGACGGCCAGCACTCTGGCGTGTCCGGCAGGTGCGCCGGCGGATGCGCCGGTGGTTTCGAGCCCGACGGCGCCGCCGATCGCCGCGGGGAAGCCGAAGCCCAGCCCGCCGGCGCCCTGCGCGGAGTGGAACTGGCCGTCGCGGGCATCCCAGCAGCTCCAGCCCCAGTAGGCCGAGATGGTCATGTCCCAGAACGTCTGCATGGCCGCGGGAACGGCCTCGCGGATGTCGGCCATGAACTTCAGTTCCTTGCCGAGGTCCTGGGACTCGAGCCGGGCCTTGACCTTGGCCAGGGTGTCCTTGACGAGTACCTCGGGAGCCGTGCCGTGCCAGTCGGCACGTTCGCCGTGCGGTTCAGTCAGGGCGGCGTCGAGGGCGGCCAGGGCCTGGCCGGCGTCCGCCCGGATGCCCAGTCCCGGGCGGTTGGACTCCAGGACGCGGGGCTCGGCGTCGATCTGGATGATCCGGCCGCGCGGTTCAAAGGTGAAGTAGTTGGAGGTGACCTCGCCCAGGGAGGAGCCGATGACGATCAGCACGTCGGCGTCCTCGAGCACCTCCGTCATGTACTGGTCCTCGATCCAGGACTGCAGGGAGAGCTCATGGTTCCACGGGAACGCGCCGTTGCCGCCCGGGGTGCAGATGACCGGCGCCCGCAGCTTCTCCGCAATCGAGAGCAGCGACTTTTCGGCATGGCCGCGGCGGGTGCCGCCGCCGGCGATGATGGCGGGACGTTCCGCCGTCGAGAGCCATTTCACGGCTTCGCGGACCAGCTCCACGCGGGGCGGGTTGTCGGCCGCTTCGGCGAGGGCGTCCTCCACGGGAGGCACCATGATGGGGTCCAGCAGGACGTTCTGCGGGATTTCGAGCCACACGGGGCCCTGCGGCGAGGAGATCGCCTCGGTCCAGGCATCCTGGATGGCCGAGGGGATGCCGGAGGCGTGCTGGATCAGCCGCTGGGACTTGGTGACGTTCGCGGCCGAGGCCTTCTGGTCATCGAGCTGGTGCAGCATGCCCTTGCGCCGGGCGCCAAGGCCCTCGAGCGGGATCTGGCTGGCCACGACCACCATGGGAACGCCGGTGGCGTAAGCCTCCTGCAGCCCGGCCAAGGACGTCAGCGCGCCCGGGCCGGTGGACAGGAACAGCACGCCGACTTCGCCGGTGGCGCGGGAGTAGCCGTCGGCGGCGAAGGCCGAGTTGTTCTCGACCCGGGAGGAGACGAAGTGCAGGTTCCCGCGGCCCATCGCGTCGAACAGGCCCAGGGCGTGCTGGCCCGGGATGCCGAAGACCGTCTTGGCGCCGAGCGCCTCAAGGGTTTCGACGACGAGGTCCCCGCCGTTGCGCACGCCGGTCATCGCGAAGCCACCGGCGAAGCCACAGAGGAGCTGAAGCCGGCGGGTCGGCGGGATTCCTGGCCGAGGGCCTGGGCAGCGTAGCCGTTCGGGGCGCCGAAGCGGTCCCCTTCGACGGCGCGGTCCGCCATCAGTGTTACGAGTTCGTAGGCGACGTGGCTTGCCGCCACGCCTGTGATCTCGGCGTGGTCGTAGGCCGGGGCGACCTCGACGACGTCGGCACCGACGAGGTTCATGCCGCGGAACCCGCGGATGATTTCCAGCAGCTCGCGGCTCGTGATGCCGCCGGCTTCCGGCGTGCCGGTGCCCGGGGCGTGCGCGGGGTCAAGGACGTCGATGTCCACTGAGATATAGAGCGGGCGGTTACCGATCCGGTCCCGGACCTTGGCGACCGTCTCCAGGACGCCCTGGTAGTAGACGTCGGCGGAGGTGACGATGCCGAAGCCGAAGCGGTGGTCGTCGTCGAGGTCCTTCTTGCCGTAGAGCGGACCGCGGGTTCCGATGTGGCTGATGGCCTCGGTGTCCAGGATGCCTTCCTCGACGGCGCGGCGGAAGGGTGTGCCGTGGGTGTACTCGGCGCCGAAGTAGGTGTCCCAGGTGTCCAGGTGCGCGTCGAAGTGCAGCATGGCTATGGGGCCGCCGGCGCGCTCGGCGGCGGCGCGCAACAGCGGCAAGGCGATGGTGTGGTCGCCGCCGAGGGTGACGAGCTTGCTGCCGGACGCCGTCAGGTCCAAGGCGTTCTGCTGGATGGTTTCGATGGCGTCGTTGATGTTGAAGGGGTTGACCGCCATGTCGCCGGCGTCGGCAACCTGGATGTTCTCGAAGGGGCTGACGTCCCAGGCCGGGTTGTACGGCCGCAGCAGGCGGCTGGCCTCGCGGATGTGGTTGGCCCCGAAGCGGGCGCCGGGGCGGTAGGAGACGCCGGTGTCGAACGGCACGCCGACCACCGTGACGTCTGCCTTGGCCACCTGGTCCAGGCGCGGCAGGCGGGCATACGTGGCAGCCCCGGCGTAGCGTGGGACGCGGGATGAATCGATGGGGCCAAGGTTGCCATTGGCCTCGATGCGCAGCTCTTCCAAAAGAAGCCGCTCCTTCGAGGATTGACCGACGGTTGTGACAGCCATCATACACTCGAAGTTTCGTATTGCGCATCAGTTGTTTACCAACCTCAGGCGATGGCCGACGCGCCCCGCTCCCCCGTGCGGACGCGGACGGCGTCGCGCACCTCGATAATCCAGATCTTGCCATCGCCGAAGCGGCCCGTGCGCCCTCCCTCTTCAATGGCAGCCATGACGGCGCCGAGGGCGCCCTCGTCGACCAGGACTTCGAGCCGCACCTTGGGCAGCAGGTCCGAGCTGTATTCAGCGCCCCGGTACACCTCGGTATGGCCCCGCTGCCGGCCGTAGCCGCTGGCCTGGCTCACGGTCAGGCCGTTGACCCCGGCCCGCTCCAGGGCCGCGCTAACGGCCGCGACCCGCTCCGGCCGCACAATCGCCGTGACGAGCTTCATGACGACACCCTGCCGCGGACGGCCTCACCCTCGGCCTCGGCGTTGGTCCCGGCTGGGACTTCGGCCGGGGTCCCGGCGTGGGCCGTCGCGTGGGCCTCGGCCGCATCAGTCCGGGCATGCGGGTCACCGGGGTGGAAGCTGCCGCCGACCATGAGGAGCTCATACGCCGTTTCGGCGTGCTCCGTCACGTCAATGCCGGAGAGCTCGTCGGCTTCGGAAACGCGCATGCCGATGCTCTTGTGGATCGCGAAGCCAATCAGTGTGGTCATGGCGGCGCTCCATGCCGTGACGATCAGGGCGGTGAGAATCTGTGGCCAGAACTGCGCCAGGCCGCCGCCGTAGAACAGGCCGCCGGCCGTCTTGGTGGACGGAAGCGCGAAAAATCCGAGGGCCAGGGTCCCCCACAGGCCGCCGACGAAATGCACGGCCACGACGTCCAGGGAGTCGTCGAGTCCGATCTTGAACTTCAGCCCGACGGCGAGCGCGCAGACAGCCCCGGCGATCGCGCCGATCAGGATGGCGCCGATGGGGTCGATGAATCCGCAGGCCGGGGTGACTGCCACGAGTCCCGCGACGGCTCCCGAGGCGGCGCCGAGCGAGGTGGCATGCCCGTCGCGCAGCCGCTCCACGAGCAGCCAGCCCAGCAGGGCGGCGCTGGTGGCGAGCAGCGTGTTGGTCCAGGCCAGGGCGGCCGTGGCGTCGGCGGCGAGTTCCGAGCCGGCGTTGAAGCCGAACCAGCCGAACCAGAGCAGCCCTGCGCCGAGCATCACGAACGGCAGGTTGTGCGGGCGGATGTTGGGGTCTTTCATGAAGCCGAGCCGTTTGCCCAGAACCACGGCAAGCATCAGCCCGGCAATGCCGGCGTTCATGTGGACCACCGTGCCGCCGGCGAAGTCGAGGGCCGAGATCTTGCTGCCGATGATGCCGGTAGGTCCGAAAATGCCGCCGCCCCAGACCCAGTGCGCGATCGGCGCGTAAACGAGCGTGACCCAAAGGGCGGCAAAGAGGAGCCAGGGGCCGAACCTGACGCGCTCGGCCACCGCGCCGCTGATCAGTGCGACGGTGATGATGGCGAACGTGGCCTGAAAGCCGACGAAGATCATGTCCGGCAGGCCTGCCGCCTTGGAGCCGATACTGGTGGTCAGCCCGCTCAGGCCGAAGTTGGTGAAGGGATCCCCGACGAAGCCGCCCAGCGCATCCGGGCCGAAGGCCAGACCATATCCCCACAGGGCCCAGACGACGGCCACCACGCCCATGGCGCCGAAGCTCATCATCATGATGTTGAGGACGGACTTCATTCTGACGAGCCCGCCGTAGAAGAACGCAAGCCCGGGGGTCATCAGGAGGACCAGAGCGGACGCCGTGAGCATCCACGCGGTCGATCCGGGGTCAAGGACCTGCGGATCTGTTGCCATTCCTACTGCAAGCACAGAGAGCTTCATAGCGGGAGCCTTCCTCGAGTGCCGGCGCTCCGAGGGCGCCGATGCGGCGAGACCATGTGACGTTTGGGACTGACGAGCGTCCCCCCGCCGTTGACGCTACTCACGGCGTGTTTCGGGAAGGCTTTCCCATTCTTGCGGGCACGTTACGTGCCGGCTCCGGGCATTAAATTGCCGTTTCCGGCAGATTGCCGGGATGTGACGTACATCTCACCACGGCCGATCTCACCAAGGAAAGGGAGGTCAGCTGTACTTGAGGGTGAGCAGCAGGCGCTTGAGCTGGCTGTACTGCTCCGTGGTCATCCAGGCTTTGGCGGCGTCGACGGAGGCAAATGCCGGGCTGCCGAAGAGCACCTTGGCTTCCGCCCCGCCGTTGGCGAAGCTGACGTAGGCGGAGCCGGAGTCAGAGACCGCGGGCGCGAAGTCGCGTTGCTTGCGCACGCTCATGTGGAAATCGGACTGGTCGGCGAGGGAATCGAACGCGAAGCCGAAGGCCAGCTGTTCGCCGTCCACATCTTTCAGCCCCGGCACCGGGGCGGTGTCCAGCACGGTGCGGGCCACCGGGCCGGAGGCGTTGCTGGCGCTGGTGCTGCTGGTGATGGAAGCCAGTTCGTTGCCGGTGGCGTCGGCGATGACCGCCTGCAGGCCCCGCAGCTTGGCCGCGTTCCCGGGCGAGCCAACCAACCGGACGGACCAGCCGCTCGGATAGGAGAAGGAGAGGTGCCCGTCCGGGAAGGTGAAGGTTTTCACACCGGCCACCGCGCTGGCCGTGGCCGTGGGCGCGACCGGGACGGGGGTAGCGGAGGCGCTCGGGGCAGCCGAGGGCAGGGCCGAAGCGGCGGAGGAGGCGGTCGGGGCGGCCGCACCGGATTCCTGCTGCGCCGGGGCCGCGGCTTCACTGGCGGGACCGCTTGCCGTTTCGCCGGCCCGCTGGCCCGCGGCGGCGCACGAGCTCAGGCCAAGGGCGGCCGCGAGCGCGGCGGCCACGGCCAGGGACAGAAAGACGTTGTTGCGGTTCATGGATCCCCCAGTTGATGACGCGAGCGGCTTCCGCTCGTCCTGTGTATCTCCGGCGTGCGCCGTGCGGATACTTTTGCGGTGGTTACGGATGCGTTCATGCCCTCAGCGGCTGGCTGCGGGCACGAGCACCCACAGCACCTCGACGGCGTCGTCCGTGGGATTGACCCAGGTGTGGGGTTCCCGGCCGGGGAACGTTACGGTGTCTCCGGTGCTGAGCTCGAATTCCTCATTCGTGAGGATCAGGCGGATGCTTCCCTTGACCACATGCAGGACGTCGACGTCGCA
Organism: Arthrobacter sp. 05N33_2; assembly: GCF_056397425.1. Taxonomy (NCBI): domain Bacteria; kingdom Bacillati; phylum Actinomycetota; class Actinomycetes; order Micrococcales; family Micrococcaceae; genus Arthrobacter; species Arthrobacter sp. 05N33_2. The sequence continues at coordinate 17,505 of NZ_JBFTNJ010000084.1, forward strand.
GTCCACGGCATAGAGTTCGGACTCGCCGCGCCCGCGCGGCTCGATCACGGCCTGGATGATCTGGACGCGGCGCTCGGAGCGCGCGGTCAGCAGCCGCTCGACGATCCCCTCGCCGCCGAGGGAGATGCGAGGGCCCTCATTCTGCTTCGTGAGGTGCGTTTCGGGGGCGGCGAAGAGGTCGCCGATAGAGATGGACAAAACCTGGCACAGCGTTACCAGGGAGGCAACCGAGGGCGAGGTCAGGTCCCGCTCGACCCGGCTCAGGAATCCCTTGGTGAGCCCGGTGGCGTCTGCGACCTGTTCAATGGTGAGCCGCTGGGACTGCCTGGCGGCGCGGATCCGCGAACCGATGGCAACGGGAACATTGCTCGGTTCAACTGGTAGTGCCTTCATTTAGGAACCTTTCACGGCCGGCCGCTTGGCCCCATCATTGGAGCAATCCTAGCGGGAGCAGGCCTTCGTGACGCGGAGGCGGCGGCACCACGCCCGGCGTCTTGACTGTTACCGGAGTCACAGCATACTCTTCTGGGCAACATGTGTTGCCTATAAGGCAAAACTGGGGGTTCCGACGGAAATCCTCCTCTAACCACTTCCCGCAGCAGCGGCCTTGCCGAACATACTGTTGAGGCCCGGCAGGCCCGCATCCGCTGTCAACCAGCTCCAAGGAGCCTTTATATGGACGCAACTTTCGTCAACATCGCAATCGTGGTGGTGTACCTGGCCGCCATGCTGGCGTTCGGATGGTGGGGCAAGTCCCGCACCAAGAACAATAGCGACTTCCTCGTGGCCGGCCGCCGCCTCGGCCCGTTCCTCTACACCGGCACCATGGCCGCCGTCGTCCTGGGCGGCGCCTCGACCGTCGGCGGCGTGGGCCTGGGCTACAAGTTCGGCATCTCSGGGATGTGGCTCGTCGTCGCAATCGGCGCCGGCGTCCTGCTCTTGAGCCTGCTCTTCGCCAGCACCATCCAGAAGCTGAAGATCTATACCGTCTCCCAGATGCTGACCCTGCGCTACGGCAGCAACGCCACGCAGACCTCGGGCATCGTCATGCTTGCCTACACGCTGATGCTCTGCGCCACCTCCACGGGCGCCTACGCCACCATCTTCGTGGTGCTCTTCGGCTGGGACCGCGCCCTCGCGATCGCCGTCGGCGGGGCAATCGTGCTGGTGTACTCGACCATCGGCGGCATGTGGTCCATCACGCTGGCCGACCAGGTCCAGTTCGTCATCAAGACGGTCGGCATCTTCTTCCTGATGCTGCCGTTCACGCTCAACGCCGCCGGCGGCCTCCACGGGATCCGCAGCCGGGTGGACGCCACCTTCTTCCAGATCGACGGCATCGGCGCCCAGACGATCATCACTTACTTTGTGGTGTACACCCTCGGCCTGCTGATCGGCCAGGACATCTGGCAGCGTGTGTTCACCGCCAAGACGCCTGAAGTCGCCCGCTGGGGCGGCGCCACGGCCGGCATCTACTGCATCCTCTACGGCGCAGCCGGCGCCCTGATCGGCCTCGGCGCCCGGGTGGCCCTGCCGCAGATCGACGTCAAGGCCCTGGGCAAGGACGTCGTCTACGCCGAGGTCGCCACCCACCTGCTGCCCATCGGCATCGGCGGCCTCGTGCTGGCCGCCGCCGTCGCCGCCATGATGTCCACCGCCTCCGGCGCCCTGATCGCGGCCGCCACCGTGGCCCGCGCCGATGTGCTGCCGTTCGTTGCCGGCTGGTTCGGCAAGACGGTCAACACCGATGACACCGACAACCCGGAACACGACGTCAAGGCCAACCGCATGTGGGTCCTGGGCCTGGGCATCGTGGCAATCGTGATCGCCATCGTCACCAAGGACGTTGTCGCGGCCCTGACCATTGCGTACGACATCCTGGTAGGCGGCCTGCTCGTGGCCATCCTTGGCGGCCTGGTCTGGAAGCGCGGCACCGGCGTCGCCGCCGCGGCGTCCATGGCGGTGGGCTCGGTCATCACGCTCGGCACCATGATCATCCTGGAAATCAACGCCGAGGTTCCGCTGGACGGCATCTACGCCAACGAGCCGATCTACTACGGCCTGGCGGCTTCCGCGGTCGTCTACATCGCGGTGTCGCTGCTGACCAAGCCGACGGATCCCGCGGTCATGCAGAACTGGCGCCGGCGTGTCGCCGGCCGCGCGGCCGAGGAAGAAAAGGCCCCGGCCCTCACGCACTAGGGCCCAGGCCCGGCAGGGTCTTGACCGCAAGTTAAAGGTCGACGGCGGCGCTCCCCATTCGGGGGCGCCGCCGTCGGCCGTTAGGCAACTTAACGGGCCGCGCGAGGATCACTCATTTGCCTCCGGCGCAAGGAATTCCTCACCTTCCACGGGCACCACCGGCGTCTCGTCGCCCAGGAAGTCTTCCGCGTCCAGGGGAACGAGCCGGTCGGCCTCTTCGAGAAGCTCCTCGTCCTCGGTCTCCGCGGCATCACTGACGGGCGCGTCCTCGGCGTAGTCGTAGGCGGGATCGGACTCGAGTGACTCCCGGGCCGGCTGGATGGGATGTGATGCGGTGCTATCCATGATGCAACCTCCATGCGGCTTCGGTGGCGGCAAGGCCCCGGGGAGCCCGCCCTGGGTTTCATTCGAACACCGCGGACCCGGGCGGTCAAGGGCCCACAATTGCTGCCGGAAAGCGGCTGCGGGCGGGCCCGCCGGGGCAGGGCAGTTACGGCCTCCCTAAACTTTCCACTGAGGATTGCCAGCCGGAAAAGCGCGGAAATACGGGGTAGTCTGGAGTCGCAATGGGGCCGGACCATGCCCGACCAAACCCAGGAGTTTTTCGTGTCTCAGCACACCGAATCGGACCGCAACGATTCTTCGCAGCACCACCCGACACAGCCCTCTTCGGTCCGCGATACGGACCCGCGCCCCGCCTCGCCGCACGCCTCTGCTGGCCCCGGGGCGGCTCCCTCCACTGCCGCTCCCGTCAGCGCACCGAGCCCGTCGCCCGCAACAGACGCGAGCGCAGCGCCCAGCGCAGCGGACATCAAGCGCTGGCGACAGTATCTCGCCGATGAACGTGCCGAGGCGGCCGTCTACCGGGACCTGGCGCAGAACCGCGCCGGGGAGGAACGCGCCATCCTGCTGGCGCTGGCCGAGGCCGAGGGACGCCATGAAGCGCACTGGCTCCAGTTGCTGGGCGATCACGCCGGCAAGGACCGGCATGCCTCCTTCCGGAGCCGGTTCCTGGGCTTCCTGGCCCGGCACTTCGGCTCGGTCTTCGTCCTGGCCCTGGCCCAGCGGGCGGAGAGCCGCTCCCCGTACGCCACCGAATCGTTCGCCACCCCGGCCATGGTCGCCGACGAGCAGATCCACGAAGAAGTGGTCCGCGGGCTGGCCACCCGGGGCCGCAACCGGCTGGCCGGAACGTTCCGCGCCGCCGTGTTCGGCGCCAACGACGGGCTGGTCAGCAACCTGTCCCTCGTCATGGGCATGGCGGCCTCGGGCGTGGGCAGCCAGGTGGTACTCCTCAGCGGCGTCGCCGGGCTGCTGGCCGGCGCACTGTCCATGGGGGCCGGCGAGTTCATTTCCGTGCGGTCGCAGCGGGAGCTCCTCGCCGCGACCCGACCCACCCAGATCACGTTGGCGGCGGCGCCGCTGCTCGATATCGAGCACAACGAACTCCTCCTCGTCTACCTGGCCCGCGGCATGTCCCGGGAGGCCGCCGAGCACCGCGTCGCGGAGCGGATGGGCCTGTTGGACTGCGACTGCGATCCCAGCCTGTCCCTGCGTCCGGAACTGCCCGAAAGCGAGGACCAGCACGAGGCGGTCGGCACCGCCTGGGGCGCGGCGGCGTCGAGCTTCTGCTTCTTCGCCTCGGGCGCGATCGTGCCCATCATTCCCTTCCTGCTGGGCATGACAGGACTCGCCGCACTGGTGGTTTCCGCGTCCCTCGTCGGCTTGGCGCTGCTGCTTACCGGCGGCGTCGTGGGCCTGCTCTCCGGTACCTCGCCCGCCACCCGCGGCCTGCGCCAGCTGGCCATCGGCATGGGTGCCGCGGGCGTGACGTACCTGCTGGGCATGGCCTTCGGCGCCGTGGTTGGCTAGTGGACGGCCCTGAATTTCGGGACCGCGGACCTCGGCACAGCCGGCCAGCCACCGCTCTGCGGATCATCAGGAACCTCGCCGCCGCTGCGGTGATCGCCGCCGGCGCCTTCCTCACCGCCGGACTCGTCTACGGCGATCCGAGGTTCACGGGCCTCTTCGAGGTCTCCCGAGGAACGGGGAACAACGCAGGGCACAGTGCAGAAAACAAAGCAGGCAGTGACCTGCAGGCACAGCCCCAGGCTGGCCAGAAATCCGGCCAGCCTGCCGTGCCGGCCGGCGAAGACCGGACGGACACTCCCCCGCCCGGGCTCGAGGAGCAGGACCACCCCCTCGGCGCGGCCCGGAAACCGGAGGCCGCCAGCACCTCGTACAAGTTCCTCGCAACGAATGACGACGGCACTCCGGTGGGTTACTCGCCGTGCCGCCCGCTGCACTACGTCATCAATGCCGCCCTGGCCCCGCCGGGTGCCGAGCGGCTCGTGGACGACTCGATCAGGACGATCTCGGAGGCCACCGGAATCACCTTCATCAATGACGGCCCCACGTCCGAGGCCCCCTCGTCCACACGTGCGCCCTACCAAAAGGATCTCTACGGGGACCGGTGGGCGCCGCTGCTGATCGCCTGGACCACCCCGGAGCAGGCGCCGCAGCTCAAAGGCCCGGTGATCGGCACAGGCGGAAGCACACACTTCAGTTTCGGCGACGGCCCCAAGAGCTTCGTCACCGGCAGCCTGGAGCTGGATGCCCCGCAAATCGCGGAAGACCTGGACCGCTCCGAGGGAGCGGCCTATGCCACGGCCGTGATCCTGCACGAGCTCGGCCATGTGATGGGCCTGGAGCATGTCGATGACCCGGCCCAGCTGATGTACCCCGAGATCGGAGCCCCGGACGGGCTTGCCGCCGGCGACCTGAACGGACTCTACGAGCTTGGCCACGCCCAGTGCCGCAAGGATCTCTGACCCCCTAGCGCTCCAGCGCCTCAAGGGCTTCTTCGACCGTATCGACCAGGAAGATCCTTCCCTCCATCCGGCGCCCTGACGCCAGGCTCTGTAAGAGGGGCCAGGCCGGGAATCGTCGCAGCCAGTGTTCGTGCCCCACCAGGACCATGGGAGTGACGGTTTCCGGAGCGGCGTAGTAGTTCTCGCAGGCGTCCTGGAAGATCTCCTGGACCGTGCCGCCCGAACCCGGCAAAAAGACAATGCCGCCGTTGCACAGTTCAAGCAGGATGGCTTCCCGGATGGCATTCGCGAAGTATTTGGCCACATGCGTGGCGAAGAAGTTCGGTGGTTCATGGCCGTAAAACCATGTGGGAATCCCCAGCGACGGCACACCCTCCGGGTGGCGTTGGGCGACCGCCGCGGCCGTCCGCGCCCAGGCGGCCACCGAGGGGCGGAAGGACGGCACCGCCGAGAGGTCGGCCAGGGCCCGCCGGAAGTCCGGTTCGGGTGCCTCGCTGAGGAAGGCGCCAAAATTCGCGGCCTCCATGGCCCCGGGGCCGCCGCCCGTGGCTACCACCCGGCCGCTGCGGGCCAGCAGCCGGCCCAGCAGCGCGGCTCCTTCAAAGACGGCGGTGCCGCGGCGGGCAACGTGTCCGCCCATGACCCCCACCATCGTGCGGCCGGCGCGGAGATAGGTGCCGGCCAGTTCGTCGAGGGCCACGCCGATCGAGTGGTCATGCAGGGCGGCGGCCAGTGTCGCATCCAGCCGGCGTCGCTGGCCCGGCCGGATGCTCCACTGGTACACCCGAGCGTCGAGCGTGTCCTCGTAGGGTGAGGTGGCGATCCCGGAATAGAGTTCCTGCGGCGTGTACAGCTGCCCGCGGTAGGGGTTGAACGGCACGGCCGTGAGCCGGGGAAAGATGAGGGCGCCCCGGCCGCGCAGCAAGTCCTCCACACCGTCGTCGAACCTGCAGCCCAGGAAGACCGCGCCCTGGGCCTCAAGCGCCTCCAGCTGGGCCCGGCGGCCCCGCAGGTCCAGCGACTGGACATGCCAGCCGTGCATGCTGCGCGCCCCCGCCGCAACCAGCCGGTCGAAACCGGCAAGGCTCTCGACCTCCAACGTGCGKGGGCTGGGGTGAAGGCTGCGGGCGGCGTTCATGGAGCCAGCCTAGACCGTGGCCAAGCTCCCCCGTTGCGCTATCACTCTTGGTGGCCATTCCGGGATGTGCTGTCTCACCTCATCGTTGACACTTCATGTCTCAACTGATCGTGGACGGTTCATGTCTCAGGACTTCGTGGACGGTTGCCTGCCCGTGCCGTTGAGGCCGATGTAGACGGTTCCTTTGGGCG
>NZ_JBFTNJ010000085.1:0-11746 GCF_056397425.1 Arthrobacter sp. 05N33_2
TCATTTCGGATCGTGGCGCTCGAGACGCCGAGATGGTGCCGTTCAACGAGCGCTTTGGAACCAACGGGCTCACGCGAATGGACGTAGTCCTCCACGATGGCGCGCAGCACTTCGAGTTTGCGCGGTTCGCTCACGCTCCACCTCCAATCGACTGTCCCGCAGCCGGTGCCACCCCCCGCGTCCGGTCCGGGTACACCAGTGGTGCACGGACGGCCCGCCACAGGACAAGGGTTAGCACTCGACATGCCTAAGTGCTAACCAGTCTAATATGAGTCGCCGCGTTGTTAGCATTGGATTCGCTCCAGGCGTGGCCCGCGGGAACGCGATTCCCGTCACGCCGGCGCCGAGACCGTGGCAGATGCTGCCGTTGCCGCGCCGTCGCGGTCCGGTTCCGGCCCCCGGAGAGTTCCACCGACCGCCGTACATTCCGAGTGCAAAGTAAGCGTGAAGAGATGTCGTACCAGAACTGGGGACCCCAGGACCTGTCCGCCCCCGCCAAGACCCAGTTGCAGGAAGTCCCGGTGGAACGCGGGATGGTCCTCGAGGAGGTCCAGTCCGGCTGGGTGGGCGCCGTAACCCGGGTGGAGAAGTCCGGCGGCATGCACGTGGTGGCGCTGGAGGACCGGCGGGGCAAGTCGCGATCCTTCCGCCTCGGCTTCGGCTTCCTCTTGGACGGCCAGCCCATCCGCCTGATGCCGCCGGCCCCGAAAAAGACGGCACCGGCCGCCGGTGCCGGCCGCACGGCGTCGGGCTCGGTGCGGGTGGCCGGGCAGCGCGCACAGGTGGCCAAGGCCAGCCGCATCTGGGTGGAAGGAAAGCACGACGCCGAGCTGGTGGAGAAGGTCTGGGGCGATGACCTCCGGGTGGAGGGCATCGTCGTCGAGCCCCTGCACGGCATTGACGACCTCGCGGCCGCCGTGGCGGACTTCCGCCCGGGCCCTGGCCGGCGCCTCGGCGTGCTCGTAGACCACTTGGTGGCCGACTCCAAGGAGTCGCGGATCGCCGACGCCGTCATGGCCTCACCGGGCGCCGCAGGCAACGTCCTGATTGTGGGGCACCCCTACGTGGACGTGTGGCAGGCCATCCGGCCCTCGGTCCTGGGGATCGAGCAGTGGCCCGTGATCCCCCGCGGCACGGACTGGAAGACCGGGATCCTCATGGCTTTCGGGTGGCCCCACTCCACGAAGGAGGACATCGGCCTCGGCTGGCAGAAACTCCTGGGGGCTGTCCGCAGCTACGCTGATCTGGAGGCGTCGCTGCTTGGCCGCGTGGAAGAGGTCATTGACTTCCTCACCGTGCCCTAGTCCGCCGCGGCGGCCGCCCCTGATCTCCATTTCCTTGCCCGAGCAAGTATTCTTGAAACGGCGGCCGCGCTTCCAGCGCGGTCCCGGCTATTTCAGGCACAACCCAGGCAGCAACGCATCACCGCAATCCGAAGGGCTACACCGTGGCAGATAACGCACGCGAACACACGGGCAATCAGGCTGGCCATGGCCAGCCCCCGTACCATGGCGTTCCGGCAAACGCGCTGCCGCTGACGGCCAGCGAGGACCGCCAGTGGGCCACGCTCGCGCACTTCGGCGGCATCCTGGGCTGCGTGCCGTCGCTGCTGATCTACCTCATCTTCAAGGACCGCGGCCCGTTCACGGCACAGGAATCCAAGGAAGCCCTCAATTTCACGCTGCCGCCGACCCTGGCCGCGGTACTGGCCAATCTGCTGGTCTTCATCCCGGTGGTGGGCAACCTCTTCGCCGTGCTCGCCACGGTGATCTGGATCGCCGTGACGTGCTTCTCGGTGGCCGCAGGCATCCACGTCAACCGCGGCCAGCCGCACCGCTACGAGTTCAACCTGCGCTGGATCAAATAGCCGGCCCGGACCCAAGCAAGAGAGCCGGCCGCCGCCCGTCAGGGCAACGGCCGGCTCTCTTTTGTGCGGCAGGGTGTTGTGGCCGCTGATGCGGGCAGCCAAGTCGTGGAAGTTTTGCCGGCAGACTAGTCCGGCAGGATCCTGCGGACGACGGCGTCGGCCAGCAGCCGGCCCTTAAGAGTGAGAATGAGCCTGCCTTTGAAAGCCGCCGCGGGATCCACGAGGCCGTCCGCGATCAGCCCCGCCACAGCGTGCCTGCCGGTGTCCCCCAGGCCGCCGAGGCTTGGGATGTCGAGCCCGGAATTGAGCCGGGCCTCGAGCATGACCCGTTCCACGTTGCGGGTTTCAGAGTCCAGCGTTTCGCGTCCGGCGGCGGGTGAGGCGCCGGCGCCGAGGCGGTTGGCGTAGGCGGTGGGGTGCTTGACGTTCCACCAGCGGACACCGCCCACGTGCGAGTGTGCCCCGGGCCCGATGCCCCACCAGTCGTCCCCCCGCCAGTAGGCGAGGTTGTGCCGGCAGGCCTGTTCGGGGGTGCGGGACCAGTTGCTGACCTCGTACCAGTTGAGCCCGGCGGCGGAAATCAGTTCGTCGGCGAGTTCGTATTTGGCAGCGTGGTCGTCGTCGTCGATTTCCGGCACTTCGCCACGGCGGATCTGCGCGGCAAGCTTGGTGCCGTCTTCAACGATCAGGGCATAGGCGCTGATGTGGTCGGGGGCGTAGGACAGTGCGGTCTCGAGCGAGTAGCGCCAGTCCTCCAAGGATTCCCCCGGCGTCCCGTAAATGAGGTCGAGGCTGACCGAGAGCCCGGCATTACGCGCCCACTGCACCGCCTCGGGCACCCGGCTGGGCGTGTGGGTGCGGTCCAGGACCTTCAGGACGTGCGGCACGGCCGACTGCATGCCGAACGAAACGCGGGTGAACCCGGCGTCGGCCAGCAGCTGCAGGGATGCGGGCGTGACGGAATCGGGGTTCGCCTCGGTGGTCACCTCGGCGCCGGGCTGCAGTCCCCAGGCGTCGATCGCGGCGCTGAGTATGCGCGCCAGGTCCTCCGCCGGCAGCAGGGTGGGGGTGCCGCCGCCGAAGAAGACCGTGCTGAGGGGGCGGCCGGGCAGGCCGCTGCCCTTCAGGGCCGCGGCGGCGAACTCCACTTCCGCGATCGCGGTGGCGGCGTAGGCGTCCTGGGAGGCCCCGCCGCCCAGCTCCGTGGCGGTGTAGGTGTTGAAATCGCAGTACCCGCAGCGGACCGCGCAGAACGGGATGTGCACGTACAGCCCGAATGCTCGCTGATCGGCGCCCTCGCCCGCCTGGGCGGGCAGCAGCCCGTCCGCCGGCGCCGGGTCGCCGAGGGGAAGAACGCTAGGCACGGGCCCGGCCTGCCGATACTGCAGCAACAATCATTACCTGCACCGTTACTTCTTGGCCTTGTCCTTGGACTCGTCCGTTGTCAGCGCGGCGATGAAAGCCTCCTGCGGCACCTCGACGCGGCCCACCATCTTCATGCGCTTCTTGCCTTCCTTCTGCTTTTCCAGCAGCTTGCGCTTTCGGGTGATGTCACCGCCGTAGCACTTGGCAAGGACGTCCTTGCGGATGGCGCGGATGCTTTCGCGGGCGATGATCCTGGAGCCGATGGCGGCCTGGATGGGCACCTCGAACTGCTGGCGCGGGATGAGTTCGCGCAGCTTGCCGGTCATCATCACGCCGTAGGCGTAGGCCTTGTCGCGGTGGGTGATGGCGGAGAACGCATCAACCTGTTCGCCCTGGAGCATGATGTCCACCTTGACCAGGTCGGCCACCTGCTCGCCGTCGGCCTTCCAGTCCAGTGACCCGTAGCCGCGGGTCTTGGATTTGAGGATGTCGAAGAAATCGAAGACGATTTCGGCCAGCGGCAGGCGGTAGCGGATTTCCACCCGGTCCTCGGAGAGGTAGTCCATGCCGCCCATGACGCCGCGCCGGCTCTGGCACAGCTCCATGATGGCGCCGACAAACTCGTTCGGCGCAAGGATGGTGGCGGACACCATCGGCTCACGGACCTCAGCGATCTTGCCGGTGGGGTATTCGCTGGGGTTGGTGACGTGGACGACCTTCTTGTCCTCCAGCGTGACCTCGTATTCCACGTTGGGCGCGGTGGAAATGAGGTCCAGGTTGTATTCGCGTTCGAGCCGCTCGCGGGTGATTTCCAGGTGCAGCAGGCCCAGGAATCCCACCCGGAAGCCGAAGCCCAGCGCGGCGGACGTTTCGGGCTCGTACACCAGTGCGGCGTCGTTGAGCATCAGCTTCTCCAGCGCATCGCGGAGCACCGGATAGTCCGTGCCATCGAGCGGATACAGGCCGGAGAAGACCATCGGCTTGGCGTCCGCGTAGCCGGGGAGGGACTCGGTGGCGGGCTTGGCCAGGTTGGTGACGGTGTCGCCCACCTTGGACAGGCGGACGTCCTTCACACCGGTGATGAGGTAGCCGACCTCGCCGACGCCAAGGCCCTTGGAGGGGGTGGGTTCCGGGGAGCTCACACCAATCTCAAGGAGCTCGTGCGTGGCACGGGTGGACATCATCTGGATGCGTTCACGCGGGTGCAGCATGCCGTCGACGACGCGGACGTAGGTGACCACACCGCGGTAGGTGTCATAGACCGAGTCGAAGATCATGGCCCGGGCGGGGGCGTTCGGGTCGCCCACCGGTGCCGGCAGGTCGCGGACGATCTTGTCCAGCAGGACCTCGACGCCCATGCCGGTCTTGCCGGASACSCGSAGCACGTCSTCGGGGTCGCCGCCGATCAGGTTGGCGAGYTCSGCCGCGTAYTTYTCGGGCTGGGCKGCCGGGAGGTCGATCTTGTTCAGGACCGGGATGATGGTGAGGTTGTTTTCCATCGCCAGGTAGAGGTTGGCGAGAGTCTGGGCCTCGATGCCCTGGGCCGCGTCCACCAGCAGGATCGCGCCTTCGCAGGCCGCGAGCGAGCGGGAGACCTCGTACGTGAAGTCGACGTGCCCGGGGGTGTCGATCATGTTCAGCGCGTAGCTGGTGCCGTCGAGTTCCCAGGGCATGCGGACGGCCTGGGATTTGATGGTGATGCCGCGTTCGCGCTCAATGTCCATGCGGTCCAGGTACTGGGCCTTCATGTCACGGGACTGGACAACACCGGTGAACTGGAGCATCCGGTCGGCCAGCGTGGATTTGCCGTGGTCAATGTGCGCAATGATGCAGAAGTTCCGGATGATGGCCGGATCTGTTGCGGCGGGCACCGGGGCGGTGCGGGCCATGGGAGACACGCAGGGTCCTTACTGTTGGCATTACGGTTGGCTTTTCCACGGCTCGGTGCGGATGCTCGTATGCCATCCTGCGACGTGGCGCATTTCTGTCCCTATAGTCTCCCACGTCCGGGCCAGTGGCAGTGCATCCCTGCGTTGCGTTGCGGACTCTCCTGGGTCCGGTGGACTCTCGGCGGGATTCCGCCCGCGGATCTGGCCTCGGTTCGGCTGGGGTTGGCCCGCGGATCTGGCTGTGTGCTGCGCCGCGACTGGGTCCGCCCCTGCCTGGCCCCCAGCCGACTGCGGCCACCCTCTGCCCCACCTCTCCCCCGCTCATTCCCTGCCCCTTTCTCTGCAGGGGTTGCCGGTATGGTTTCCCCATGGCTTGGAACTTACGATCGATCAGCGGCGCGGTCCGCGATGCCCTGCGCTTCCTGGATAAACTTGGCGGCTCCGCACCGGGAACCACCCGCGGGCCGGCGGCAAAACCCGCCCGAAAGCCTGCGGCGAAGCGGCGGCCGGGCCAGGCGCGTCCCGGCACCCCGGCCCGCTCCACAGGCGGCGCCCCGGCCGCCGGACTGACCGGAACATATCCCGGCGACTTCCGGGGGCGGGCCGCCGTCCGCTACGCCCCCGCACCCAACGGTCTGCCCGAGCCCGGCGAAATCGTCTGGACCTGGGTGCCCTACGAAGAGGACTACTCCCAGGGCAAGGACCGCCCGGTGCTGCTGGTGGGCACCAGCGGCCGGTATTTGTTGGGCCTGATGCTGACGAGCAAGGACCACGACGGCGACTCCCGCCGGTCGGATGACTACGTGGACATCGGCACGGGACCCTGGGACCGCCAGTGGCGGCCCAGCGAAGCGAAGCTGGACCGGGTTCTGCAGATCAACGCGAAGGACATCCGGCGCGAAGGAGCGATCCTGGACGCAGGCCGCTTCAACCACATCGCGGCCGCGCTGCGGCAGCGGCACGGCTGGAGCTGACCCGGCGGACACCGTGCGCGGCGGCGGATCTCCACCCGCACTCGTGCCTGTACGTTGATCTCTGCTATTATTTACAGCTGTGTGTCCGTGCAGGTCGACGGCCACAGATGGTTGGTCGCCATAGGTATCCCCACGCCGCTCAGTCAATGGCCAATCTGAAAGCCCTCTAGACCATTTTCCGCATTGAAAAAGAGAGTTCACACGTGGCWAATATCAAGTCCCAGAAGAAGCGCATCCTGACCAACGAAAAGGCTCGCCTGCGCAACAACGCAGTCAAGTCTGAGCTGAAGACGGCCATCCGCGCCGTCAACACCGCCGTTGAGTCCACCGACAAGGATGCTGCGGCTGTTGCACTGCTTTCTGCCAGCCGCAAGCTGGACAAGGCCGTCAGCAAGGGTGTTCTCCACAAGAACAACGCTGCAAACCGCAAGTCGGCCATCTCCAAGAAGGTCAACGCGCTCTAAGGTTTCCAGTTCACTTGAACTGATGATTGTGGCCGGCACCCCCTGGGGTGCCGGCCACATCCAGTTAAACCGGTTCCGCAAGGGGCCGACTCCGCACCCGTTCTCGTACTACTCCGGTACCCCGCCGGCTGCCCGCTGCCGGGTCCGCGCCAGCAGGGCCGACACGCCGCACCTGGTCCGGCCGGACTCGCAGGGCCAACACGCCGGGCCCCGGTCCGGCCGGACTCGCAGGGYCGACACGCCGGGCCCCTGGGTTCGAACGCGGGTGTCAGGAACTCCTGGCCGAGGTGGCAATCACCGTTACCGCATGTTCCACGGCATAGACAGGATCCCGGGAGAGGCCCTTGACCTGGGCGTCGGCCTCGGCGGTGACCTGGATCGAGCGGACCAGCCCCTCGGGCGTCCAGCGCCGGACTTCCCGCTGGGCCTGTTCGACGAGCCAGGGCTGCATACCCAGTTGCTTGGCGATCTGCGAGGACGACCCCTGCGCGCCGGCCACCTTGGCTAGGGAACGCAACTTCGACGCCAGGGCAGCCACGATCGGCACCGGGTCCGCGCCGGTGGCCAGGGCGTGGCGAAGTGTGGAGAGGGCCAGCGGGCCGTTGCCGGCCATCGCGGCGTCGGCGACCTTGAAACCTGTTGCCTCGACCCGGCCGCCGTAGTACTTGTCCACCATGGCCGCGTCCACGCCGGTGGTGGCGTCAGCGATCAGCTGGCTGCAGGCGGCGGCGAGTTCCGCGAGCTGCGCGCCAACCGCATTGACCAGGGCGTGCACGGCGTCGGGGTCGATACGCCGGGAGGCCGCCCGGAACTCGGCCGTGACGAAGGCGATCTTCTCGGCGTCTTTCTTGAGCGGCTGGCAGTCGACAACGGGCCAGCCCGCGGCCTTGATGGCGTCCAGCAGCTTCTTGCCGCGGACTCCCCCGCCGTGGCGGAGCACCAGGAAGGCCTCCGGTTCGGGCTGGACCACATACTTCAGGGCATCGGCGAGGAAGGCATCGTTCATCGCCTCGAGCCCGTCGACCTCGATGAGCTTTTGTTCGCCGAACAGCGAAGGGCTGACGTTCATGGCCAGGGACCCGGCCGTGTAGCTGCCGGCATTGAGCCGCGTAATTTCGACGTCGGGCGCCACCGCGCGGACCTGCGCGCGGATACGGTCCATGGCCCGGGCACCTATGTAGTCTTCCGGACCGCCCACCAGGACGACGGCAGCAGGTGTCACATCACGCCAGGTGGCGGTGTTCGACGCCGAGGTCCTGGGCCGTTGGGTCTGGGCAGCAGCCACTCTCGATTCCTCCCGGAAGTTGGTTTGCGGACTCTAAGCGTCCCACGCCCGGACCGGTGCTCCAAGCCGCGGCTGACGGCCCGCAGGACGGCTGACCGTGCCGCCGCATGCGAGCGTCCGTCGAGGACGGCGACCACCCGTACGTGTGCCGCGAGGACGCCACGGGCGGCCGCGGCAGGGTGCAGGGCGAGCCACGCCGCCGCCAGCACAGCCGCGGAAAACATTCCCATGGTGGCTGCACCGAAGACTCCTTCCGGCCACGGCAGGGCGGCGCCCGGGAGTGCCGCGAAGAACCGGGCGACCCCCGCCACCGCGCCTGCGAAGGCAGCAGCGGCGGCCATGAGGAGGCCCGCTGCGGCCGGGAGAGCGGGCAGGAGCACCACGGCGGCAGTGCCGAGGAGTGTAACTGGCGCCACGAGCGCTGCGGCGGCCACATTCGCGGGCAGGGTGTAGGCGCCGAACTGCGGCTGCAACAACACGATCGCCGGGGCGCAGAAGAGCTGGGCGGACAGGGGTACGGCGACGCCGGCTGCCGCCCAGCGCGGCACCGAAGGCGGCAGCCAGTCCATGATGCGGCGTCCGGCGACTACGATTCCCAGCGTGGCCAGGACCGAGAGCAGGAATCCGAAGCTGGCAGCCAGGACCGGCTGCGCCAGCAGTAGGCCGATGACGGCAACACAGAGCAGGCTGAGTCCGCGCCCCGCCCGGCCAAGAGCTACGGACGCGAGGCCGATGCTGCCCATGAGTGCGGCCCGCAGCACACTCGGATCCGGTCCCACCATGACGACGAACAGCGCCAGCCCCGCGAGGCTGGCCGCGGCGGCGGCCGCGCGCGGAAGGCGGAGCGTGCGGGCGGCGAGCAGCAGCGTCCCGAGGATCAGGCTGCAGTTGGCCCCGCTGACGGCGGTCAGATGCGTCATCCCGACGGTCTTCATGGCGGCTTCCAACTCGGGGTCCAGGGCGCTGGTGTCGCCGGTGACCATGCCGGGCAGCAGCCCGCCGGCGTCGCCCCCGAACCTTGCCGCCGCGGCGGTGAAGGCGCGGCGAAGCTCCCCGGGACCCTGCTGCCAGGGCCCGGGTCCCCGCAGCAGGGTTGGCGCAGACGTCGCTGCCAGGAGTCCGGCCTCCGGCTCCCCTGGCGCGGCGGGACGGAGTTTGCCTGTGGCGCGCAGGAGCTGGCCCGGAACGGCGTCTCCCCAGGTGGCCCCGCCCATGACCACGATCCGTGCGTCCCCGGCGACCCTGTGGCCGCCGAAGGTCATCGCCGTCAGGATCACGGGAACTGCCCAGCGGTCCGGCAGGCCACCGGCACCGGGAATCCTGAGCGGCCGTGGGGCGCCTGCAATTTCCAGTTCCGCGACGACGGCCGCGCGGGCGGCCACAGCTTCTGCGATGGCGCCGTCGTGCCGCCGGGAGGCCTCGACGGCGGCGTGTGAGCCTGCCGCGGAGGACAACAGCAGCGCCGCTGCCACTGTGGCGCGAATGCTGCGCGGAACCGCCTGCCCGGCGCTGCGGCCGCGCCCGCGGCCACCCCGCCCAATCCTGGCGCCCCGCTCCCTCGCCGGGCGGAGCCCAGAACGGCCGAGGATGACGCGACCGGCCAGGAAGAGCATGCCTCCGGCCGCCGCCAGCGCCGTGCAGAGACCGGCCAGCCCTGCAGGGGACAGCCAGTTTCCGGCAACGGCGGTCCCCCAGACAAGAAGTGCCGGGAGCACCAGACGAAGGTCCGTCCGTCGTGTCCGTTCGATCGGGCGCCGACGCGCGGCGGTGTCTCGCGCGGGTTTGCCGGATCTGCGGATCCGGCCGGAGGCCACCGGATCCTCGTGCTCCGCATGCGCCGGGGAATCGACGGCCGCATCGACGTAGCGCTGCCAGCGGCTCTGCGGGACCGCTACGGAACCCAGCGGGCCGGTCCGGTCCACGCCACGCCGTGCAGTGCCAGGCTGTGCAGTGCCGGGCTTTTCCATCTCAGGATTTGCCACGTCAGATACCCACCAACGGGAGCAGGGCCTCAAGCAACTTCGGACCGATCCCGTCGACGGCGTCGAGCTCCTGCACTGTCTTGAACCGCCCGTGCTGCTGGCGCCAATCCACGATCCGCTGCGCCAGCACCGGCCCGACGCGCGGGAGGGTCCCGAGTTCCTCGAGGCCGGCGGTGTTGAGGTTGACCTTCCCGCCTCCGCCGACTGGCCCCGTGCCGCCCGGACCGGAACCGGGCGCAGGTGGGCCGTCCGTGGGCGTATCGGCCTGACCGGGTTCGCCGCGGATGGGCACCAGGACCTTCTGCCCATCCTCCAGCACGGCGGCCAGGTTGAGCCGGTCCGGATCCCCGAGGACCGTGGRTCCGCCCGCCGCTGCAATCGCCTCGTGCAGCCGGCTTCCCGCCGGCAGTTGAACCACCCCCGGGCTGGCCACGGCACCGGCAACATGGACCTCGATCCTTTCGGGCGCCGCGGTGGCCTCATCTCCCGGCGGCGCGGTTGACCCGTCATCCGCCGGATCGGGTGCTTCCTCGGCGGCGGGGGCGGAGTCGCTGAGAGCCACCACCTGCGCGCCGCCGGTTCCGGCCTGCCACCAGAAGCAGCCACCCAGCACCACGGCAAGGACGCCCAGCAGGGCAGCGGCCTTAACCCCTGTCCTGGCCCGAAATCGCATAGCCAGCGTCGGCCTTCTTCCCCGGCGGTACCCGCGGGTTTCATCCGCATGGTGTGAAGGGTCGCCACCGACGCATCGTCCAGCAGCGAGGACGCCATCAGCCCGGACCGGGACAGGGCTGTCAGGCGCCGGAACTTGCAACTCCAGCAGCCCCGCTGAGTCGCCCGGTTCCCGGCCCGGAGCCGGGGATTCGCCCGGCTCCGCAGTATCTTCCGCACCCCGGGCAGCCCAGCGCGTCGCTGCCAGGCGATCACGGGCAACCCTGACGCCTGTGGCGGATTCAGTTCCCGGGTTGCGGCGTGGCATGGAACGACTCTAGGCAGCCCTCACCCCCGCTGATACCGGGGACCGGGCGTATGTGGATATACCTGAGTAATACGCGTAGATCCGCGGCATCAGGCAAGTATTCCCTACGCTGGTGCCCGCCCGGACCCGGTGGTAACGTCTGCATCCAATCGAGAAGACTTTGCCGGCTGGGGGCAACCCTGATCGCCTGGAGGTAAATTTCAGGCGACGAAAGCTGGTGTGCAATGAAGTGGTTGTTTGGGCCCGCGGCGGTGCTGGCGCTTGGCGGCACCATGCTGCCAGCCCCACCGGTCGTGGCAGACACAACGCAAGCCACCTCAACCCAGGTGGTCAATTTTTCTCTGGAAAGCAGTTTCTGCCCCCAGTACGGTCTGTACGGCATAGCGCATGTTTCGGTCGACGGCACGGCCGGAATGACTGCCGACCAGAATTTCATCTGGACCACCCAAACAGCCGCCACCTCGATCCATGCAGTTCCGCCGCAGGGCGCCGTCGCCAATGTCACGATTGTCTACCACTGCAACGTACAGGTGCTCTGGTGGCTGGAGCCCGGAAGTGCCCGCCGGGTGCAGGCCGCCCTGTGGGTCTACGGCTCAGGCCAGCAGCCCAGCTACACTATCGGGCCGAATCAGCCAGCCCCCGGGCCAACCCCGCCGCCAACGACTCCGCCTCCCGCAGCCCCGCCGGCCTCCCTAACGCCAACGACTCCACCAACGTCAGTGTCGGTACCCGCGCCCACGACGCCAACCGTGATACCGACCACCGAGCCAACGTCCGCGCCAGTCACCGTGCCGACGGTCCCGGAAACGCCCGCCCCGCCAACGTCCGAGCCGGCCGCCGTGCCGACGGTCCCGGAAACGCCCGCCGCGCCATCGTCCGAGCCGGCCGCCGTGCCGACGGTCCCGGAAACGCCCGCCGCGCCATCGTCCGAGCCGGCCGCC
>NZ_JBFTNJ010000086.1:0-11319 GCF_056397425.1 Arthrobacter sp. 05N33_2
CCCCACGCCACCGCGGACAAATACCGCAGGCTGCACGTCATCATCGGCGACGCCAACCTCAGCCAGGCCTCCAACTTCCTCAAGTTCGGCACCACCGCGATGGTCCTGAGCCTGATCGAGGCCGGGCTGGCGCCGCGGATCGAAGTCCATGAGCCCGTCGCCGCGCTGCAGGCCGTCAGCCACGACACCTCGCTCACCGGGTTGCTGCGCCTGGGCGACGGCCGGCGGATCAGCGCCCTGGACCTCCAGTGGATCTATTTCGAGGCCGCCTCCAAGCACGCGCAGGACACCGGCGTCGCGGACGCCGTGGACGGTGACGGCCACACCCACGAGGTCCTGGAGCGGTGGTCCGCCACGCTGAGCGAACTCGGCGGTGACCGGGCGGCGGCCGCATCCTCAGTCGAGTGGCTCGCCAAACTGTCCCTGCTCGAGGGCTACCGCCAGCGTGACGGCCTGGGCTGGGACAACGCACGGCTGGGTCTCGTGGATCTGCAGTGGGCCGACATCCGCCCCGAAAAAGGGCTCTATTACCGGCTGCTGGCGCGCGACCGGATGCACCGAATCGTCGACGACGCCGCGATTGCCCGTGCGGTGACCGAACCGCCGTCGGACACGCGGGCGTACTTCCGCGGGCGCTGCGTCAGCAGGTTCGGTGCAGACCTCGCGGGGGCCAGCTGGGACTCGGTGATCTTCGATGTCCCCGGCCGCGGCAGGCTCCAGCGGGTCCCTACCCGCGAGCCGCTGCGCGGGACCGAAGCCCTCACCGGCGGCCTGTTTGCCAGGCACCGGGAGGCCGGGACGTTCCTGGCGGAACTGCTCGGGCTCAGCCCCGGTTCCTGAAAACAAAGCCCCCCGCGGGTGCCCCGGGCGTGGCACTATTGCTACAGGATGTCCCTTAGGAGAAAAGGGACGGACATGAAGGAGAAAACAATGGCAGGCCAGGAGCAGCAGCAGCCGCAGTCGCGGGACACCGAGGTTGACGAGGACGTCCCCGCCGCGCCGCCGGCCCCGGCGGACGCCCAGTCGTCGGCAGCCACCCAGGGCGTCGATGATCTCCTCGATGAGATCGACGGCGTGCTGGAGTCCAACGCCGAGGAGTTCGTCCGCGCATTCGTCCAAAAGGGCGGCCAGTAGGAGCGCCGCCGGCCGCCGGATGAGGGCGGCGGGAGGGGCTAAGGGCCGGAAGAGTCGTTGATCCACCACGTTGAGGGAGAGCGTTAGTGCAGGAAACAACAGCCAACCGAGTAGCAGCCAACGCGACGTCCTCATTCACCGAGCATCTGCAGCGCGAACGGCCCGATTTGATGCCCTTCGGCCAAGTGCCTTTCAACCAGTTGCCTGCCGGCGGGCACGCCGGCCAGCCGGGAGCACCGTTGCAGGCCCCGCACGGGACGACGATCGTGGCGATGACCTATGCCGGGGGAGTGCTGATGGCCGGGGACCGCCGCGCCACCATGGGCAACGTGATCGCGAGCCGGCACATCGAGAAGGTCTTTCCCGCCGACCAGTATTCAGTGCTGGGCATTGCCGGGACCGCCGGCATCGCCCTGGACATCACCAGGCTGTTCCAGGTTGAACTCGAACACTACGAGAAGATCGAGGGCACGCTCCTGAGCCTGGACGGCAAGGCGAACCGGCTCGGCGCCATGGTCCGCGGCAACCTGCCCATGGCCATGCAGGGCCTCGCCGTCGTGCCCCTGTTCGCAGGATTCGACCGGCCCGCAGGTTTCGGCCGGCTCTTCTCCTACGATGTCACGGGCGGCCGCTACGAGGAACAGGAGCACCACGCGGTGGGATCCGGCTCGATGTTCGCCCGCGGCGCGCTGAAGAAGCTCTGGCGTCCCGGCCTCTCGGAGCAGGACGCAGTGGCGGTCGCCGTCGAGGCCCTGTACGACGCCGCCGACGACGACTCCGCCACCGGCGGCCCGGACCCCGTCCGGCAGCTATGGCCGGTGGTGTACATCGTGAACCGGACAGGCGCCTTCCGGGTACCGGACCGCGACCTTGCCGCCGTGGCCGGCCGCGTCATCGAATCCCGCACCGTCGCCCAGCGGGAGGCCTGAGATGACCCAGCAGTTCTATGTATCTCCCGAACAACTGATGAAGGACCGTGCGGACTTCGCACGGAAGGGCATCGCCCGCGGACGTTCGGTGGTGGTCATCAGTTGCCGGGACGGGATTGCCCTCGTGGCGGAGAACGCGTCCCCGTCGCTGCACAAGATCGGCGAGATCTACGACAAAATCGCGTTCGCGGCCGTCGGGAAGTACAACGAGTTTGAGAGCCTGCGGCAAGCCGGGGTGCGGTATGCCGATGTCCGGGGCTATTCCTACGACCGCGAGGACGTCACGGCCCGCGGCCTCGCCAGCGTGTACGCACAGAGCCTCGGCGCGGTGTTTACGGCCGAACAGAAACCCTTCGAGGTCGAACTGGCCGTGGCCGAAGTCGGTCAGGCCCAGGAGGCGGACCATCTGTACCGGCTGACCTTTGACGGGTCSATCGCCGACGAGMACGGCTTYATWGTGATGGGCGGCCAGGCGGACAAGGTCTCSGARGCKGTCGCRGCGGGYTGGCAGGGCSAACTCGACTTYGCSGGCGCCATCMGGCTGGCCCTCGCCGGGCTCGTGGCGGACAAGGAAACCACCACCCTGCCCGTATCCGCACTGGAAGTTGCGGTACTGGACCGGGGATCGGAAAGCGGCCGCGGCACCCGCCGGGCGTTCCGCCGGCTCGAGGACCCGGACATCGTGGCATTGCTGGCTGAGGAGAAGTGAGATGGACAAGCGCATATTCGGCATCGAAACCGAATTCGGAATTTCCTATTCAAGCCCGGAGTCCCGGCCGCTGGCACCGGAGGAAGTAGCCCGCTACCTCTTCCGCAAGGTGGTCAGCTGGGGACGGTCCTCCAACGTCTTCCTGACCAACGGCTCGCGCCTTTACCTGGACGTCGGGTCGCACCCGGAATACGCCACCGCCGAGTGCGACGACCTCGCCCAGCTGATCGCCCATGACCGTGCCGGGGAACTGATCCTGTGCGACCTCGTGGACGAAGCCCAGGAACGGCTGGCGGCGGAGGGATTCAACGGCACCGTATACCTGTTCAAGAACAACACGGATTCGGCCGGGAACTCCTACGGCAGCCACGAAAACTACCTCATCCCGCGGCGCGGGGAATTTTCCCGGCTTGCGGAAATCCTCATCCCGTTCCTCGTGACCCGCCAGCTGATCGCCGGGGCCGGCAAGATCCTCAAGACCCCGCACGGGGCGACCTTCGCGTTCTCCCAGCGGGCCGACCACATCTGGGAAGGCGTCTCCTCCGCCACCACCCGCTCCAGGCCCATCATCAACACCCGGGACGAGCCGCACGCGGACGCCGAGTTCTACCGGCGCCTGCACGTGATCGTGGGCGACTCCAACATGTCCGARACGACGGCGCTGCTCAARRTCGGSACSGTSGACCTSATCCTGCGGATGATCGAGGCCGGGGTSATCATGCGCGACATGCGGATGGAGAACCCGATCCGCAGCATCCGGGAAATCTCCCACGACCTCAGCGGCCGGGCACTGGTCCGGCTCGCCAACGGCCGGCAGCTCACGGCCCTGGAAATCCAGCGCGAATACCTGGGCAAGGTGACCGCGTTCGTGGCCGAACACGGCGCGCACAACCCCCACGTGCCGCTGATCCTGGACCTCTGGGAGCGCACGCTGGACGCCATCGAAAGCGGCGACACGAGCACGATCGATACCGAAGTGGACTGGGCCATCAAGAAAAAGCTCATGGACAACTACCGGGAACGGCACGGGCTGGGCCTTGACGCTCCCAGGATTGCGCAGCTGGACCTGACCTACCATGACATTTCCCGTGGCCGCGGGCTCTTCTACCTGCTCCAGGCCCGCGGGGCCGTGCGCCGCGTGGTGGACGACACCGCGGTCAAGGACGCGGTGGATGCCCCGCCGCAAACCACGCGCGCCAAACTCCGCGGCGACTTCGTCCGGCGCGCCCAGGAACTCGGCCGCGACTACACCGTGGACTGGGTCCATCTGAAGCTGAACGACCGCGCCCACCAGACCATCCTGTGCAAGGATCCCTTCCGGAGCGTGGACGACCGGGTGGATGCGCTGCTGGACTCGATGGGCTGATACCCAGCTTCGCACGTTATTCTGGGGTAGGGCCGCCCTGCGGCCGCCGCTTTCTTTGCCACGGGAAACCGAACGGCACTGAGTCCACCCTGCCTCGACGAAAGTTTCCAATTGCGCCGACTACTAGCAATTCTTCTTCCCGGACTGCTGCTGCTGACCGCCTGCGGCGGCAACGAAGCGCCTCCGGCTCCGGAACCCACCAGCCAGTCCGCCGGTGAGACCGCCAAGCTGGACTCGGTCAAATTGACTGAGAACGGTGACAAGAAGGCCCCCGGTGTCGACTTCACCAAGCCGCTCGACGTCAAGGAACCCACTGTCAAGGTGGTCACCGAGGGCAGTGGCGACCGGGTCAAGGCCAACCAGATCGCCGACATTTCGATCRTGGCGTTCAACGGCAAGGACGGCTCCACCCTCGAGGACACGTTCCCTAACGATCCCGAGCCGCTGGAACTGAACGACGAGCTCAAGGGCAGCAGCCCCGTCATCTACAACGCGTTCGTGGGCGCCAAGATCGGCTCGCACCTCGCCCTGGCCGTTCCCGGCCAGGCCGCAGCCGAGGGTGCCGAGGCCAAGCCGACGCAGCTCCTGATCGTCAAGGTGCTCTCAGCCAAGGACGCACCGCCGGTCCTGGACAAGCCCGAAGGCGACGCCGTCACCCCGCCGGCCGGACTGCCGACCGTCAAGGAAAACGACAAGGGCGTTCCGGAGATCTCGGTCGCCGGCGTCAAGGCGCCGACCGCGCTGGTTTCCCAGGACCTCATCACCGGCAAGGGCCAGGCCCTCAAGGAGACCGACACAATCACCGTCAACTACGTCGGCGTCGCCCTCGCCACCGGCAAGGTCTTCGACTCCAGCTTCGAGAGTGGCAAGAAGGCCACCTTCCCGCTGACCGGCGTCATCAAGGGCTGGACCCAGGGCCTGACCGGCAAGACGGTCGGCTCCCGCGTCCTCCTGGTCGTCCCGAAGGACCTCGCCTACGGAGATCAGGGCCAGGGCGACGCGAAGGGCGACCTCGTCTTCGTCGTCGATATCCTCGGCGTCAAGTAATCCACCGCTACAACTGCCACCACTACACGTCACCTCAAAGGAGTAACCATGTCATTTGGACAGCGCAACCTCGACCGCGAGAAGCCGGAAATTGACTTCCCCGTAGGAGACGTCCCCACCGAACTGGTCATCACCGACCTGATCGAAGGGGACGGCGCCGAGGCCAAAGCCGGCGACACCGTCTCCACCCACTACGTGGGCGTCGCCTGGTCCACCGGTGAAGAATTCGACGCCTCCTGGGGCCGCGGCGCGCCGCTGGACTTCAGGGTCGGCGTCGGCCAGGTCATCCAGGGCTGGGACCAGGGCCTGCTGGGCATGAAGGTCGGCGGCCGCCGCCGGCTCGAGATCCCGTCCGAGCTTGCCTACGGTTCCCGTGGCGCCGGCGGGGCGATCGGCCCCAACGAGGCCCTGATCTTCGTCGTGGACCTCGTCGCCGTCCGCTAGTCCCCACCCGCCCCCCGGGGAACGAAGCGCGGTAACAATCGGAAAAGTTCTTCCGGCTGTTGCCGCGCTTTCGTCATTTTCCGCGACCGGCTTTAGTACCCTTGCGGGGTGTCCGCCTCACGTACAGAACGCCTCCTGAACCTGCTCATCGCCCTGCTCAACACCAAGTACGGCCTGCGCCGCAGCGAGCTGCGCGAAAAGGTCTACCACGACACCACGAGCAGTGACGTCGCCTTCGGCCGCATGTTCGAACGCGACAAGGGCGAGCTGCGCCAGTTTGGCTTCGACGTCGAGGCCGTGACGGACACGGGCTGGRGCTCCGACGACCCGGCAACCACCCGCTACCGGATCGGCAAGGAATCGAACCGGCTGCCCGACGTCACCCTCACCCCTGAAGAGTGCACGGTCCTGATCCTCGCGGCCCAGCTCTGGGAGCACGCCGCCCTCGGCTCCGCCGCCGTCGACGCGGTCCGGAAGCTGCAGGCCGCCGGCGGCCTGGTCGACGCCGAACTCCCCACCGGAGTCCAGCCGCGCATCCGCCCCGCCGGCCAGGCCTTCGAGGACCTGGTCGCCGCGATACACGCCCAGCACCCGGTCCGGTTCAGCTACCTCGCCGGCAGCACCGGCCAGGAGCAGGAACGCTTGGTGGAGCCCTGGGGCCTGGGCAGCCGCTTCGGCCAGTGGTACCTCGTGGGCCACGACCGGGGCCGGGGGGACAAACGGTTCTTCCGCCTGTCCCGCCTGACGTCCGCAGTGACCGTCCTGGAGAAGGAGAGCTTCACGCCGCCGGCCGGGTTCAACGTCCGCGCCGAACTGGCCGGCCTGGCCGAGCTGCCGGTGCAGAGCGCCGTGGTCGACGTCGAACACGGGCGGCTCCTGGGCCTCCGCAAACGCGCCCAGCCGCTTCCGGACGCAGTTCCGGACGCAGCGCCGGAGGACGCAGCGCCGGAAGCCGCAGCGCCGGGGCATTCGGCCGGGACGGACCGCCTCGCGGTGCCCTTCCGCGATGCCGAGACCCTGGGCGAGGAGCTGGCCTCCTACGGTCCCCGCGTCACCGTGATTTCACCCCCCGAACTCGCCGGCGCCGTCCACCGCCGCCTCACGGCAGCCGCCGAGTTCGCCGACAGGCCCCTGCCGGATGTGGCCTTCCCGGCGGCGGGCCGCGCCGGCCGTACCCGGAAACGAACCTCGGAGGACCAGCTCAAGCGGATGCTGCAACTCGTCCCGTTCCTTGTCCACAACCAGGGACTGCACATCAGCGAGGTCGCCGCCAGGTTTGGCATCACCCGCAAGGCACTCGAGGACGACCTGCGGATCCTGATCTGCTCGGGCCTCCCGGAGGGGTACCCCGACGATCTGCTGGACATCCAGTGGGACGATGACCACGTATTCATCACCCAGGCCCTGGACCTGACCCGCCCCGTACGGTTCACCGTGGACGAGGCCTGTGCGCTCCTGACCGGCCTGGAGACCCTCAACAGCCTGCCCGAACTCGCCGAAGRCGGCGCCCTGGAATCGGTGACGCTGAAACTCATGGCCGCGGCGGGGGAGGAAGGCGTCAAGGCGGCGGCGCTCTCCGGCCCCGAGGTGGCCCCCGGCAATTCCGCCGTCCTCGACACTGCCCGCGCCGCCCTCGAATCCGGCGCGCAGCTGCACCTGAGGTACTTCTCGGCGCAGCGCGACGCCGTGTCCGAACGCGACGTGGACCCCCTGCGGCTCTATTCGCTGGACAACACGTGGTACCTCGAGGCGTACTGCCACTCCGCCCAGGGCCTCCGCAACTTCCGGCTGGACAGGATCGAAGCCCTTGAGCCCAACGGCCGGCGGGCGGCCGCGACGGCAAAGCCGGCGGACAGCTTTCCGGTGAAACTGTTCACCCCGAACGACGACGACACGGTGGTCCTGGTGGAACTCGCACCCCGCGGCACCGGCCTCGCTGACGACTATTACGCCGAGCGGACCGCGGCCCTGCCTGGCGGCGGAATGCTCGCCGAAATCCGGTTTGGCAGCACGGACTGGCTGCCGATGTTCGTGGCCCAGCACGGCGGGATGGTCCGGATCCTGCAGCCAGAGGCCCTCGCGGCCGCGTCGCGGGAGTGGCTCGCCGCGGCCCTAACGCAATACGAAGCCTTCCCGGATCGCCCGATAGACTGATCAGCATGCCTTGGTGGTCCTGGATCGTTATTTGGATAGCGCTTGTCGCGTTGTCGCTGTTGTTCTTCGGCGTGCTCGGCTTCCGGCTGTTCCGGCAGGCCACGACGACGCTCACCGAATTGGGYGAAGCCGCGGACCGCTTTTCCACCCTGCCTTCACCAGCGGGCACCGGCACCGTTTCAGCGGCCGGTTCGACAGCGGCCGGCGTTGGTGACCCGGTCAGCGCGGACGAGTCCCTTCGGCCGGCGCCCGGCGACGCCATTTTTGCCTCGCCCGCGCGGATGCGACATGATTACCACGCATCCAAGCTCGCCCGGCAAAACGCCCGCCGGCTGCGCCGCATCCAACGCAAGAAGGACCGCGGGCAACCCCAGGCACTGCGCGACATCGAAACGCGTTAGACATAGGATGTATTCAAACGRAAGGACCTCTCCCCATGAGGCTTGAAGGCTGGCATCTCATCATCATCATCGTTCTGGCACTGGTGCTGTTCGCTGCGCCGAAGCTGCCGGGCATGGCCCGCAGCCTGGGCCAGTCGATGCGCATTTTCAAGTCGGAAGTCCGGGAAATGAAGAAGGACGGCACCACCGATGCCAAGGATGGCTCCGAGCCGGTTGAAGGACGGGTCATCAACCACCCGCAGGCCGGCGCACCGGAAAGCCGCACGGGCGACGGAACCGACGTTCCGCCGTCGACCCGCGCCTAAGACCGCATGGCAGTAACCATGAGCCGTCGATCGAACCCCGAGGGGAGGATGGCGCTCCTCGACCACCTCAAAGAGCTGCGCAACCGGCTCTTCAAGGCGGCAATCGCCGTCGTCCTTGGGACGGTAGTGGGTTTCCTTGTCTACCAGCCAATGCTGGCGGCGCTGATCAAGCCGATCCGCGACCTGAATGAACACGAAGGCCGCCAGGCGACCCTGAATTTCGACGGCGTCGCGAGCTCGTTCGACCTCATGATTCAGGTCTCCGTGTTCCTGGGCCTGATTATCGCCAGCCCCGTCTGGCTCTACCAGCTCTGGGCCTTCATCGTGCCGGGGCTGCACAAGAAGGAACGCCGCCTGGCCCTGTCCTTCGTGGCGGCGGCTGTGCCGCTCTTCGTCGGCGGCGTCCTGCTGGCCTGGCTCGTGCTGCCCAACGCGGTCCGTGTCCTGACCGACTTCACGCCGTCGGGCGGCTCCAACTTCATCAGCGCCCAGGTGTACCTGTCCTTCGTGCTGCGGCTGCTGCTCGCCTTCGGCATCGCCTTCCTCCTCCCGGTGGTTCTGTTCGGGCTGAACCTGGCCGGGCTCATCAAGGGCCAGCAGCTGCTCAAGAGCTGGCGGATCACAGTCTTCCTGGTCTGCCTGTTCGCCGCGATGGCCGCTCCCGGCGCCGACGCCATGAGCATGTTCTACCTGGCCGGCCCCATGCTGGCGCTGTTCTTCGCCGCGATCGGGCTGTGCCTGCTCAACGACCGCCGGCGCGAGCGGCGCGCCGTCAAACACGACGCCGAGACCGAAGCCACCGCCGACCACGCCACCCCCAGCTCCGAGCTGGAGAATCTCTAGCCTTTCGCGCACTAGGCTGGAAACATGTCCTCACACCCCGGGCCGGAATCACCGTCCGAACGTTACCGCGCCAGCGTCGAGCGGGCTGCTGAAGCCAAGACCTATCTGGGCGGGTTCATCCGCTCGCTCGAATTTGAACTCGATGACTTCCAGCGCGAAGCATGCCTGTCCCTGCAGGCCGGCCGTGGCGTGCTGGTGGCAGCCCCCACCGGCGCCGGGAAGACGATTGTGGGGGAGTTCGCCATCTATCTGGCCCTCCAGCGTGGGCTCAAGGCGTTTTACACCACCCCCATCAAAGCCCTGAGCAACCAGAAGTACTCTGAACTGGCCGCCAAGTACGGCGCCGCCCAGGTGGGCCTGCTCACCGGAGATACCAGCATCAACGGCGACGCCCCGGTGGTGGTGATGACCACCGAAGTGCTCCGCAACATGCTCTACGCGGATTCGGACACCCTGGATGATCTCGGCTTCGTGGTCATGGACGAAGTCCACTACCTCGCCGACCGCTTCCGCGGCGCTGTGTGGGAGGAAGTCATCATCCATCTGCCCAGCGAGGTCCAGGTGGCGTCCCTGAGTGCCACGGTCTCCAACGCCGAGGAGTTCGGTGCGTGGCTCGACACCGTCCGCGGGCAGACCGATGTGATCGTCTCCGAGCACCGCCCGGTGCCGCTGTGGCAGCACGTCATGGTGGGCCGGAAGATCGTGGACCTGTTTGCCGGTGACACGAGCTTTGACGAGATCGCGCTGCCTGGTGGGGCAACTGCCAGTGGGGCAACTGCCAGTGAGACAAGTGCCAGGGAGGCGTCCGCCGACGCCGTAGCCGAGGCTGTTGTCGGGGGCCCGGCGGCCGCCGTCACCTCGGAAGCGCCCGGGCGGGCCGGCTTCGAGGTCAACCCGGAACTGCTGTCCATGGCCCGGGCCGAGAGCCAGATGAATTTCCGTGGCCGCTTCGGCCACGGCGGCCGGAACCAGCGCCGGCAGCAACGCAGCCAGCGGGACGAACCGCAGGGAGCCCAGCGCAGCCCGGTGCGGAAAGCCAGCCGGCCGCAGGTCATCGCCAGCCTGGACCGGCAGGACCTCCTGCCGGCTATCACCTTCATCTTCTCGCGCGCCGGCTGCGATGCCGCCGTGGCCCAGTGCGTCGCGGCCGGACTCTGGCTGACCAGCGAGGCCGAACAGCAGATCA
This sequence comes from Arthrobacter sp. 05N33_2, assembly GCF_056397425.1. Lineage (NCBI taxonomy): Bacteria > Bacillati > Actinomycetota > Actinomycetes > Micrococcales > Micrococcaceae > Arthrobacter > Arthrobacter sp. 05N33_2. The sequence continues at coordinate 10,519 of NZ_JBFTNJ010000086.1, forward strand.
TCGCCCGGCGCGTCGACGAGGCGGCCCAGGACATCCCCTCGGATGACCTCGATGTGCTCGGCTTCTGGAGCTGGCGGGACGGCCTGCTCCGCGGGCTCGCCGCGCACCACGCCGGCATGCTGCCGACCTTCAAGGAGGTTGTGGAGAAGCTGTTCGTCGACGGGCTGGTCAAGGCCGTCTTCGCCACCGAAACACTGGCCCTGGGCGTGAATATGCCGGCCCGCTGCGTCGTGCTCGAAAAGCTGGACAAGTTCAATGGCGAGGCCCATGTCAACATCACGGCGGGGGAGTACACCCAGCTGACGGGCCGCGCCGGCCGCCGCGGCATCGACGTCGAGGGCCACGCCGTCGTGCTGTGGCAGCCCGGAACGGATCCGGCCGCCGTCGCCGGCCTGGCCTCACGGCGGACCTACCCGCTGAACTCCAGCTTCCGGCCCACGTACAACATGTCGATCAACCTTTTGGCGCAGTTCGGCCGGCCGCGCGCCCGGGAGATCCTCGAGTCATCCTTTGCCCAGTTCCAGGCGGACCGATCCGTGGTGGGACTGGCCCGGCAGGTCAGGAGCCGGGAAGAATCCATTGCCGGGTTCAGCAAGGCCATGACCTGCCACCTGGGCGACTTCACCGAATACGCGAGGCTGCGGCGGGCCCTGGGCGATGCCGAAACCATGGCCTCCCGGAGCACGTCCCGGGCCAGGAAGTCCTTGACCGAGGACTCCCTGAGCAGGCTGCTTCCGGGTGATGTGGTGGATGTTCCGGCCGGGAAGTCGCCCGGGCTCGCGGTGGTGCTCAGCTCCGACC
>NZ_JBFTNJ010000087.1:0-10664 GCF_056397425.1 Arthrobacter sp. 05N33_2
CCGCCGCCGCCGACAACACCGGCAAATAGCGAACGCGCGCACGCGCACGAACCCGGGCCGCGGGCCGCCATCGCGGCCCGCGGCCTGTGTGCGCTCTCACGGGTTAGCCGTGATTTCCAAGCTGACCGGCATGCCTGGGTTCGGGACCCGGGCGCCGGAGGGGCTAGAATAGACATGACCGCGCCTAACGGCCGGTATCCGTGTGTCTTTGGCGCGTCTGGGTTTTTCCCGGATTCCCGGGACGCGGTGATTCACCAAGCAGCTGTACTGGCAGGAAGATACTCGAACGTGGCACATGTGCAACACCTCGGGAATCAGCCGCAGCGCACCTGTATCGGATGCCGACAAAAAGGATCGCGGTCGGAGTTACTCCGGCTCGTCGCCGGCGCCGGTGGTTCGTCCGCCGTCGTGGTGGATGAACGACGCCGGATGGCTGGCCGGGGAGCATGGCTGCACCCCAGCGAAAAGTGCCTGGCACTGGCGGTCAAACGTCGAGCGTTCGGCCGCGCCCTCAACGGCGCAGCCGGTACGGCCGATGTTGAACGCCGGATCACTGCCGGCACGGAAGCCGTGGGCACCCCGGTGGCCGCAGCAACAACCGTCCAACCTGAAAGCGGGTCAGAAAACTGATGGAAACCCGATGAGTTCCCAGCGATGAGTGCGCAACGATGACAACTTTGTTGCGCTCTGCAATGGGCCTTTCAGCTGCATTCGCGGCGGAGGCCCGCAGTAAGAAGTAGACGGTTCGTGCCTGGCTCGGTGCGGACCGAGACAGGAGAAATGTGGCCAAGGTCCGCGTACATGAGCTTGCTAAAGAGCTCGGTATTACTTCCAAAGATGCAGTAACCAAACTGCAGGAACTGGGCGAATTCGTTCGCTCCGCCTCGTCAACAATCGAGGCTCCCGTTGTGCGGAAACTGCGCAACGCTTACCCCGACGCCCCCGCAGCTTCGAAGTCCGAAGCTCCGGCGTCCGCCCCCCAGGCATCTGCCAGCCCGGCAGCGACCCGTCCGGCGCCTGCACCCGGCCCCGCTGCGCCCGCAGCGCCGGCGGCTGCAGCACCCAAGGCTGAAGCTCCGGCTCCGGCCGCTGCGGCACCTGCCGCCGCGCCCGCCGCTCCGGCAGCCCCCGCCGCCCAGGCTCCGGCAGCCCCCGCTGCCCAGGCCCCGGCCGCTCCGTCGACGGGCGTCAAGCCCGGCGCGCGTCCGGCCCCTAAGGCCGAAACCCCGGCTGCTCCGGCACGCCAGGGTGGTTCTGCACCGCGTCCGGGCGGTCCCCGTCCCGGCAACAACCCGTTCGCCACGTCCCAGGGCATGCCCCGCGGCCGCGGCGGCGACAACGAACGTCCCTCGCGTCCGGGCAACAACCCGTTCGCTCCTTCCCAGGGAATGCCCCGTCCGGGCGGAAGCCGCACCGAGGGTGAACGCCCCGGTGGTCCGCGCCCCGCAGCAGGCGCTGGCGGCCCCCGTCCGGGTGGTCCCCGTCCGGCAGCAGGCGCTGGCGGCCCCCGCCCCGGCGCCCCGCGTCCGGCCGGCGCTCCCGGCGCCGGTCGTCCGGCAGGAGCCGGCGGCAACCGCCCGACTCCCGGCATGATGCCTAACCGCACCGAACGTCCCGCACCCGCTGGTGCCGGCCGTCCCGGCGGCGGAGGCCGTGGTCCGGGCCGTCCGGGTGGCGCTCCGGGTACCGGTGCTCCCGGTGCCGGTGGCGGCGCTCCGGCCGGTGGTGGCTTTGGTAAGGGCGGTCGCGGTCGCGGCGGCACCCAGGGCGCCTTCGGTAAGGGCGGCGCAGGCCGTGGCAAGCAGCGCAAGTCGAAGCGTGCCAAGCGTCAGGAACTGGAGCAGATGAGCGCTCCGTCGCTGGGTGGCGTGAGCGTACCCCGCGGCGACGGCAACACCGTAGTCCGGCTTCGCCGTGGCTCGTCCATCACGGACTTTGCCGACAAGATCGAGGCAAACCCGGCAGCACTGGTGACGGTCCTCTTCCACCTCGGCGAAATGGCCACGGCCACGCAGTCGCTGGATGAAGAGACCTTCGCCCTGCTCGGCGAGGAGCTTGGCTACAAGCTCCAGGTTGTGTCCCCGGAGGACGAGGAGCGCGAGCTGCTCTCCACCTTCGACATCGACTTCGACGCCGAACTGGAAGCCGAAGGCGATGAAGACCTCGAGGCACGTCCTCCGGTTGTCACCGTCATGGGTCACGTTGACCACGGTAAGACCCGACTGCTCGATGCCATCCGCAAGTCCGACGTTATGGCGGGCGAGCACGGCGGTATCACGCAGCACATCGGTGCCTACCAGGTCACCCACGCCCACGAAGGCATCGATCGCAAAATCACCTTCATCGATACTCCGGGCCACGAGGCGTTCACCGCCATGCGTGCCCGTGGTGCGAAGGTCACCGACATCGCCATCCTGGTGGTCGCAGCGGACGACGGCGTCATGCCGCAGACCGTTGAAGCCCTCAACCACGCCCAGGCGGCCAACGTGCCGATCGTCGTGGCCGTGAACAAGATCGACAAGGAAGGCGCCAACCCGGACAAGGTCCGCGGCCAGCTGACCGAGTACGGCCTGGTTCCGGAAGAATACGGTGGCGACACCATGTTCGTGGAGGTCTCCGCCCGCCAGAACCTGAACATCGACGAGCTCCTCGGCGCCGTTCTGCTCACCGCAGACGCTGCCCTGGACATGCGCGCCAACCCGAACAAGGACGCCCGCGGTATCGCGATTGAAGCCAACCTGGACAAGGGCCGCGGTTCCGTGGCCACCGTCCTGGTTCAGTCCGGTACCCTGCACGTCGGCGACACCATCGTGGCAGGCACGGCCCACGGCCGCGTCCGTGCGATGTTCGACGACGACGGCAGCGCCCTGACCGAGGCCGGCCCGTCCCGCCCCGTGCAGGTGCTGGGTCTGTCCAACGTCCCGCGCGCCGGTGACACCTTCTTCGTGACCGCTGACGAGCGTACCGCCCGCCAGATCGCCGAGAAGCGTGAAGCTGCCGACCGCAACGCCGCCCTGGCCAAGCGCCGCAAGCGCATCAGCCTGGAAGACTTCGACCAGGCCGTCGCCGATGGCAAGATCGACACCCTCAACCTCATCCTCAAGGGTGACGTGTCCGGTGCCGTGGAAGCCCTCGAAGACGCGCTGCTCAAGATCGACGTCGGCGAGGGTGTCCAGCTCCGCGTCATCCACCGCGGTGTCGGTGCGATCACGCAGAACGACGTCAACCTGGCAACGGTCGACAGCGCCGTCATCATCGGCTTCAACGTCAAGCCCGCCGAGCGTGTTGCCGAACTGGCAGACCGCGAAGGCGTGGACATGCGCTTCTACTCCGTCATCTACGCAGCAATCGATGACATCGAGGCAGCCCTCAAGGGCATGCTCAAGCCGGAGTACGAAGAGGTCCAGCTTGGCACCGCCGAGGTCCGCGAAGTGTTCCGTTCCTCCAAGTTCGGCAACATTGCAGGCTCGATCGTCCGCTCCGGTGTTATCCGGCGCAACGCCAAGGCCCGCATCAGCCGCGACGGCAAGATCATCGGTGACAACCTCACCGTTGAGACGCTCAAGCGCTTCAAGGACGACGCAACCGAGGTCCGCACGGACTTCGAGTGTGGTATCGGTCTTGGCTCGTTCAACGACATCACCGAAGGTGACATCATCGAGACCTTCGAGATGCGCGAGAAGCCGCGCGTCTAGGTTGGTTTAGCAGTACAGGTGCGGGGCCGTTGGATTTTCCGGCGGCCCTGCACTTTTCCGCCGTAGAGGGGCCCCGCCCCTACGCTGGGTGGCCGACGTCTTACGACGTCGGCCACCCAGCTCCGGCAGGCCCGATGCCACTCCCGGGCCCCCTCCACGGCTCCAAAGGGCCGCCGGAAGAATCCAACGGGAGTCCGTCGTAGACTCGCCTTAGGCGCGTGGCATGAAAACCCAACTGGTGTACGGCAGCCGTTACAGCGCCGTCGTACATCCAAATTTTTAGGAGTGGAAATGGCTGATCCCGCACGGGCTGCCAAGTTGGCGCAGCGGATTAAGGTTGTCGTTGCTGAGGCGCTGGGCCGGAGGGTGAAGGATCCCCGCCTGGAAGGCGTCACCGTGACCGACTCGCGGGTGACCAACGACCTGCAGCACGCAACTGTTTACTACACCGTGTTCGGTGACGAAGTGGCCCAGGCCGATGCCGCCAAGGGGCTGGAGAAGGCCAAGGGCGTGCTGCGGCAGGAAGTCGGGCGGAACATCACCGTGCGGCTGACTCCGACGCTCGAGTTCGTGGCTGACCAGATCCCCGTCAACGCCTCGAACCTTGAGGAGCTGCTCCGGGCGGCGAAGAAGCGCGACGCCGAGGTGGCCGCGCTTGCCGAAAGTGCCAAGCACGCCGGCGACGCCGATCCTTACAAGAGTGACACTCCGCAGGACGTGGAGCTCGACGAGGACGACTTTGACGAAGAGGACCTGGACCTCATCGACAACGACGCAATCGATGAGGACCGCAACAAGTAGGAATGCCTTCAACAGCAGGGGCCGGAACCGGTAACGGATCCGGCCCCTGCTGTCGTATCCGTTCGGAAAGATCCAGCTGCCGTTGCCGGTGACCCGGGATCCGGGTGAAAACCGCCTCGAGTCTGTCCGGGAGCGGCGTGGAGGTGGACGGCCGGGCCACGGTTGACGAATATAGAAGCATCAAGGACCGCAGTTATGCGCAAAGGTGGCGGAGTGCCGTGGAGTCCAGCCTGACCAAATGCCCGCACTGCGGGAAGACCAACCGGATTCCCGCGGCCGCTGCCGGGCACCCGCGCTGCGGCAACTGCGGCCGGGACCTTGCCTGGATCGTGCCGGCGTCCGACGCCGACTTCCCGGTTGTCGCGGAGCAATCCACCGTTCCGGTTCTCGTCGATTTCTGGGCGGCGTGGTGTGGGCCGTGCCGAATGGTCAGCCCGGTGCTGGACAAGCTGGCCGTGGAGCGGGCTGGAAAGTTCAAGCTGGTGAAGGTCGACGTCGACAGCTCCCCGGGATTGTCCCGGAGATTCGATATCCAGGCCATCCCGACGCTGCTCGTCATCAAGAACGGCGCGGTGGCAGCGCGCCAGGCCGGTGCGCCGCCGTCGGCCGCCCTTCGCAGCTGGCTCGACGCCGCACTGTCCGCCTAGCGGCGTCTTGAGCGTCCTCGGGCTCCCAGCCCGCCGCCCAGCACGGGAGATCCCATGCCCAGGAGGTAGCCGAAGTCGTACCAGTTCCCCGCACGGGCGGAGTTATAGAACGGGAATTCACTCCAGAACCCGAATACATGGGCGATCAGGACGATCCATGCCGTCAGCCCATTCCAGAAACCCCACAGCAGGTCTTGCCACCACACGATGTACTCCCTCGGCTGGAAATCCACGGCGCCCTGTCGGGCCAGGTCCGACGCCAGGACAGTGGGCCAGCCTGGAAGCGCCGTGAGCTCAGGCTAGGGCGCCGGCCGGCCCGGCGATAGGGCCGGTGGACCTGTCGGTCCCCGCTGCCCGCTCGCGTGCAGGGATGCGCCCGAGGCCCTCCACCAAATCGGCCTGGCTGCCGCAGAGCGCGATCCGGATCCAGCCCTCGCCGATCGAGCCGAACGCCGTGCCGGGGGCGAAGGCCACCCCGGAGTCCGCCAGGAAGCGGCGCGTCCATGACCGGACATCCCCGCCACTGGCATGCGAGACGTCCGCCCACAAATAGAACGCGCCTTGGGCCGCGAGGTAGGGGATGCCGTGGGCGCGCAGCACCGCCGAGGCCGCGTCGCGGTTGGCCCGGTAGTGGGCATGGGCATGGCTGACGTAGTCCTGCGGACCGGTCAGCGCTGCCAGCGCGGCGTACTGCGACGGCGAGGCCACGCACGACACGATCGACTCCATCACGTTGTTCATCTTCTGTTCCAGCCCCGGCGGGCAGATCAGCGCACCTATCCGCAGTCCCGTCAGCCCGTAGGTTTTGGAGAGCGTGAGCGAGGTGAACACGCGTGCTTCGCCCGGGACGTCACTGTCGAAGCGGGCCGGGCTGACGTGCGGGACATCGTAGGTGAACGCCTCGTAGCATTCGTCGGAGATGACCCACAGATCGTGCCGCCTCGCCAGCTCCACGAGCCGGCGGGTCAGGTCCTCGCCCAGGACAGCGCCGAGCGGGTTGGACGGGGAATTCAGGATCAGCACCTTGGTTCGGGGCGTGATGAGCGCCTCGATGTCCTCGATCCGTGGCTGGAATCGTGCTCCGGGTACAGCGGGTAGCGGACCGGAACGGCGTGCAGCAGGCTGCTCGTCATCGCGAAGGTGGGGTAGCCGGGATTGGGGATGAGGATCTCATCCCCGGGGGAGAGCAACAGGCTCATGGCGAAATGCAGGCCCTGCTGGGCGCCGTCGACCACGTACACGCGCTCCGCGCCGACCGGCGTCGCATTGTGTTCACGGAAGCGGGCGGCGAAGGCCTCCCGCAGCGCGGGGATCCCGGCGTTAGGTGTGTAGTTGGTCTCGTCCCGGTCCAAGCACGCCATGCCGGCCTCGAGGACATGGCGGGGGACTGCGAAGCCCGGCTCCCCGATACTCAGCACGATCGCACCGGGCGTTCCCCAGGCGGCTTCGGTGATCTCGCGGATCTGGTTAATCGGGACGTCGCGGACATGTGCGGCAAGCTCGGGCATGTCTGCCATCCTAACGCCCGGCGTCCGCGGTGGCGGCGGGACTGTGGGCGTCGGGGCGGGGCCGGCCCGCATATACTGGGAGGCGTGCTTTCTGGACTGGTGATAGTAGACAAGCCGCAAGGTTGGACCAGCCACGATGTGGTTGGACGGATGCGGCGGATTGCCGGTACCCGAAAGGTCGGCCACGCCGGGACACTGGATCCGATGGCCACCGGCGTTCTGGTGGTGGGCATCAACAAGGCCACCCGGCTGCTGACCTACATCGTGGGCACGTCCAAGACCTACACCGCCACCATCAGGCTCGGTGAATCCACCGTGACGGACGACGCCGAAGGCGAGGTCACCGCCACCCGCAGCGCCGCCGGGGTCACCGTAGACGCCGTCCGCGCCGGCGTCGCGGCACTGATCGGGGAAATCGAGCAGGTTCCCAGCAGCGTCAGCGCCATCAAGGTCAACGGCGAACGCGCCTACGCCCGGGTCCGGTCCGGTGAAGAGGTCAAACTCGCAGCCCGGCCGGTGACGATCCACCGCTTTGAGATCCACGAGACCCGTCCCGTCCACGACGGCGAGTCACTCGACGTGGACGTCACCGTGGAGTGCTCCTCCGGTACCTACATCCGTGCCCTGGCCCGCGACCTCGGCGATGCTCTCGGCGTYGGCGGCCACCTGACTGCACTGCGGAGGACTCAAGTGGGTCCATACACCCTTGATCAGGCACATACGCTCGAACAATTGGCCGAGACGCTGGACGTCCTGGAAATCTCGGACGCGGCCCGGGCGCTGATGCCGAACCGTGAACTCAGCGAGGCGGAAACCACTGAGATTTCCTTCGGCCGCAGGATCGGAGCCGGAGCAGCGGCAGGCACACCGGAGGCAGCGACCGCGGACAAACCGGCAGCGGCGTTCGCGCCGGACGGTTCGCTCGTGGCCCTCCTGGCCGATGCGGGAAGCTACGCCAAACCAGTGCTCGTCTTCGCGCCGGATAATGAAAAGCCCGGCAACGAAAAGCCCGGCAACGGCAAGCCGGCCACAGATAAGCAGCCCACAGATAAGCAGCCCACAGAAAAGCTGGCCGGCCAGTAGTGGACGCGTATTTCTACATCATTCTGGTGGTTGGCCTGCTCTCCAGCATCATCTGCGTCGTCGCGGGCCTCCTGAAGAAGGCGCCCAACGACACGACGATACTGTCGGTGGCCGCCGTCGAACTTGCCCTCCTGGTCTATCTGGGGGGTTCGATTGTCCGGGTGGCCAGCGGCGAGCGGATCGCGGGGGAGGCTTGGGAGTTCTGGGGCTATCTGGCGACGGCGCTGATCCTCCCGATTGGGGCCGTGTACTGGTCCATCCTGGAGCGGACCCGCTGGAGCAACTTTGTCCTGGCCGCSGTCGGCGTCACYGCCCTGGTGATGGCSGCGCGCATGAACCAGATCTGGTATTGAGATGGAAGAGGCAGAAAACGTGAGCGCAAACTCCCCGCACGACGGCACCGGAAACCCGGCGGCGCCGGCGTCCCGGACCACTGGGCCGGCGGACGCTGGATCCGCCGACACTGCGCCGGCGACGACCGATACCCGCAACACCGGGCCGGGACGGCTGCTGATTGCTGTCTATGCCATCTTCGCGATTTCGGCGACGGCCCGGGCCGGCTACCAGATTCTCACCAAGTTTTCCGAGGCGCCGCTGGCGTACCTGCTGTCCGCGTTCGCCGCCGCCGTCTACGTCGTGGCCACCGTGTCTCTGGCGAAGCCGGGGCGCACCGCGTTCAAGGTCTCGGTGGCGGCAGTCCTGGTGGAGCTTGTGGGCGTCCTGGTGGTGGGAGCACTCAGCGTGTTCGACTCGGTAAACTTCCCGCACGAGACAGTATGGTCCCTGTTTGGCCGCGGCTACGGATTCATCCCGCTCCTGCTGCCGATCCTGGGACTCATCTGGCTGTACCGCCGACGGCCCGCGCCCCGGGACCACTGACTCCGGCTGATTACAGGCGGCCGGCGATGCGCCGGGCCTCAGTGAGCCTGCTGCGCAGCCCCGGCCAGGCCGCGGCGAAGCCCGGGTGCAGTTCCTTGCCGCCGACGCCGTCAATCCCCACCCACTGCAGTTCGATACTTTCCGCATCACTGATCGCGGCCTCGAACGGCTGCAGGGCAACGGCCACCACGGTGGTGTAAGACCAGTAGCCGACGTCGAACACCGACGTAAACAGGACCTGGAGATTCCCCGGAGGCACGGCCGCTTCCTCGTGTGCTTCCCGCAACGCGCCGTGGATGGCTTCTTCCCCTTGGTGCAGGGCGCCGCCGGGGAGCCCCCAAGTGCCGCCCTGATGGCTCCACAAGGCGCGGTGCTGGAGCAGGACCCCCTTGGCGGGGTCGTGGACCAGAAGCCCGGCGGAACCGAACCGACCCCAGAACCGCCCCCGGTCGCCATCGACCCAGGCATCGCCAGGATCGCGTGGGCCCAACGGGCGGCGCGGATCGCCCGGCAGCAGTGGTGCGAACGGTGATTCCCCGACTTGGGGAGCGGCTGTGCTGTCCATCCCTACAGCTTGCCACGCACCGGTCCGTAGGAGGGCGGGGGTCGTACGCAGTGTTACGTGCCCGGACGTGCCCTATGGGCTCCAGATGCTCTGAAGTGCGCTGCCGGGAGTCACCCACTATGAGTCGCGCGCCAGCAGGAATGGCTTCCGCTATGTCTGTCGTACCCCTCTGGCAGAGTTTAGTTATGGAAGCCATTGGAGAGTTCATCCCGGACCGGGCCCCGTGGGCCGGCCCGGCTGTGTCCTCCCGGCATCCCCGCCTGGCCGCCGTTCCCGGCGCGGCTGACGCAGCCGGCGGCGCTCTGGGCGCCGCGGGTGCGGCGGTGGACTCGGCGCTGGCGGCGCTGCGGGCTTCGAACCCGGCTGCGGATGTCGATTCCCCCTGGTTTGGCTTGCGGGAGGCCGCGGACTTTGCCGGCCACGTCGAGGACCTGTCCCGCACGGTCGAATACTTCCAGCTCGTTGCCGCGGCTGCGGTAGAGCGGACGCGCAAACACGCCGCGTTCACCGCGCCGGCCGCACACGGCTGGGGTGAGGAAGCGGCCCAGGCGGGCTGGCCCACGGGCTGGAAACAGGAATCCGACGGCGGGACGGATGCAGGGGCCGGCGGGGGAGCTGATGCCCTGTCCGACGCCGGGGCTCACGGCGCACCTGTCGGCGGGACGCATGCCGGGGCCGGAACTGGCCCCCGCGGTGACTTTGCCGGGCAAATTGGGATGTCTGCTGCGGCGGATGACGGCTACCGGAACGCCACAGATTTTTTGCGGGCGCGGCTGCGGATCAGCGCCGCCAAGGCCAAGCGCCGGCTGGCGCTGGCCGACACGCTGCTGCCCCGGCAGGGACTCGCCGGCCGGCCCATCCCGCCCGTACACCCGGAGCTCGGAGCCGCCGTCGCGGCCGGCGAGGTCGCATCCCGGGCCGCGACCCTCGTCACGCTCGCCCTGGACCGGGTCCGGCACAGCTGCCTCCCGGAGGCCGTCGCGGCGATGGAACATGCCCTGACCGCGACGGCCATCGAGAACGACGCCGACTTCCTGGCCCGGATCAGCCGCAGCTGGGCCGAGGCACTGGACCAGGACGGCGCCGAACCCTCCGAGGAACTGCTCCGCCAGCTCCAGGGCGCCTTCCTCCGCAAACCCCGGCACGGCCTGCAACACCTGGAAATCTTCGCCACCACGGACCAGTTCGAATACCTGATCACCGTGATGAACACCGCCACCAACCCCCGCACCGACCCAGACACCGGCCAAGGCACCACCACCGGCCACACGGCGGGTGACGGGTCCGCGGCGGCGGGTGCGCCAGGCCCGGCTGCGGAGCCCGCCACGCGAGAGGACCCCGCACTGCCGTCCCTGGACCTCCGCTCCCGGCCCCAGAAGCTGCTCGACGGGCTGGTCGGCGCGTGCAAGGCGGCCCTCGCCACCGGAGGGCTGCCCGCCGCGGGCGGGCTCCGGCCCCAGGTCATGGCCACCATCGACTACCGGGA
>NZ_JBFTNJ010000088.1:0-10198 GCF_056397425.1 Arthrobacter sp. 05N33_2
CCCTCCGGCCGCGCGAAATCGAATTCTGGCAGGCCCGGCACGACCGCCGGCACATCCGGCACCGCTACGCGCCCCGCTGACCGGGCATCGCTCAGTTAATCCGACTTAATCGGGTGGCTCGGTTTAGGATGGGCGCCATGACCTCAATCACACCAGAGAACCTTCGGGCAGAACTGCACCGCGCCGCCGGAGTCGTGGCCGGAATCGCCGCGAAACTGACGGAACAGGACATCAAAGCGCCGTCGGAACTGCCCGGCTGGAGCCGCGGGCACGTGCTGGCCCACATCTGCGGGATTRCCAACGCGATGGGCCGGCAGCTCGAATATGCCGCCCGCGGCGAGGGCGTCGAACTCTATGACGGCGGCTTCGAGGGGCGCAACCGCGCCATCGAGATGGCGGCCGGCCACAGCCTCGCGCAGCACCGGGCCGACCTCGACGCGGCGTTGGACCGGGCCCTGCGCGCCTTCGACTCCCTCGACGCGGCCGGCTGGCGTGAGCCCATCACCTACCGCGGAGGAGTCGTCTTCGACGGCGGCCTGGCACTGTGGCGCGAACTCGTCATCCATGCCGCCGATCTCGGCACCGGCCACGGACCGGAAACCTGGAGCCGCCCGTTCTGCGGGCACCTTTTCGATTTCCTCTCCGCGCGGGTACCCGAGGGCCAGCGCTTCGTGCTGCAGCCGCTTGGCCTGCCCGCGGTGGCCATCGGGAGCGGCGGAACCTCGACCGTGATCAACGGCATGCTCACGGACATCGCCGCGTGGCTCGCCGGCCGCAACCCCACCCTCGGCAGCCTGCGCGCCACCGCCGCGGCCGACGGCGTCGACCTTCCGAAGCTGCTGCCCTGGCCTGCCGGCGTTCCGGTCAACAACTGAGCCCGCCCGGGTCCGGCAGGCCGTCCCTCGCACACGGTGCGCCCGTCAACAACTGAGCACGCCTGGGTCCGGCAGGCTATGGAATAGGGCCTAGGCCCGTGCCGTCGCGAGGGCTGCTTCGCGCTCCCGGTCCAACAGGCTGCCCTTGACGGCCAGCCCCCAGCGGAAGCCGCCCAGGGTCCCGTCGGTGCGGATGACGCGGTGGCAGGGAACAAACAGTGCCGCCGCGTTGAAGGCGCAGGCACTGGCCGCCGCCCGGACGGCCTTGGCGTTGCCGGACAGCTCCGCATACTCCGTGTAGGTCACCGGGCGCCCCGGCGCGACCGTGCGCAGCACGTCCCAGGCATGGCTGCGGAACGGACCGGACTTCTGCAGCACCGGCACCCCCATGGCCGGCTCCGGATCGCCGGCATAGAACGCCTCCACGGCTTCGGAGATCCCGCCGAGCCCGGTGACGGTCTCGAATTCGGCCGGAAGCAGGTCAGCGTGGATCTGGCCGGTCAGCTCGCCGGGAACGGCGGTCCAGCCCGACGACAAGACAGCCCCGTCCCGGGCAATGATGGTGAACGGACCGTCCGGGGTGGACATGGTCAACAGCTGGGCTTTCATGGTTTCGCTTCCTTCGGAGTCTGCTTCGGAGTCTGCTTGTGGTTCTGCGTTGGAGCCTGCCTCGGCGGCAGGGACGGCTTGCGCGCCGCGGCCTGGGCAGCCGCTGCTGCGCGCCACAGGTGCATGGTGGCGTAGGAGCGCCAGGGGCTGACCTCACGGAAATCCGGGGTAAGTGTGGCGCCGTCGGGGGTCTCGGCGAGTGAACGGATACCGTTGCGGACCGCGGCGTCGTTGGCCAGGAACACATCCGGCGCGCCGATGACCCGCATCGCGACGTATCCCACGGTCCACGGCCCGACGCCGGCCAGGGGCAGGAGTTTGGCCTCCAGCCCCTGCACGTCATCGCCGTAGCCGAAGTCGAGGTCGCCCGAGGCCATCGCCGCCGCGGCGTCCCGGACAGCATCGATCCGCCGCTGCGGGCCTCGGAGCAGTTCGAAGCCGGTCCCGGCGATCTGCTCGGCCGTCGGGAAAAGCCGGTGGAGGCCGTCGTCGGGCACCAGGCTCGCGCTTCCGACCGCGGAAAGCTGGACCAGGGCGGTCCGCGCGGCGGCCACGGTGATCTGTTGGCCGATCATCGCCCGGATCAGCAGTTCCTGCGGATCAACGGCGCCGGGCATCCGCATGCCCGGCGTGCGCGCCACCGCGGCGGCCAGCCGGGAGTCGGCCTCGAGGGCGGCATCGATGGCGACCGGATCGGCGTCCAGGTCCAGCAGCCGGCGGACCCTGCTCAGCAGGGCGGCCAGATCCCGGAGGTCGACGGCGCCGATGGTCAGCACGAGCGGACGCCCGGGCGCGCCGGCGTCGTAATCCACCCGGAAGCGGGCATCGCCGTGCGTCAGCCGCAGGGTCCGGGCGTAGGAAGTGGAGGTACCTTCCTCGATCCCGGGGATGGCGCGGACTGCCAAAAAATCAAAGACGCCCGGGTCGAACGGTTCGCGGTACGGAAGGTTGAGTGTGAGCGCTGTGGTCGCCGCGGGGGAGCGGTGATGCCTGGCTGTGGCCCGGAGCGCGGAAGGCGTCATCGCAAAGACCTCGCCGATGGTCTCGTTGAACTGGCGCACGCTGCTGAATCCGGCGGCGAAGGCGATGTCCGAGACTTTCATGGCGGTGGAGACCAGCAGGGTGCGGGCGGTCTGGGCGCGGCTCGCCCGCGCCAGGGACAGCGGGCCGGCGCCGAGTTCGTGGCTGAGGATCCGGTTGAGCTGGCGCGAGGAGTATCCGAGCCGGGCCGCGAGCCCCTCGACGCCGTCGCGGTTGATCACGCCGTCATTGATGAGCCGCATGGCCCGGCCGGCGATATCGGAGCGCACGTTCCAGGCCGGCGTACCCGGCACGGCCTCGGGCAGGCAGCGTTTGCACGCACGGTAGCCGGCGTCGTGCGCCGCGGCGGACGTTTCATAGAACGTGACATTGTCCGCCTTGGGCGTCCGCGCGGGGCACGAGGGCCGGCAATAGATGCCGGTGGTCCGGACAGCTGTGTAGAACTGCCCGTCGAATCGGGTGTCCCGGGCATCGATTGCCCGGTAGCGCTGCCAGAAGTCCATCACCCCATCCTGCCAGCTTCGCGGAGCAGCTGCTAGCGGAATTCGGACACGGCCGTCCTCTCCTTCGGCGGTGTTTGTTAAAGTCTGAGCATGACTTCCAGCCCGCTTCCTGCCCAGTCCGGCGCGGCCGAGACCGTCCGCGAGCTGCTCTCGGCCGATGCCCGGCACGTGGCGCCGCTGATCCTCGGCGCGGTGCTGACGCACGACGGGCCCGGCGGATCCGTCTCGGTTCGGATTACCGAAGTGGAGGCATACCTGGGCCCGCATGATTCGCACCACCCTGACCCCGGGTCCCACACCTTTCGCGGCCAAACGGCCCGCAACGCCCCGATGTTCGGCCCGGCCGGCCACCTCTACGTGTATTTCACGTACGGGATGCACCATTGCGCCAATATCGTGTGCGGGCCCGAGGGCGTGGCATCGGCGCTCCTGCTGCGGGCCGGCGAAGTGGTCGCGGGACATGAGCTGGCGAGGGCCAGGCGGCCGACGTCGAAATCGGATGTCGACCTCGCGAGCGGGCCGGCCCGGCTGGCCACCGCGCTGGGACTGACGACGGCGGACAGCGGGCGGGATGCCCTCGCGCCGCCRTTCCGGCTGGAACCGGCCGCGTACCCGCCGGAGGGGGTCGCCGCGGGCATCAGCTCCGGTCCGCGCGTCGGCGTCTCCGGCGACGGCGGCAGCCACGAGTACCCCTGGCGGTTCTGGCTCAGCGGCGACCCGACCGTCTCCCGCTACAAGGCGGCAAAGCCGGCAAAGGCGCCAAGCGCCCGCGGCGCGTGAGGTAGCGGGCACTGTGTGCGCCCCGTTCCCGCGCCCTGATGCAGGCACGTGTGGTGGGGGATGATGGAGCAGTATGGGCGAGGGAAAGCGCGGAAAACCGGGCAGCGAGCTGGAGCGGCTCCAGATCTTCGCGGAGCTGGCCACCGAGTACTTCCGGATGGTGGAACTGTTCACCCCCGATGGCGGGCAGGTCGCGGCGGACTCCGTCGAAGCAGAGCGCCGGCACTGGATTGAGCTCTTCCGCGCGGCCCTGCTGCGCAAATTCATCGTTCCCGAAGAACACGTTTCGCTCAAACTCGTGGTGCGGGCGCTGCGCCTGTGCAACTACTCGGCGGACTCCCGGCTAGCCCAAGGCGCAGCGGAAGCGGCCGGGATGTTCACCAACGGCATGATCCGGGACCGCGAGGCGCTGATGGCCGAAATCGCCCTGGCCGACCATGACTTGTTCGAGGACGTCCTCTATGGACGGCTCCTTCACGGTGACGCCGACAGGTTCCGCCGGTCCGGATGGGCCGGGGACTACGCCCGGCTGAGCCGCGTGGCAGCCGGGCGGTTCGACGCCGAACGCGCGCTCCGAAAAGCGCTGGACATCGTCTCCTACGGGCTTGCCAACGAACTCCTGCGCCCGCCGGAGCCGGACGCCTTGCCTCCAGCGGCAGGGGATTAGGGGTTCCAGGTGGCTGCGAAGCTGCCCAGCGAGTAGCCGGCGCCGACGGCGAAGGGGGCGAGCCGGCGCCGCAGGTCCTCGCGCACGTGCGGCCACTCCTGCGAGAGGATCGAGAAGACGGCGGTGTCCGCGCGTCCCCCGCCTGGCGCCGCGCGGTGGCCGCGGAGGACCCCCTCGAATTGTGCGCCGAGGCGTTCGATCGCCGTCGCGCTCCGGGTGTTGCGGGCGTCGCAGCGGAAAGCCACCCGGTCCACTTCCAGTACCTCATAGGCGTAGGCGAGGAGCATGTGCTTGCTCGCCGGATTGACGTGGCTGCCCCAGAACTGCCGCCCGTAGAATGTTCCGCCGATTTCCAGGCGTTGCTGGTCCGGAACGTAGTCGCGGAGGGACGTCGTGCCCAGCAGGGCGCCTGTGCGCCCGTCCGTCACGGCGAACGGGATGGTGGCGGGATCCTCCAGCCGTGACCGGAACAGCGCCGCCAGCTCGCGGGCAGTCCCCGGCATCGGCGCCGCCATGCCTGCCCACATGCCGGCGTCCACAAAATCGAAGAGGCCTGCCGCATGGTGYGGGGCCAGCGGAACCAGCCGAATCCCATGGCCGGAGAGGACGATTTCGTGTCGCATTCGAGCATTCAATCACCGGCGGGATGGACAGGAGCGGCGAATCCGGCACCGACAGCGTGAACATTCGATGGCCGGCGGGTTGCCGCGGAGCCGGCGGGCCGGGAGGCCGGGGCCCGGGAGGCTTCCCGCTACCAGCCAGTAAGGTGGATGGGTGAATCAAAGCGACCCGAACCAGACGACGACTGCAATGCCGGTGGATGAGCTGATCAAGAGCCTGTGCGCCACCATCCCGGACTATCCCAAACCAGGGGTCAGCTTCAAGGACCTGACCCCGGTGTTCGCCGACGGCGCCGCCTTCGGGGCCGTCGTCGATGCCCTGGTGGGACCTTTCCAGGGCCAGTTCGACGCCGTCGCCGGAGTGGAGGCCCGCGGCTTCCTGCTCGCGGCGGCCGCCGCCTACGCCACCGGGACCGGGGTCATCACGGTCCGCAAGGCCGGCAAGCTTCCGCGCGAGGTGTTCTCCGAGGACTACGCCCTGGAGTACGGCACCGCCACCCTTGAGCTGCACACCACGGACCTGGCGCCGGGGAGCCGGGTGCTGATCCTCGACGACGTGCTCGCTACGGGCGGCACGCTCGGCGCCGCGGCGCGGCTGTTCGAGCGGTGCGGGATCCACGTGGCCGGCATCGGTGTGGTCATGGAACTCGACGATCTTGGCGGCCGCACGGCCCTGACCGGCCACAACGTCCGGTCCCTGTTGCGGATCTAGCGGGCCTGCCGGGCTGGACCATCCGGGACGTGTCGGTAGAATTCCCTGACGAAGACTGCCTTGGCATTGTTCGGCGACATGCAACAGCCGTGCCGCCGAAATGGCTGTAGAATGGTGGGTCTGTCTTTTTCGATAGGGGAACGTTCGATGCACGACGCTGATTTGGCCCATGAACGCGACTATGTGGCCGGACTTTACGCCCGGCTCGATGAGTTGCGGGCGGAGAAGCGCACCCAGCTGGCCCAGGTGCGCCGGGCCGGTGCCGTGGGCACCATGCAGAACGTTTCCGAACGTGATGCCTTCGCCGCCCTCTACGAGGACCGCCTTGCCCAGCTCGACGCCGTCGATGACCGGCTCGTGTTCGGCCGCCTGGACCTGGATTCCGGGGAGGCCCAGTACATCGGCCGCATCGGCCTGACCACCGAGGACCTGCAGCGGCTCATGGTGGACTGGCGTGCGCCCGAGGCCGGCCATTTCTACCAGGCCACGGCATTCGACCGGCAGGGCGTCCGCCGCCGCCGCCATCTGATCCTGCAGGGCCGCGAGGTCAAGGCAATCGAGGATGACGTGCTCGACGCCGGCATGCTCGCCGACAACGATTCGCTCCAGGGCGAGGGTGCCCTGCTGGCTGCCCTGAACTCCAAGCGGACGGGCCGGATGTCAGACATCGTCGGCACCATCCAGTCCGAGCAGGACCGGATCATCCGTTCCTCCATCTCCGGCGCCCTCGTGGTCCAGGGTGGCCCGGGCACGGGCAAGACCGCTGTCGCCCTGCACCGCGCCGCGTACCTGCTCTACACGCACCGGGACCGGCTCAAGAGCGCCGGCGTCCTGCTGGTGGGGCCGACGTCGTCCTTCATGAAGTACATCGAACGCGTGCTGCCCTCGCTCGGCGAGACCGGCGTCGTCATGGCGAGCCTGGGCCGGCTGATGCCCGGCATCACCGCCGTGGCCGAGCCGGACTCCGCCGTCGCCGCCATCAAGGGCCGGCTCGACATGGCCGAGGTGGTCGCCAACGCCGTGGCCAACCGGCAGCGCATTCCGGCCGGAAACCGGACCCTTGAGGTGGACGGCCGCAAACTGGTCCTCACACCCAGGCAGGTCCGCCGCGCCAAGGAGAGGGCGCGCGCCACGGGCAAACCGCACAACGAGGCCCGCGTCTCCTTCGTCAAGATCCTGCTTCGCGAATTGACCGAGCAGATGACGGAGCTGGTGGAGGCAGGCAACATCGGCAACAACGCCGACCGCTCGTACCTGGCGGAGGATGTCCGCTCGGCCCGGGATGTCCGGATCGCCCTGAACCTGTGCTGGATGCCGATGACCCCGGAGAAACTCGTGGGGGAGCTGCTCAGCAAGCCGGCCATTCTCGAGGCATRCACCCCGAACCTCAGCCCGGAAGAACGCGCGCTGCTGCTCCGCCCGGCCGATTCGCCCTGGACCGAGTCCGACGTTCCGCTGCTGGACGAGGCTGCCGAATTGCTCGGCGAGCTTGATGCCGCCGCCGGGCGCGGCCTGGCGCAGCAGGAACAAGACCGGGCCCGCGACCTGGCCAACGCCAAGCAGACCCTGGTCAACATGGAAACCGCCGGTGTGGACGTCCTTGTCACGGCCGAAGACCTGGTGGACCAGAACCAGGAGCGTGAGACGCGGCTGACCGCTGCAGAGCGTGCCACCACGGACCGTTCCTGGGCCTTCGGGCACATTGTGGTGGACGAAGCGCAGGAGCTGTCACCCATGCAGTGGCGGCTGCTGGTCCGCCGCTGCCCGCTGAAGTCCTTCACGATCGTGGGCGACATCGCGCAGACCAGTTCTGTTGCCGGTGCCAACTCCTGGCACAGCGCCCTGGGCCCCATGTTCGGCGACCG
The DNA here is from genome assembly GCF_056397425.1 of Arthrobacter sp. 05N33_2. Taxonomy (NCBI): domain Bacteria; kingdom Bacillati; phylum Actinomycetota; class Actinomycetes; order Micrococcales; family Micrococcaceae; genus Arthrobacter; species Arthrobacter sp. 05N33_2. The sequence continues at coordinate 7,673 of NZ_JBFTNJ010000088.1, forward strand.
CTGGCAGCTCGAGGAGCTGACCGTCAACTACCGCACCCCGTCCCAGATCGCCGAGGCCGCCGCCCGCATGGCGACCGCGGCCGGATTGGTGGTTTCGGCGCCCAAGGCCGTGCGGGAAGGGCGCTGGTCCCCGGTCATCGACAAAGTCGGCCAGGGCCAGATCGTCAACAAGCTCGTCGAGGTGCTTCCGGAGGAACTGGACGCCATCGAGGGCGGCCTGCTGGCGGTCATCGCCGACGGCGGCCTTCTCCCCGAGGCCAGCGCGGCACTGCGGGCCGTGTACGGCCACCGGGTCGGGACGGGCGCCGGGAGTTACGCGCAGGACATCGTGGTGATCAGTCCCCGCGAGGCGAAGGGGCTGGAATTCGACGGCGTCGTGGTCCTGGAACCGACCGACATGCTCAACCACGAGCACGGCCGGGTGGGTGACCTGTACGTGGCCWTGACCCGGCCCACCCAGCGCCTGCGGCTCATCGCCGCCGCCGGAGTCCCGGCAGGCATCGAGGAGTAGGCCCGGGCCGGCGGGCGTCACCTGCGCTGCGGCCCGGTTGATCCTGCTAACTTAGATTCCGTGTCCCAGCTAAATATTCTCGATGCCCAGCAGAACGATCCCAGCTTTGCCAATATCTGGCAGGAGCTGAAATGGCGCGGCCTTGTCCACGTCTCCACGGATGAGGCGGAGCTCGAAAAGCTCCTCGCCGGCGACCCCGTGACGTATTACTGCGGCTTCGATCCGACCGCGCCGAGCCTGCACCTGGGCAACCTGGTCCAGCTGCTGCTCATGCGCCGGATCCAGCTGGCCGGCCACAAGCCGCTCGGACTCGTGGGCGGCTCCACGGGCTTGATCGGTGATCCGCGTCCGACGGCGGAACGCACCCTGAACACCAAGGACACCGTGTCCGAGTGGGTGGGCTACCTTCAGGCCCAGGTCCGTCGGTTCCTGAGCTTCGAGGGCGACAACGCGGCCCGGATGGTCAACAACCTGGACTGGACGGCGCCCCTGAGCGCCATCGACTTCCTGCGCGAGATCGGCAAGCACTACCGTGTCGGCACCATGCTCCGCAAGGACGCCGTTGCCTCCCGCCTCAGTTCCGACGAAGGCATCAGCTACACGGAGTTCAGCTACCAGATCCTGCAGGGCATGGACTACCTGCAGTTGTTCCGCGACTACGGTTGCATGCTGCAGACCGGCGGCTCGGATCAGTGGGGCAACCTCACCAGTGGCACCGAGCTCATCCGCAAGGTTGAGGGCAAGCACGTCCACGCCCTGGGAACGCCGCTCATCACCAACTCTGACGGCACCAAGTTCGGCAAGAGCGAGGGCAACGCGATCTGGCTGGATCCAACCATGTGCAGCCCGTACGCGTTCTACCAGTTCTGGCTCAACACGGCGGACGCCGACGTCGCGGACCGACTCAAAGTGTTCACCTTCCTGAGCCGCGCCGAGATTGAGGAACTGGAGCTCGCGATCGCCGAACGGCCCTTCGCCCGCGAGGGCCAGCGAAAGCTGGCCTACGAGGTGACTTCGCTCGTCCATGGCGTGGACGCCACCGAGAAGGTCATTGCGGCTTCCGCCGCGGTGTTCGGCAACGGCGACCTCTCCGTACTGGACGAAGCGACACTGAAGGCGGCGACCTCCGAGCTGCCCTCCGCCACGGTTGACGCCGGCGCCCTGGGCATCATCGAGCTGCTGGTCGCCTCCGGTCTGTCTGAGAGCAAGTCCGCCGCACGCCGCACTGTGGGGGAGGGCGGCGCCTACGTCAACAATGCGAAGGTATCTGACCCCGACGCCGTTATTGCGGCCAGCGAGTTGCTGCACGGGCGCTACCTGCTTCTGCGCCGGGGCAAGAAGAACCTGGCAACGGTGGAAGTCGCCGCGCCCTGACCAGCACGGGATCCTGACTGGTACCGGATCCTGACTGGTACCGAAAACGCACCTGCACGCTCCTTCCCGGCCGATTTGCACGGCCGGGAAGGAGCGTGTATTGTTTTCTGAGTTGCCGCCGTTGAGTGGTGACAAACCCCCACAAATGAGAAGCAATTCTTCATGCGCCAGGCGCACATAATGAAAATTGCTTCAATTCTGCTGGGCGGATTCGCTCCGCAAAGCGAAATTCCGATGAAAATCGCGAATTTGCAAAGTGGAAATGAATGAAATAAGCTGTAAACATCGCAGCGAAGAAAAGCGGAATAAAGAATTCATGGAAATGAATTGTTTCGGCAAGTATTCGAATGTGTCTGTTGTTTGAGAACTCAATAGTGTGCCAAGTTTGTTGATACCAATTTATTGTATTGAATTGGTTGAATTTGCCGGGCCCGCCACCCCGTGGTGTGGTCTGGTGTTTTTGGCTGGTTTCAAATTTTGTGCAGCGTGTGTATCCCGTTTTCCCGGGGGCGCATGTTGTGTCTGTTTTACTTCAACGGAGAGTTTGATCCTGGCTCAGGATGAACGCTGGCGGCGTGCTTAACACATGCAAGTCGAACGATGATCCGGTGCTTGCACCGGGGATTAGTGGCGAACGGGTG